>CANPXL010000003.1 GCA_947586055.1 uncultured Acetatifactor sp. | reverse complement strand
ACATAAGTTTCCATACCAAAACAATGCTTGCTACTGGAATCGCCATAGGTATTAACATAACTGTTTTTCTAATATCATCCTTCTTACTGACGAAATATGCTGCCAAAAGCGAAAAAAAGAGCAAAATAGGAATGCAGGTTCCCAAAAATAAAATCGTTTTTTTCACTGCCAGTTTAAAAGACGGATTACCAATAACGCTGATATAATTTTGGAATCCTACAAATGCTTTTGTAGTGTTATTTGTGAATGACCTCTTGAACATCTCTGCCATAGGAATGACATGAAAAACAGCCACTCCAACTATACTCGGCAAAAGCATCCAAAACCCCCATGTATTATTCCTGAAGATATAAGTCCACTTCGTTTGCGATTTCCTGTACGGCAGTTTCAAGTGTAATCTCTCCTTTCAAATATGCGACCGCAGACACTTCCAATCGTTGTCTGACAACCTGATCACATACGATTGGAGTTTTCAACGATAAAATTTCTTCATACAATCTGTTTCTGGATGCCGCATCCGGCCATTTATAATTTATTTGTATTCCGGTATCAGGATCACCGGTAGCGCCGCCTCTTTCACTGTCAGTGTCTCTCCATTTCTCAAGAGCTGACAGGCTTACCGGAAATCCTCCATGCCGGTATTCCGTCTCCTGAACTTCATAAGAAAGCGCTGTTTTTATAAATTCTATCGCCAGTTCTTTTTGCCCGCTTGCTTTATACACTCCCAAAAGACCATACGGTTCAAATAAGTTCTGATAGACCGCATAATCTCCTTTCAGTTTAGCAAATGCAATCATTTCTGTAGCTTCGTCGTCAATCATTCCCTTCATTGTGCAGACCGACAAAGACACCTGCCCGTATGCTAACCTTCTGGGTGAATGCGAAGAATCAAAATCCGTGATCTCAACCGCATTTACAGAATCCGATATTTTCTTCATATCCTCCAAAAACATCCTAAGTTTGTCTTGATCAATGTGGTTTTCATTCACTATGCTGTTGATATAAAAAGGCAAAAAGCTTTCAATCACTGTTTCATATGATTCTGAACCTTCAACAAAATAGGGTGGTTCTGCTTGATTGGCATAATCAGCCAGACTGCTTAAACTGCTGCTCCTATTCATAACATCTTGTGTCCCAATTATAATAGGCAAACCGACTCTGGCTGGAACCGCATATATTTCTCCGCCACTCTCATAAGCAATCTGTATATTAGGAATCACATCTGTTTCAGAAAGCATCCCGGATAAATCTTCTAAAATTCCCCTATCCACATAGGAATCCATCGGCAGACCATCCAAAACAAAAATGTCAGGGCCATTTCCTGCTGCAATACGCGCATTCAAAGTGCGCACCAGATCGCTCTCCGTCACCGCGCCCTCTGCCCTTTCTGCCACCTCATAGATAATATCTATATCCGGATGTTTTAATCTGAACTCGCTGACCGCTGTTCTGATTAGTTCATTATCATATAACCCATAAATTGTCAGCTGATTGCCATCCGTGCTGACTAATGATGAATTATCATTTCCATCACCCTGCTGATATTGAACAAGTCTTCCACTCGTCTGATTCCGGTTAGTAAACAAAATATATATCGTTCCATTCTTTTCCTCAAACCACAGCGGAAAATATGCTGCATTTGAGAGCATTGTCTGCTCTGCCGCAACTACGGTCACACACTTTTCACTTTCCCTGTCTATTTCTAAAATACCCAAATCTCCAACCAAAAAGATATTATTCTCCCCATTCATAAAAATCTGAGGCACATTTTGGTATTGTTTTGTCAGCAGTATTTCTTTTTCTATATCCTTTTGTTCCACATTATACAGGTAAACCCCCGTATTTCCATCATTATACCGTGCAGCATACTTATCATATCCTGAAAGAGCATATGCTTCTCCACCGTTAAAACTGCCTATCAACTCTCCATTTCTATGAATCTGGCAAGTTCCGTCACTTAACGTAGCTGCGACTGTATCCTTAGACAATACAGCTATTTTATTCACCACAGGATAATGATCCTCGTTTTCTGCTTTATGCCAGCCTTGCATATCTATTTCTGTTGCATTTATCTCATCTGTGGAGATAATCAGATGAAACCTTCCACTTGTTTCGCCGTACGCAGCATAATAACATCCATCTCTATATTTTACTTGTGTGAGACCAGATTGTATTTCCCCCTGTATGCTGTTAAGCCAATCACAAGGTACTTCATTCCACTGATCGTCCCCAGATAATTCATATTTTCTAAACTGCCCCTCGCTCTGATCATATAAAAAAAGTTCAAAGTTCTGATTGTCATTTTGTTCAAAGCCAACTATTGTTACATTCCCTTCACGCATAGAATCTGGCAGTGGAATTTCTTTCTCTGTGTATAAGTCTTGTGAAGCTGCATTCTCAGATTCCGTTACATCATTTGTTTTCGCACTGCATCCACTCAAAACCATCACCACTAAAATGGTGCTCAATAAGATGCATAACATTTTTTCCCAGTAGTTGTTTCCCATAATAAACCTCCAATTGATCAACATATTTTATGCAGACCATTTTATATATGTATTATCTAAAAGTCCTTAAAAAATCTAACTGTTTATTAGATGATTTTTAGATATTTATGACCTATAATAAGGTTACCAGATCATTCTTGAATTTTAGTTAGGAGAAAAAATGAGAATATTACTAATAGAAGATGATATAAATTTAAGTCAATTACTGACCGCACAATTGACTCAAAATAATTTTATTATTGATTCCTGTTTAAATGGAAAAGATGCTCTTTTTAATGTATCTGAGACCGCTTATGACGTAATCTTATTAGATAGGATACTGCCGGATATGGATGGCGTCGCAATCTTAAATTTCATTCGCACTTCCGGTATTTCCACCCCGGTTATTTTCATGACAGCGCTGGGGGAATTACAACAGAAAATTGAAGGGTTCGATGCTGGCGCAGACGACTATATCACGAAACCATTTCACATAGAAGAGCTGATTGTCCGTATAAAAGCAATATTGAGAAGACCGTATCGCTTACGGCTTGAATCTTCACTGCGATATGGTGATCTTGCTTTAGATCTGTCACGCCACACCTTAGAATGTAATCATAAAAGTGTAAACATGACAAAAACAGAATATTGCTTAATGGAATTATTCTTGAAAAACCCTGCAAAAGTTTTTTCGCGTGAACAGCTATTATCTTGCGTATGGGGACCTGGTGCTGAGGTAGAATCCAATAATGTTGACAATTATATTTATTTTTTGCGCAGACATCTAAAACGATTAAAAAGTTCCATTTCCATTCAGACAGTTTATGGAATAGGTTATATGCTTGTGTCCTCCGAAAACACCAGCGCTTGATTGTAAGCCAAAGACACGGCAGAATGAGAGGAAATATGATAAATAAGTTATACAAAAAAATTTTTTTAATATACTATATAACTTCTGTAACTTTTATTACTTTCATTACGCTATTTATGATTTATAATAATTATTCTTCTTCGATCAACAACAGAGCATTGTTGTTTCAAAGTTACACAAATAACATTATTCTCCAGCTGCAAAACAACATTGCTATTTCCGAAAAGACAATTGAACAATACAATGCCAATATTCCTATTCTGGTATTGGTCACAACTGAGAATGACAACATCTTTTTTTCCTACCGCCCTTCCGAAATTGAAATATCCTCAGACTTATTACAAGAAAAGATTCAGGAACAAATGCTCCATTATTTTAAAACAGATTCCATTCATAATAATGCCAGTCCCCAACTGTATTCTTTTGAGACAATAGCGCTTAACGGAGAAAAATTCAAATGGTCTTATATTCAAATTAACGCATCAAACGGCACAATATATGAATTATACACAGCGTGTCTGATAAACCATAAAATTTTTTCATTCTCTCAAATCGTTCAATACATTTTTTTAGAAACATTCCTTTTGGCAGCGTTCTTTTTTCTGGGAAAATACATTGTAAAAATAGCCATTATGCCTATTGACCAAAACATGGAGAGCCAGAAACACTTTATAGCTTCTGCCTCTCATGAGTTAAAAACTCCTCTGTCTGTAATATCAATTGCAAATACCAGCAATTTGCCTAATGCAAAACACATTATTGAACAAGAATGCATCCGCATGGATAAAATTGTTAAGACACTCCTATTTATTGCATCAAGCGAAACGAATACATGGAAAACCGAATTTCAACCAACTGATTTTGAAAGGCTGCTTGCTGAATTTTATGAATTATCACAGCCATTATTATTGGAAAATAAAAAAAAGATGGAGTTCATACTACCCGACAATGAAATAGAAGAGGCACTGCTGGATAAGACATTGGTTATGCAGCTTCTAACCATTCTGTTAGATAATGCCATTTCACACTCTGATACAAGTGACCTGATAACTCTTGAATTAAAAAATAAAAACGAGAATTTACAACTGTATTTCATTGATCATGGCTCTGGTATTCCCGACAAAGAAAAACCATACATTTTTAATAGATTTTATAAATCTCAATCCACCTCCAGGGACCATTATGGTTTGGGATTGAGTATTGCCAAGACCATCATGGACCTGCATCACGGTAAAATATCTATAAAAGATACTCCCGGCGGCGGTGCAACATTTATACTTGAATTTCCTATGCATAAATAACACATAAGTCCATTAGAATGGCAGACACTATTGCAGTTGTTTATCCAGCACCCTGTGCGATAATTCTGCCATATCCTCATCATCAAGATGCGGCAATGCTCCATTAATGTCCTCAATGACCTCTTTTCGACTTTCGCCTGCAAAAATGCAGATCAAGTCACTTTCTTCAATTTCTGTTTACATTTGCATCTGCCATATTTCTACCTCATTTCCGCGCTGATTTTTGCGCATAACGAGTTTGTGTCAAGCAGTACGCGGACACAAATCTCGCGATTGAAAATTTTAATTTTCAATCTTTTTCCCTTTCTTTTTCCACAGAAAAATACCGCCCTGCATATTTCACAAGACGGTATTTTTATTTACTATTAAATTTTACTTAAAGCAATCTCAATAACTGCACAAGCTCATGCGGCTCATCTTTGCTTGAAGTGCTTTGTCTGGTGTCAAAGCGCTTAAATCCATAATTTTCATAAAAGGAAAGCAACTTTTCATTATCATCCGCCTCCACAAATGCTACCATACCACCAACCTGATACTGCAAGATTTGAAGCTGTCTGATAGCAGCTTCCAAAAGTTCCTGTCCTGTTATTCTGTCCTTTGCTCTGTCACTATAATTTTTTCCAAGCTGCGCAATCAAATAAGCTGCTATATTATATGACTGCTGCATCCGCTTTCTTCCTTTTCTCCATGAATTTCAATATCTCATCTGCTCCCTGCAAATAGGTAACATTGATCGGAACACGAAGTGTCTGGTCGTTGGCAGACGCTTCAATCGCATCGGCAAACATCTCCACCTGTTTCTGACCAGATATGATAAAATTCTTCGTAATGCTTGAAGTTGCCATAAGAAACACCTCCTTTGTCAGTACATGATTATGATTTGCCTGCAAATAATAATATGGCTCATTCTAAACATAGTTATTCTGAAAACAAAAGCTTCCATGTCTGTTGACACTTTGCTTACTCGCACTTTCCTAACTATATTTTATGGTGTTTCCGCCGCTTTTGCAATAAAAATTTCTTGAAATTTATATATCCACTTCTTTCCGCTTTTCTTTTATTTCCGTCTGTTTCTGTGTCCCGGCTGCCTGCGTCTTGAACAGTTCCAGTTTCTCATAATAAAACTTCTCATGTTCCTCGTTTGCAAAAACCATGTGTGTGTTGTTTGCGCTCTGCGCCTCTGCTCTTAACGCTGTGCTGTTCATACTTGAACCTCCTTGTTTATTTTTTTGACCATAACAAAAGGACACTCCCAAATTCTCACTTGGAAAGCGTCCTTGAAGGTACAACCTTATAAAATTGAATGCCGCACAAAACGTATTATCAAGTATTATTCCGTATTATGCGTAGCAAATTTGTAGTAAATTTGTAGTAAATCATAACTCAAAATCGCTCAACCCCTTGATTTTACTGGCTTTCTCACTCCAACGTTCTCATCGTCGGGAACAGCAGCACATCCCGTATCGCCGGCGAATTGGTCAGAAGCATCACCAGCCTGTCGATGCCGTATCCGATCCCGCCGGTGGGCGGCATCCCGATCTCCAGCGCGTTCATGAAATCCTCGTCGGTGGTGTTGGCTTCCTCATCGCCTGCCGCCAGCGCCGCTTCCTGCGCCCTGAAACGCTCCCTCTGGTCGATGGGATCGTTCAGCTCCGAGTAGGCGTTGCACATCTCCCTGCCGTAAATGAAAAGTTCAAACCGCTCCACATAATCCGGCTTGTCCGGCTTTCTCTTGGTCAGAGGCGATACCTCCACAGGATGATCCATCAGAAAAGTGGGCTGAATCAGATGTTCTTCCACATACTCTTCAAAGAACAAATTCAGGATATCTCCCTTCTGGTGGCGCGGCTCATAGTGTATGCCCCTCTCGTCCGCGATTTTCCTTGCGGCGGCGGTATCCGGGATCTGATCGAAATCCACCCCTGTGTACTGCTTCACGGCGTCCACCATGGTCAGCCGCGCAAACGGCTTCCCCAGATCGATCATTTCGTCCCCATAAGGAATCAGCGTTGTGCCGCAGACCTCCTGGGCCACATAGCGGAGCATGTTCTCCGTGAGATCCATCATCCCATAATAATCCGTATAGGCCTGATAAAGCTCCATCAAGGTAAATTCCGGATTGTGTCTCGTATCAAGGCCTTCGTTGCGGAACACCCTGCCGATCTCAAAGACACGCTCCAGACCTCCCACGATCAGGCGCTTCAGATACAACTCCAGAGAAATGCGCAGCTTTACATCCTCATCCAGCGCATTATAATGCGTCTCGAAGGGCCTTGCCGCTGCGCCGCCCGCGTTTGCTACCAGCATGGGCGTTTCCACCTCGAGAAACCCTTCCCCGTCCAGATAGCGGCGAATGGCGTTGATGATCTTCGAGCGCTTTATAAAAGTATCCTTCACTTCCTGATTCATAATCAGGTCGGTGTAGCGCTGGCGGTAACGAATGTCCGTGTTTGTCAGGCCATGAAATTTCTCGGGCAGGATCTGCAGACTCTTTGACAGCAGCGTCATTTCTGATGCATGAACGGTAATTTCCCCCGTCTTTGTCTTAAAGACCTCTCCCCTGACGCCCACGATATCGCCCACGTCATACTTTTTAAAGTCCGCATAGGGTTCCTCGCCGATGCAGTCTCTCGCCACATACACCTGAATGCTGCCGGGCAGATCCTGTATATTGCAAAACGACGCCTTCCCCATAATACGCTTTGACATAATGCGTCCCGCCACACTGACCGGTTTTCCCTCCAGCGTCTCATAATTTTCCCTGATATCCGAACTGTGGTGGGTCACGTCATATCTGGTAATCGTAAAAGGGTCTCTTCCGGCTTCCTGCAATGCGGCGAGCTTATCCCGTCTCACCTGCAGCAGCTGATTGATGTCCTGTTCCTGTCCATTTGCATTCTGCGTTTCTGCCACTTCTCAAGTCTCTCCTTTTTGTCTCAGCCCGGCATGGCGTTTTCCGGATCGACGCATGTCCGCCCGCCCTGTTGATCCGCATTTTCTGATATCCTGTGGTCCGGTCCGTCAGCGGACGTTGTCCTAGCTGCATCTCTGTATATCCAATACCTTGTATGCAAACACGCCCGCGGCCGTCTCAACCTCCACGGTATCTCCCAGCTTGCGCCCGATCAGGGCGCTGCCCACCGGACTCTCGTTTGAGATCATCCCTTTCAGGCTGTCCGCTTCCGCGGATCCGACGATCTTATACTCGATTTCCTCACTGTACTCCATGTCGAGAAGGCGTACCTTGCAGCCGATGTTGATGCTCTCAAGGTCGATTTCATCCTCCAGCACTACCTCGGCGTTCTTCAGAATCTTCTCAAGTTCCTCAATCCTTGCCTCGATATCCCTCTGCTCGTCCTTTGCCGCATCGTACTCGGCATTTTCGGACAGATCGCCCTGCTCTCTCGCTTCCTTGATCTTCTGCGCAACCTCCTGACGGCGGTTTACCTTCAGCTCATGCAGCTCGTCTTCATACTTTTTGAGTCCTTCGTAAGTTAAAATGTTTTTCTTCTCCTGCATTTCGTGTGTCCTTTCCTGCCTGTTTCATTTTATATCGATGGAATCCCGTAGATCCGCATCCGGGTTTTTGCTGATTTTCCCTCTCGCCCTTTTAACTACCGTATTATACTCATTTTTCCTTCCGGTGTCAAGATTTGCCGGCCCTCTTCCAGCTTTCTTTCACGGAAAAATAAAAAATACCGCCTTCCCGCTCCTGGATCCGCCGCGCTTTCTCCTCAACGGAACAGAAATCGATCCAGATGCTTCCCCGGGCCAGTCCGCCGGAAGGCACGTAAGGCTCCCCGGAAAAGTCCAGAACACACACGGGCTGCGCTGTGTTTAGCAGCAGTCTGGCATAGGCCCGCTCTCCCTCCAGCGTCTGCAGTCCGGCGGCAAGTCCGTACTCTCCGTAAAAATCTTCCACAAAATCCTGTATCTGACGGGTGCATTCGCTCTCCCGAAGAAACCAACGCAGGCTCTTCATCCGCCGCGCGCAGCTTACCAACGCCGCAGGCGTACTTTCGGCGGTGCCCAGCGCCACGAAGTGAGGAATCCTGGCCTGTTTGAGAAGCTTTTCCACCCAGAACGGCTCCAGATAACCGTCAAATTCCGGAAACGGCCAGTTCTGCCGCCAAAGCGCCGCAAGACTGTTCTTCTCATCTTCCGGGGACAGGATCAGGCATTTCCGCACCCCGTCCGCGTACGCGCAGCGGCACTCGCCGCGCTCCTCCGTCAGCTTCCCGATGTCCTCCAGAAAACGTCGGATTTCAAGGCCGGCCTGCTCCCTGTTTTTCTGCGCCTTTCTCTCTTCCCGTCTCCTGTTTTTTTCTCTGCGGCGGCGCTCTCTCCATGCGCCCGGTCTCCACCGTTCAAAACGGCGGCCGCCGTCTTCCGTGCCGTCTTTTCGATCCGGCGCAGGAGACTGCGGGGAAAGACGCAGCGAAAACCATCTCTCTTCCCCGACATCAACGCCTGCCCGGATCAAAAGATAGTCGTTCATCCGTACCGGTTCCGTCTCCGGCACCGTCAGATTCCTTTTTTTATAAAAATAGATGATCGTGTCCATGCACTATTTTATGCATGATCCGGAAAAAATAGTCTCCACTCCCGCGAGCAGTTCCTCCATGGTCTCCATCCCGTTGATCGTCCGGCGGAATCCGGCGGAATGAGGCATCCCCGCCGTATACCAGGCAAGGTGCTTGCGCATCTCGCGGACCGCGGTATACTCCCCCTTTGTCTCCAGCTGCAGTCCGGCATGTTTCAGGATCATGTCCCTCTTTTCGCCGTTGCCGGGCCTGTCCGGTATCCTGCCTGTTTCCAGAAACGATACCACCTCCCGGAAAATCCAGGGGTTCCCCTGCGCCGCCCTGCCGATCATAACGCCGTCGCAGCCGGTCTGTTCCAGCAGCGCTTTCGCGGCCAGAGGACTGTCCACGTCGCCGTTTCCGATCACCGGAATCTTCACAGCCTCTTTCACCTGCCGGATACAGTCCCAGTCCGCCTTTCCGCTGTAATACTGCTCCCTCGTCCGCCCGTGGACCGCCACCGCCGCCACGCCGCAGCTTTCCGCGATCCTTGCGATTTCGGCCGCGTTGCAGTGTTCTTCGTCAAATCCCTTGCGGATCTTCACGGTCACCGGTTTTTTTACCGCTCTCACAAGCTTTGTAAGCAGCCGTTCTGCCAATCCGGGATCCCTCATCAGCGCGGAACCTTCCCCATTGTTTACCACCTTGGGCACCGGACATCCCATATTGAAATCCAGAATATCAAACGGTCTGTCCTCAATTCGCTTCGCCATGTCCGCCACAAGATCCGGGTCGGAGCCGAAAAGCTGCAGGGAAACAGGCGTCTCGTTTGGATGAATCTCCAGCAGTTTTTCGGTATTTCTGTTGTTGTAACAGATGGCCTTTGCGCTTACCATCTCCATGCATACCAGACCTGCCCCCTGCTGCCTGCAGAGCAAACGAAATGGCAGGTCCGTCACACCTGCCATGGGCGCCAGTATCACATTATTGTCCAAAATCACATTGCCTATCGTCAGTTTCATGATGTCCGTCTCTGCTTCGTCGTTACCGGGTATTCTTTCGGTTTTTTTCATAAATGATCCGAAGTCCTTCCAGCGTCAGGCTGCTGTCATATACATGAATGGCCTTCGTCTCATCCGCGATCAGCCTTCCAAGTCCTCCCGTCGCCACAACCTTCAGATCCTTCAGACCGCTTTCCTCTTTCACTTTCCGAATGATATATTCCGTCTGGCCGATCTGACCGTAAACCAGTCCGGCCTGCATGCTGCTGATCGTTTCCTGGGCCAGAATACTCTTCGGCTTTTTGATCTCGATGTTCGGCAGTTTCGCCGCCTGCGTCCAGAGGGCTTCCGAACTGATGCGGATGCCGGGAGCCGTGATGCCGGCCGCGAACTCGCCCTGTCCGGTGATCAGGTCATACGTTGTGGCGGTACCGAAGTCCAGCACCAGAACAGGTCCGCCGTACTTTTCATACGCCGCCACCGCGTCCACGATCCGGTCCGCGCCGATGGCTCTCGGGTCTTCCGTAACGATCCGCAGCCCCGTCTTTACCCCGGGCCCCACATGCATGGGTTTCGTTCCCGTATAGCGCGTAATCGCCCCGTTCAGAGCATGCATCACGTCGGGAACAACGCTGGCCGCAATGGAACCCTCCAGCTCCCCCGCGTCGATGCCGTTATTGCTCAAAAGCTGCGTGATCAAAATGCCATACTCATCCGACGTCCTGGGGGTTCGGGTCGTCAGACGAAACGTCGCCTTAAGCTCCTCCCCCTGATATACGCCGAACGTCATATTGGTATTTCCCACATCAACTACCAGTATCATGCATCCTCTTTTCCGCGGCTCCCGGTCTGACCGCTTTCCTACAGCTCATCCATTCCCGTTCCCCGGGTCAGGCGCTCCACATAAGTATCCGGATCCTTCTTCATATCGATCATGGTCCGAAACGCGTTCAGCACCATGGTCTCCTTGTTGCATCCCGACGGATTCTTTCCGATCTCCCGGATCAGGTTATACCGGTCCATCTGCCAGACATACAGGTCCGTCAGGGCATAGCCTCTGCACTTTACCTGATCCAGCAGGGTATGATGATCCAGATAATACATCAGTTCCGCCATCAGCTCTCCGTCCAGAATCAGTTCCGACCAGAGACTCTCCGTAAAGGCGGCTTCCTTTCCCGCGTATTCCCCCAGCTGTCTGAGTCTTTCGTAGGCCAATACCTTTCTGGCGTCATACAGGATCCCGTTCATCTTTCCGCTCCTTGCTGCCCCTGTCGCGGGACTCAGGGCCTTACCTTCCCGCGGCAGGCCGCTTTTTTCTGAAAACCTGAGGCAGGATCAGCGCCAGCAGTCCGACCAGCAGCGTGCATCCGCCCACAATAAAACTGTTCGTGCGAACAGGCGACAACAATGCGCCGTAAAATTTTTCTCCCAGCCTGAGCATGTCATTCAAAAGCCCGGAAATACGCCCCGTCATTATCGCCAGCGTCACGTCCGCCGCGCCGACGAGCAGTAAACTGATCCCAAGGTAAACCATAGACCTTCTGAATCTGCGGTTTGCCAGGAACAACAGAACGACAAACAGCACGAACAGTCCTGCCAGAAGCCCCAGCATCCAATAGGAAAACAGATTCTGTACCAGATCGAAGGCAGTCTCATTTTCATCCTGCAGCTCCGACAGATCCAAATCCTCCAGAACATGGTTCTGCTCCAGATACTCCCGGACGTCTTCAATATCGCTGTCGCTGATCCGGTATTTCCCCTGTGTCAGATCCTCCAGCTTTTTCCGGTTTTTCCGGATCAGATCCGTCACTTCTTTCACTTTGATTCTGCCGTCCCCGGAACCTGTCAGGATGTCGCTGACGTAATCCTGGGTTTTCTCCGCCAGAAAATCTTTGACAAAATCCTCCTCCAGAATCTCTTCGATGGCTTCCAGCGCCTCTTCCTCTTCCGGCATATATTCCTTAAACCCAGGTTCAATGCTGTCATAGATCATCTGCGGCAGCGTTTCGTTTTTCTGTCCCGAACCGGACAACTGCCCGGTTTTCAGTTCGGCAAGCTCAACATTCCCAACCGCCGTTTCGATGGCCGTTTCCCCAAGACTCATTTTCACGATGCCGGTCAGGCTGGCGCCGATCCCCAATAGGATCAGTACTAGACAGATCAGGATGGAAAGAACTACCGAAAGGGGCGTCAGCTTCTTCCCGCGCCTTCCCGACGCCGGCTGTTCCGTTACCGTTGGCGAAACGTCAGCCGTCTTCATCTCCGGAGCGGCGGTGACCTGCGCCTGCATCTCCGTCTTCGGAGCGGCCGCAACCTGCGCCTGCGTCTCCTTTTCCACAACGTGTCCGCATTTTGGACAAAACCGCTCCTCCCCCGACAATTCCGTTCCGCACTGCGTACATACTGTCTGTGACATTTCTATTCCTCCTTTTGCAGATCGTCTATTTTTTCTTTCAGAACAAACACACGATAATAAAGCTGTAACGCTTCAAACAGCTCCTGACGCCTGCGCCTGACTTCCGCCACCATAAGTCCGCTGCTGACCTCGTCGTAATATATGTCATCGTCGTCCGCGTTGGTCTCCAGCACCACAGTGCCGTCCTCCTCAAACGCTACGGTGAAAACGCCTCCCACCTCTTCGGTAAACAGCACGCACAGGATATGCAGTTCGTCCTTCACCGACTCCGGTATGGCGTTAAACTGTTCGTTGAAATAATATTTCATCTCGTAAGCGTTCGCGCCGCAGAGAACTGTTTTTTTCCCATCAGACATATCCGTAAATTCCTCTCACCGACACTTCACCGGAATACACTGCCGTCACGGAACCGTCCGGTCTCTCCACCAGCAGTTCGCCCAGATCGTTGACTCCCCGCGCGACGCCCCTGTACTCGCCCCCTGGATCCAGCACTCTGACCGGTCTGTCTTTGTTCACCAGCAGCCGTTCATACCGCTGTCTCAGTCCCGACAGGTCGCCGCTTTGGATAAAAATTTCGTAAACTTCCTCGAAGGAGCGCAGCACATTGACAAGCAATTCCGCTCTGGATATCTTTTTTCCGCACTCCCTCTCAAGACAACAGGCGGTCTTTGCCACCTCCGGGGCAAACTCCTGCAGACCCACGTTGATCCCCACGCCAATAACCAGATAATGAATGTAATCCTGTTCCAGACTCATTTCCGCCAGGATGCCGCAGACCTTTTTCCCGTTTATCACAATGTCGTTGGGCCATTTGATCCGCGGAGCCAGACCACAGGTTCTTCGGATTCCTTCCGCGACCGCCATTCCCATCACGGGCGTCAGCATGGATGCCTTATCCGGATCCAGCTGCGGCTTCAGGATCAGAGTAAAATAAACGTTTGTGCCCGGCGGGCTGCTCCAGGTTCTGCCCCTTCGGCCTCTCCCTGCGGTCTGCATATCCGCGACCACAAGCGCGCCGTGTCCCGCGCCATGTTCCGCATCCAGCTTCGCCTGCTGGTTCGTGGAACCGATCTCGTCATAGTAAGACACAGGGTGTCCCGCCCACACGGTATCCATGCGGCTTTCCAGCTCATGCAAGCCGAAGCGTTCCTGCCCTTCGACCAAAAGATACCCCCGGTTCCGGACGGCTTCGATGTGATAGCCCTCTTTTTTCAGCTGTCCCACCGCCTTCCACACCGCGGTTCTGGACACGCCGAATCTCCCACAGAGTTCCTGACCGGATACATAATCCCGCCGGTCTCTCAGGAGAGACAAAATCTCCGATTTCATGTTTCCAAACCTTCCGGTTCTTTCACCGTTCCTTTACCTTTCACCGTTCCTTTACCTTTCACCGTTCCTTTACAAGGTGGCGGCCATCACAGCCTTGATGGTATGCATCCGGTTCTCCGCCTCCTCGAACACTCTGGACTGCGGCGACTCAAACACCTCGTCCGTCACTTCCATCTCCCTGATCCCGAACCGCTCTCCCATCTCTGCGCCGATCTTCGTCTTAAGATCGTGAAAGGCAGGAAGACAATGCATGAAAACAGCGTTCGCCCCGGCGTTCTTCATAACGGCGGCGTTTACCTGATAGGGGGAAAGATCCCGAATCCGCTCTTCCCAGATCCGGTCCGGTTCTCCCATGGAGACCCACACATCCGTATAGATCACATCCGCGCCTCCGGTGCCGGATTTTATGTCTTCCGTCAGCGTCACGCTGCCTCCTGTCTCCGCCGCGATCTCCCTGCAGCGTGCCGTAAGCTCCTTACTGGGAAAATATTTCGCCGCAGTACAGGCCGTAAAGTGCATTCCCATCTTGGCGCAGGCCACCATCAGGGAATTTCCCATGTTATAACGGGCATCCCCCATGTAGGTCAGCCTGATTCCCTTCAGATAGCCGAACTGCTCCCGTATGGTCAGAAGATCCGCAAGCATCTGGGTCGGATGGAATTCGTTGGTCAGCCCGTTCCACACCGGCACGGAAGCATACTTCGCCAGTTCCTCCACGATTTCCTGCCCGTAACCTCTGTATTCGATCCCCTCAAACATGCCCGACAATACCCTTGCGGTATCCGCGATGCTCTCCTTCTTGCCGATCTGGGAACCGGACGGGTCAAGGTACGTGGTTCCCAGCCCCAGATCATGGGCCGCCACTTCAAAGGCACATCTGGTTCTGGTGCTCGTCTTCTCAAAGATCAGCGCCACGTTTTTCCCGCGCAGGGTGTCCACCGGGACCCCTTTCTTTTTCTTTTCCTTCAGCTGGGCCGCAAGATCCAGCAGATACAGAATTTCCTCCGGGGTAAAGTCCAGAAGCTTTAAAAAATCTCTTCCCTTTAAATTCATTTCCACTCCATTTCCGCACGGCGCTCGGCACATCACAAATCCGTGTCAGGCAGCCGAAACGCCTTTCCTCCCTTTAAAAGCCGGTCCGGAAGATGCTCCTTGGACCGGCTTTCACTGAATATTGACCGCAGTCACATTTCCTGCATTTTCTCAGCTTTTGACGCTCTCCTTCCATGCCGTCGCCAAACTTGCGATACCCTGAAGCTCCGCGGGAAGAAGAATCGTGGTGGCCTGACCGTCGGCTACCTTTTCAAACGCTTCCAGACTCTTGATCTTGAGGACGGCTTCGTCCGCTCCGGCGTCCTTCAGCATCCTGATACCGTCCGCGTTCGCCTGCTGTACCTTTAAAATTGCCTCGGCTTCGCCTTCCGCCTCGCGGATCCGTTTTTCCTTTTCCGCCTCCGCCCGGAGAATCGCGGACTCCTTATCAGCCTCTGCGCGAAGGATCGCAGATTCCTTTGCGCCTTCCGCCTCCAGAATCTTTGCCTTTTTCTCGCCTTCCGCGCGGGTTACGGCTTCACGCCTTTCGCGCTCCGCCTTCATCTGCTTCTCCATGGCGTTCTGAATCTCCGCGGGAGGAATGATGTTTTTCAGCTCCACACGGTTTACCTTGATCCCCCAGGGGTCCGTGGCAATGTCAAGATTTGCGCGCATCTTTGTGTTGATGGTCTCACGGGAGGTCAGGGTCTGGTCCAGCTCCAGATCGCCGATAATGTTGCGGAGTGTGGTGGCCGTCAGGTTCTCAATGGCCATCATGGGATTTTCAACGCCGTATGTGAACAGCTTGGGGTCCGTAATCTGGTAAAACACCACGGTGTCGATCCTCATGGTGACGTTATCCTTTGTGATCACGGGCTGGGGCGGGAAATCCGCGACCTGCTCCTTCAGATTGACTTTTCTCGCAATCTTATCCACAAACGGCATCTTCAGATGAAAACCTACAGACCAGGTTCCCTGATAGGCGCCGAGACGCTCCATCACATACGCCTGCGCCTGGGGCACGATCTTAATGCAGGTAACCGCGATCCAAAGGATCAGCACGACCAAAATCAATAACAGATATAACATTTTGTACCTCTTTCTGCGCTGTTTTCGTGACAGCGCACACGTTTTTCAGCCTCCCGGCCGTTACCGGGAGTCAGTCTCGGACTCTGTCTCTTCCATCTGGGTCACGCTCAGAGGATCCGGCGGCAGATTGTGCAGAGTCTCCGGCGCCACCCGCTCCATCTGGCTGTCAATCTTTACCATCAGCTTCACGCCGTTGATCGAAACAACATTCACCACAGCGCCCACGGGAATTCTCACGCTGTCGTCCACGCTCCTTGCGCTCCACTCCTGACCTGAGACCATGACCTGACCGATTCCCTGCAGATTGTTGATCTCCCCGGTCACCACCGCCTGCCTTCCCACCATGCTCTCCACGTTGGTCTTTACGCGGTCCCTGTTAAAGTATCTGACGGCAACCGGTCTGGTAAATATCAGCAGCGCTATGGAGACCAGGAAAAACAGAATCACCTGCACAAATACAGGCGCATGCAGGACCGCGGCCAGGATGGCAGCCAGCGCGCCGCCGGCAAACCAGATGGACGTAAGTCCCATGGTGCAGACCTCCACACCAATCGCTATGATCAGCAGAACCAGCCAGAATATCATCATTTCACCCATTCCTGTTCTTCCCGCGCCTTTCCGGGATTGTTGATGCAATCCTCTGTTACTATTCCCAGTTTACTACAAATATGCCCCGGTAGCAATCTCTTTCTTCAGGAGATTTAGTGCAACAGTTCAGCCGACAGCCGTATACAGCGGAAAATCGTGCTCGCACGAATTTTTCGCTGTATGCGGCTGTCGAGGGAGCGCCATTCCATGAGCAAAGATAGGCGCGCAGCGCCGGATAGCGCGTTAGCGCGGCTTTGCGAATGGCGCGGGCTGAACGGTATGCGAGCAGTGCCATGAGCAAAGGTAGGCGCGCAGCGCCGAAAAGCGCGTCAGCGCGGCTTTGCGAATGGCGCGAGCTGAACGGTGACGAGTGTTTCGTCCGCTTTCCGGCGCCTTCCGCCTGTTCCGCTCCCGAAACGGCGTTCCTCAAAGAAAGCTTTCCCCCAAAAAAGGCGCGGGATACCCCCGCGCCTTTTTATCCGCTTTTCTCAAGCCGGTCCGGCTTTAATAAAAGACATGATTGCCGATCACAATTCCATCACGTCCGTTGTTTCTGCGGAAGTGTGTCATGTCTCCCACATTGGACACGCCGGAGATCGCTTCCTCCGCCGCCCTCACGCAGCTTTCCCGGATCTTCCCGGATTCATACACCTTGTTCACCTTACCGTTGAGAGCAGGGGTAAACTGTCCGGAAGCATAGATCACACCGTGAATGCTGTCAGGATATGCGGAACTTCTCACACGATTCATTACCACCGCGCCTACCGCAAGCTGCCCTTCATAACTCTCTCCGCCCGCCTCGCAGTAGATCAGCGCCGCAAGCAGCAGCGTCGTATCCGCATCCGTGGTGTACTGGCCGTAATTGACATGGCGCTTCGCTTCCCGCTCCGCCTCTTCTCTCGCCTTGATCTCATCCATGGTCTCACCGGCGTCGATCAGAAAATCCAGAGACACATAATCGGAGAAAACCCAACCGTCCTCGCCATCGTAGTCTACGCACACCCAGCCGTCCTGGTTCTCACCCAGCACTTCCACGATCTCACCCCTGGGCAGATTGCCCAGGACATCCGACTCCGTGCCCGGCTCTCTCCGCACCCGGACCGCCTCCGTGTCCACGGTCGCCACCGCTCTGCCCACATCGTTCGCCAGAGACACGGCGTCCTCGCCGAACAGAAGGTATTGATCCGACGCCCAGCCCACGATATTGCCGGACTGAAGCTTGGTCCACCCGTCCCGTCTCTCCAGAATCGTGCCGCCGCAGTCCTTGTACAGCTTTCCTACCTTATCTGCATCTTCGCTGGCCTCGCTGCGCACATTCAGCGCGCTTTTCACGTTGGCCATCACCAGGGTGCTTTCCTGTTCTTCCGCATTCCAAAGCTCCAGGTCCCATTCCCCTGCGTATGTTTTTTCTGTTTCTGCCAGCCCCACAGATCCGGGGTTCAGCACTGCCGACAGCCCGCCTTTAAGACTGTCCAGACTTCCGGCCGAAACAGTGATACTCTGCAGCGCGATAATAAGACCCAGGACCAATCCTGTCAGCGCCGCAGCCCGCTTTCTGCCTTTTGTCATACAGTTCCCTCCTGACAAATTTAACAGTAATAATTTCATTTCTTAATAAAATTATTACAAACTTGTTAAATTTATTACGGATTGTATGATAGCAGAAGCACTTATTTTTGTCAACCCTTATTTTTTTGTCATATTTTCGGATTTTTTCACACACGCTGCCACAGCGTCCATGACCGCGCCCCGGAATCCTTTCTCTTCCAGAACCTTTACGGCTTCGATGGTCGTACCGCCGGGAGAACATACCATATCCTTAAGCTGGCCCGGATGCATTCCTGTTTCCAGAACCATCTTTGCGCTTCCCAAAACCGACTGAGCCGCGAATTCATACGCCTGTTTTCTGGGCATGCCTCCCGCAACCGCCGCGTCCGCCATCGCTTCTATAAACAGAAACACATAAGCGGGAGAACTGCCGCTGACGCCCACGACCACATCCATCAGACGTTCCGGGACGATGCCCGCTCTCCCAAAGGCGTTGAAAAGCCCCATCACCCTTTCTCCCTCTTCCGCGGTCACCTTATCCCCCAGACAGATGCCGGTACAGCCTTCCAGCACCATTGCGGGCGTGTTCGGCATACAGCGCACCAGTTTCAGCTCCGGTCTGCCGAAAGCCGCCGCCAGACCGGCAAGATTCCATCCGGCCGCGATACTGACAACGATGGTTTCCTCACGGACGACTGTACGGATCTCTTCTATCACCTCCGCAATGAACGCAGGCTTCACGGCGAGAAACAGGATATCCGCCTCCCTTGCCACCTGCGCATTATCAAGAACGGTCGTTATTTTATATGTCTCCCTTACTTTTTCAGCCGTTTCCCGCGTTTTTGCGGAACCGATCAGGTCCGCCGGTTCCACCAGCCCCCTGGAAAGCATTCCTCCGATCATGGCCGTGGCCATATTTCCCAGTCCGATCAATCCAATTTTCATTTTTTCTCCCTTTCCGCGCCGAAACTTTTCGCTGCCGGTGCCTTCTCCGTTTTACGTTTTTCAGCCACAAAACGCCTTGCGCTGTCTGTGCGCTTCATACACCAGCAGGGCCGCCGCCACCGCTGCGTTTAACGATTCTACCTTCCCTTCCATGGGAATCCGCAGCAGGCCGTCCGCAAGCGCCGTCATCCCGGCGCTTAAGCCTTTTGCCTCGTTCCCAATCAGAAACGCCGTTCCCCCGCGGAAGGAATGTCCCGTGTAAAGATCCTTTCCGGAAAGGTGGGCGGCGTATACTTTCACGCCACGGCTGCGGACGATTTCCACGGTTTTCTTCAGATCGTCCGTACAGACGAAGGGAACCCGGAAGATGGATCCCATCGTGGCCCTGACCGTCTTGGGATGATAAATATCAACCGTTTCTTTTCCAAGTATCACGCCTGTTATGCCCGCGCCCTCGCCCGTCCGCAGGATCGTTCCCAGATTTCCCGGATCCTGCAGGTTCTCCAGTATCACCAGCAGCGGCGCCGGCCCGTCCAGAAGACGGTCCAGCGTGTACTCCGGCCTGCGGATCACGCACAGGATCCCCTGTGGAGTATCGGTATCGGACATTTTTCGGAACAGCGTCTCTTCCACCGTCTCATAACCGATCCGCTGGATTTTTCCCCAGAGAACCGCATCTTTTCTCAGACGCTCCGCCGCATTCTCCGACAGATAGACTTCCCTGACGCACGCTTCCGGCGCCTCCTGAAACAGTTTAATCCCCTCCGTCAGAAAAATTCCGGCCTCCCTGCGCTCTCTGGCTTTGTTCTGCCATTGTATCACCTGTTTTACTTTCCCGTTTGCACTGCTGGTGATCATCCCCAGTCTCCTTTACAAAGACGGCTCTCCCTGCAGGGAGAGCCGCTGTTTTCCGGACATGCTTCCGGTCTTGCCGTCTTATATCGTCAGCATCTGCGCAACCTCGTACTGATATTCGTCGATGTGTTTTTCCATCTGAAGCGCTTCCTCGATGTCCACGTCGATAAATTCTCCGTGTCTGTGACCGATCACACGGTTCGTCTTTCCCTGAAGCATCACATCCACCGCCATCGCGCCCATGATCGAGGCGTAATAACGATCTCTGGCCGTAGGGTTTCCGCCCCGCTGCATATACCCCAGAATGGTGGCTCTGGTCTCCATGCCCGTTGCGGCCTCGATCCTCCTTGCCATGGAAACCGAATGGCCGATGCCCTCCGCATTGATGATCAGATGATGCGTTTTTCCCCGCTTACGGCTGGCGATGATATGGTTGATGATTTCCTGCTCGTCGTAGTCATACTTTTCGGGGAGAAGAATGTCCTCCGCGCCGTTGGAGATACCGCACCAGAGAGCGATATAGCCCGCGTTGCGGCCCATCACTTCAATGATGCTGCAGCGTTCATGGGAAGAGGAAGTGTCCTTGACCTTATCGATGGCCTCCATGGCCGTGTTTACCGCCGTGTCGAAGCCGATGGTATAATCCGTGCAGGCGATGTCGAGGTCTATGGTGCCGGGCAGTCCCACCGTATTGATCCCCTGGCGGGAAAGCGCCTGCGCCCCTCTGTAGGAACCGTCGCCCCCGATGACCACGATGCCGTCGATGTCATGCTTTCTGCAGATTTCCGCGGCCTTCTGCTGCACCTCCGGCCTGTGAAACTCCTGACATCTGGCCGTTCCAAGAATGGTGCCGCCCCGCTGTATGATATCGGAGACATCGCGCGCTTCCATCTCCGTGATCTCTTCATTCAAAAGCCCCATGTAACCGCGCTTGATTCCCTTGATCTTCAGCCCTCTGGAAATTGCCGTCCGGGTAACCGCGCGGATGGCGGCATTCATGCCCGGAGCGTCGCCTCCGCTCGTCATAACCGCAATGGTCTTAATCTCACTTGCCATGACCTGTTTCCCTCCCGATAACAGATTCCTTTTCTCTGCTTCGATACCCTATTTTAATTCATTTCGTCCGGGTTTTCAATAGCCTGTGTGCCAACTTCAGCGAATTTTTACGTTTTCCTCCCCGAAAGCCGCCCGAAGCTTTCCGGCAAGCTCCCCGTCCGCACTCACCCGCAGGTTCGGCGGCAGCACCTTTATCCTCTTTGAATCTTTCACATAGATCACCACGTCGTCGTTTCCGTCAGAATCCGCAATGGCGGACAAAAGCTCCTGTTCCCTTGCCTCGTAGCTTTCCTGTGTGGAAAACTGGATCCACAGTCCTTTGGGAAGCCCCGCGGGAGCGCCGTTCCCTCCCGCCGGGCCCGATCCGGCGGCGCCGTACGACGGCCCGCCCATACGTCCCGCGCCTGTCCAGGAAACGCCGGAACCGATCCGGCGGCCCGAAGATCCGCGGGCTCTTTCCTGAAACAGCGGAGCGCCCTCCTGCAGCCGGGCTGCATCCTCAAACGTCACGATCTCGTCGCAGAGAATTTTTCCGTCCTTGTCCTCTTCCGCGGACACGCGGCCCCGGATAAAAAGCTTTGCATCCTCCTGGATCAGCGCGCCATACTTTTCATACGCGGTCGGAAACACAATGATCTCCGCAGTTCCCACCAGGTCCTCCAGATTCAGAAACACCATGATCCTGTTGTCTTTGGTGTACTTAACCGTCCTATCGGTCACAAGGCCGCCCACCGTCACAACGCTCCGGTCTTCCGCTTTTATGCTGCCGGTCTCTTCGTCCAACGCGAAATCACCGGCGGTATTGGTAATATATTTCTGCCAGATTTCCCGATACTGTTCCAGAGGATGTCCGCTTATATAGATGCCCAGCACTTCCTTTTCAAAGGAAAGCAGCATCTCCTTGGGATATTCTCCCACATCCGGAAGACGTACGTCAAATTCCTCCTTCTGGGACTCGTCGGCGATATCAAACAGCGAGATCTGACCCGCCATACTGCTTTTGCGTTCCTTTGAAACACTGTCCATAAACTGCGCGTAAACACTCATGAACTGTTTTCTTGTGCCGCCCAGGCCGTCCAGGGCTCCCGCCTTGATAAAACTCTCCATCACACGCTTGTTCAGATCCTTCTCCGCCGTTCGGGTGATAAGATCCTTCAGGTTGGTAAACGGACCTCTGGCCTGACGTTCCTGTACCAGACTGTCGATCACGGGCCTTCCCACGCCCCGGATCGCCGTCAGGGCATAGCGGATCCTGTCTCCCGACACGGAAAATCCCTTTCCCCCTTCGTTCACATCCGGCGGCAGCAGTTCGATTCCCATGCTGCGGCAGATCAGAATATATTCGGAAACCTTGCCGGGATTGTCGATCACGGACGTCAAAAGCGCCGCCATAAACTCCACCGGATAGTAATACTTCAAAAACGCGGTCTGATAAGCCACCACCGCATAGCAGGCCGCATGGGACTTGTTAAAGGCGTATTTTGCGAAATCCATCATGTCGTCGTAAATGCCGCCCGCGGTTTTCTCATCGATCCCCTTTGCCACGCAGCCCGGAACGCCTTCCTCCGCGTTCCCATAGATAAAGTTGGCCCGCTCCTTCTCCATGACGGCCTGTTTTTTCTTACTCATGGCGCGGCGCACCAGATCGCTTCGCCCCAGTGTATAACCGCCCAGGTCCCGCACGATCTGCATCACCTGCTCCTGATAGACGATACACCCGTAAGTGGGCGCGAGAATCGGCTCCAGCTGAGGACAGGAGTAAACCACATCGCTGTGATTGTTCTTTCCTCTGATATACTTTGGAATAAAATCCATGGGGCCCGGCCGGTACAGGGAAATTCCCGCGATGATGTCCTCCAGATTCTGCGGGCGCAGCTCTTTCATAAAGCTTTTCATCCCGCCGCTCTCCAGCTGGAAGACGCCTTCCGTTCTGCCGGTCCCGATGGAGGCAAGCACATTCCGGTCGTTATAGTCAATGTTGTCGATGTCGATGCGGACCCCTCTGCCTTCCTCGATGAACTCCACGGCGTCATGGATCACGGTAAGCGTCCGCAGTCCCAGAAAATCCATCTTTAACAGTCCCAGTTCCTCCAGGGTGGTCATGGTGAACTGTGTGGTCACAGAACCGTCGCTGCCCCTGGACAGGGGGACAAATTCATCCGCCGCTTTCGGACAGATCACCACCCCCGCGGCGTGCATGGAGGTGTTTCTCGGCAGTCCCTCCAGACGTTTGCTCATATCGATAAGACGGCGGACCTGCTCATCCTCCTGGTACATCTTGCGAAGTTCCGGATTTTTCTCCAGCGCCAGATCCAGCGTAATGTTCAGTTCTCTGGGGACAAGTTTTGCGATGGAGTCCACAAAGCTGTACGGCAGATCCATAACACGCCCTACGTCCCTGATCACGGCCTTTGCCGCCAGCGTGCCGAAGGTAACGATCTGCACCACCTTTTCCGTCCCATACTTCCGGCCCACATAGTCGATGACCTCCTGCCTGCGTTCAAAACAGAAGTCAATGTCAATATCGGGCATGGAAACTCTCTCCGGGTTCAGAAATCGCTCGAAGAGAAGCTGATAGCGTATGGGATCTATATTGGTAATCTTCAGACAGTAGGAGACCATGCTCCCCGCCGCCGAACCCCGGCCCGGCCCCACCGGGATCCCCTGGCTTCTCGCATAGTTGATAAAATCCCATACGATAAGGAAGTAGTCCACATACCCCATGGTCCGGATGACGGAAAGCTCATAATCCAGCCGCTCCCGAAGCGTCTGGCCGGTATTTCCCGCGGGCTGATCCCCGTCGCCGTAGCGCTGGGCAAGGCCCTCGTCGCAGAGCTTGTTCAGGTAGCTCCAGGAGTCGTACCCCTCCGGCACCTCATAATGCGGCAGCTTCGTGACGCCAAATTCTATTTCCACATGACAGCGGTCCGCGATGCGCTGGGTGTTCTCTACCGCCTCCCAGGCATAGGGAAAGAGCCCCTTCATCTCTTCCTCGCTCTTTACATAATACTGACCGCCCTCATAGCGCATCCTGTCTTCGTCCGCAAGCTTCTTTCCCGTCTGGAGACACAGCAGGATATCGTGGGAATCCGCGTCCGAAGCGTAGGTATAATGGACGTCGTTCGTAACCACCAGCGGGATCTCAAGCTCCCTGCTCATCTTCAGAAGCTCGGTGTTGACAAGTCTCTGCTCCGGCATCCCGTGATCCTGCAGCTCCAGAAAGAAATTGCCTTTCCCGAAGCAGTTCTCGTATTTTTTCGCCGCTTCCCTCGCTTCCCCGTACAGCCCCTTCATGATGCAGCGCTGCACTTCGCCCGCCAGACAGGCGGACAGCGCGATGATTCCCTCGTGGTACTGGTTCAGGACCTCCATGTCCACTCTGGGCCGATAATAATAGCCTTCCGTAAAACCCCTGCTGACAATTTTCATCAGGTTTGCATAACCGGTGTTATTTTCTGCCAGCAGCACGAGATGATAGTATCTGTCCTCACCGCCGGACAGCTCCCGGTCAAATCTGGAATGAGGCGCCACATAAACTTCACAACCCAGAATGGGCTTGATCCCCGCCTCTCTCGCCGCCCTGTAGAAATCAATGACCCCGTACATCACGCCGTGGTCGGTGATGGCGGCGCTGTCCATCCCAAGCTCCTTCACCCGGGCCACATATTCTTTTATTTTGTTGGAACCGTCCAGCAGGGAATATTCCGTATGGACGTGAAGATGTACAAATGCCATGCCGACACTCCTTGTAAAAATACCCGTCGTCTCTGTCCGTTCTTTACACGGCCACCCAGACCTGCATCTCGCCCTCCCCTCGGTTGTTCCATGCGTAATAGGGCACAAAGGTCAGCGTCGTCTGCTCTTCCCGCAGGGGCGCGTAATCTTCGTATAAGGCTTCCCCGCCCGACTTTTCCAGCCGTCTTCCCGGCACCTTCAGGACGCACATCTCATGTCCCAGCTCCCCGGTCTTCTCCACCCGCACCGCGCTCTGATCCAGCTTCCCGCATTCCCGGCAGATCAGTTTCTCCGTGTCCGCCCGAAGAAGATACAGGTCCTTGCCGTTGTCCGCTTCCTCCAGGCAATAGCAGATGGGGCCCCTTGTAAACGCGGCTTTTCCCATATCTTCCCGCACCTTTCCGCCGGCGCAGACCATCCGCACCTCCATGGGGAAATCCAGCAGGATTCTGTCCCCGTCCTGCCAGTCTCCCGTCAGATACAGATATCCGTTCTCCAGGCGGATTCCCGTGATACTGCTTTTTTCATCCGCGCCGTCTTGGTCCGTCTGCTCCCATGCTCCGTCCTTCACACTTAAAGTAACCGGCTCCGCGCCGCCCGCGCACACCTGCACCCGGGCCGATCCGCACCATCCCGGCACCCGGAAAGCCAGCGTCCCCGGTACTGTCTCCTCCGCGGAAAGCGTTACTTTTACCTTTCCGTCCCAGGGGAACCCGCTCTCCGTCTCCACCTCCAGCCGCTTTCCTCCCAGGCTGCATTGTATCCTGCTTCCCACATACAGATGGGTATACAATACCTCTTCGCCCGCCGTGTACGCGTAAGCCCCCAGGGAGCTTACGATCCTGGCAATATTGGGCGGGCAGCAGGCACAGCCGAACCATTTCTGCCGCACGCTCTTTACATGAAATTTCCGCTCATCCTTCCTGCATGCCTCGGGAAGGACCTCCAGCGGATTGACATAGAAGAAACTCTTTCCGTCCAGCGCCATGCCGGCCAGCACCGTATTGTAAAGGGCCTGCTCCATCACGTCGCCGTATTCTCCCACAGCCTCGATCTCCAGCATCCGTCTCGCAAAAAACGCCAGGCCGATGGCGGCGCAGGTCTCCGAATACGCGGTATCGTTCGGGAGATCATAAGGGAAGGAAAACGCCTCGCCCATATGGGTTCCCCCGATACCGCCCGTGACGTAAAGCTTTTCCCGGACAATGCTGCTCCAGAGCCGTCTGCAGGCCGCATACATCCCCTCGTCCTGTTTCAGCCGCGCCATGTCCGCCATGCCGCTGTACAGGTAAACGGCGCGCACGGCGTGCCCCGTTGCCTCCGTCTGTTCCCGGACGGGCAGATGGGCCTGATGGTAAAAATGACGCAGACCCGGTTCCGGCGTCCTGTAGGGTCTCCCCTCGTATTCCGCCCGCTCTTTCTCTTCCCTGTCAAAATAATAAGGCTGCCTCCCCCGCATCTCAAGGAAGAAGCTGCTCAGCTCCAGATATTTTTTCTCTCCCGTCACCTCATAGAGACGCGCCAGCGCCATCTCCGCGATCTCATGTCCGGGATACCCCTTGCACTGTCCCTCGCCGGGGCCGAACCGTTCGCTGATAAAATCCGCGTACCTTTCCGCCGCCTTTAAAAGCTTATCCTTGCCCGTGGCCTGATAGTAGGCGATCGCACCCTCCGTCAGGTGTCCGAAGCAGTACAGCTCGTGATGGTCGCGAAGATTGGTAAAGATCCGGTCCATGCCGTTGATGATATAGTAGGTGTCAAGATATCCGTTCTCCGCCTGTGCCGCGCAGACAATGTCTATGGCTTCGTCCGCGGTTTTCTCCAGCTCCGGATCGGGATGGTTGATCAGAGAATATCCCACCGCTTCTATCCATTTGGAAAAATCGCTGTCCTGGAACACAAAGCCGTAAAATTTATCGGGATCCGGATGCGCGGGGTCCTCCGGCAGCGCCTGAAAGCCCCTGAAGGTATACGCCGGCGCCACGAAAGCCGATCCCTTTTCCTTCTTTTCCCGCATCAGCTTTCCCGCGACCTTAAAATTCCGCATACAAAAACTGGGCGCGGCCTCCGGGATCCGGTCGTTCAGCGCTTCCCACTGATAGGGGATCACTTCCCTGCGCACCAGCTCCTGCTCCCTTCCCCAAAATCCGTCTGTGATCCTGACCTGCTTTAAGTCAAGGGGTGTGCTGAATCGTCTCTGTTCCATCTCGTCCTCCTTTATTTTCCATGATAATCTTATTATCTTTCCCGGAAGTTTTTTTTGCAAGTATAAATTGCGCAGAAGTTTGATCTGTTTTATCTTTTTTCGACGACACTCTTGTCATTTCCTACATATTGTAGTATAATAACGCATATCACCACGAAATATGGATACCGAACATTCAGTCTCCGAGGGTGCGCCGCACCCGCAGGAAGCGAGAAGATACATGAATTTATCCGACCTGAAGCGAAATGCATACGTATGGCGGGGTTTTGGGTTGTTTCACGGCTTTCACAGGAAAAGAGGCTACATGCGGTGGTGGCACTCTTTTTCGGGAATCCATGAAGAAACAGGGGAATCCCGCACTTTTTTTGTGGAATATTATGTCATCAACCCCGGTCTCGGCGGGGACCGCCCTATTCTGGGAAGGCATCCCTACTATCGCAAGCGGGGCATGAAGCCGTCGTATATCATGATCAAGGCCGGCGCCTTTCCCGGTCAGGACGGCCAGCCCGGCAGACAGCTGCATGCCTTTTATCCCATCTGCGCCCTGAATACCACCGGAAGCCCTCTGGTGATGCAGGTGGAAGACTGCATGTACCGGGAGGACCGGATATCAGGGCGTGTGGAAGTCACGCCTGAAGAGGCGGCGCACCGCAGCCTGATGTCGGATCCCGGCGTCATGGAATGGGATCTGGAAGTGCACAAGGCCGTCTCCTGTCACACCGGTTTTCTGGCCGGGCCGCTGTTTCAGGCCCTGAACGCCCTGGACAGCTACTGGCACGGAGAAGGGATCCACAGCTTCTTCCAGGGAACCGTGACGTTGGACGGCGAGACCTACCGGGTATGCGCCGACACCAGCTATGGCTACGCGGACAAGCACTGGGGGCGGAGCTTTAACAAGCCGTGGATGCAGCTTGCCTGCTGCCGGCTCACCAGCGCCCACACCGGCAGGGAACTGCGCCACTCCGTTCTGGCTGTCAGCAGCTGCTGCCCCCGTTTCTTTTTCCTGCCCCTGCGGCGCAGGCTTCTGATACAGCTGACCTATACCGGAGAAGACTTCGAGTTCGGTCTCAACAGTCAGTTCCTGTTTACAAAATGCAGGTGGAGCGCAAGAGAAAACGGGAAACGTTTTATCTGGCATGTCACGGCGCGAAACCGCACGCATCTGATCAAAATTTCCGGCACCTGCACCAAGGACCGAATGCTGAAGCTGAAATATGAAAGTCCGGACGCCGCAAGAACCCGCGGTCCCCTCTGGGCAGGCGGAAGCGGCATCGGGACGA
Organism: uncultured Acetatifactor sp.; assembly: GCA_947586055.1. Taxonomy (GTDB): domain Bacteria; phylum Bacillota; class Clostridia; order Lachnospirales; family Lachnospiraceae; genus Acetatifactor. Next base: position 110,658 of record CANPXL010000003.1, on the reverse strand, counting down.
TAGAAATCTACCGCCTGACAAAAAATGGCAGGGAGCTTCTGGACACGCTCCGCATGGACGACGCGCTGTGCGAATACAGAGGGCAGACCCTGAAGATCCAGCCAAAGACGGCGCGTCCCCGAGGCTGAGTATTTGTAAGGATGTAATTCGTGTCTGCTGATTAAGCTGCATTGCTTACGTAAAAAGAGAGTACTGTACCATTGCGGGGTTTACAGTACTCTCTTTTTACTTTTCTTAAACTATTCCATAAAAATTGAAACATTCAGATACTGTAATCCAGACTTCCTTCTCTCTGCCGTCGTTTCGCCACCAGGTCCGCAATCGTCACATGGTCAATCACGCCGTTAATGGCGTCGTAAAGCTCCTTCCACACCTCCAGCGTCTCGCAGGTGTCGCACTGTTCGCATTCCGCCCCTTCGTCAAGACAGGCCACCGGCGCCATGGATCCTTCCGTCAGACGCAGGATCATGCCGACGGTATATTCCTCCGGATCCCTTGCGATCCTGTAGCCGCCCTGGGCCCCGCGGACACTGGTCACATACCCTGCCTTGTTCAGCATGGCGATGATCTGTTCCAGATATTTTTCCGATATGCCCTGTCTGGCGGCAATGTCCTTTACCTTGATATATTCTCCGTTATTGTTCAGCGCCAGGTCAAACATGACCCGCACCGCATATCTGCCTTTTGTGGAAATTTTCATGACTTCCCCTCTCGCACGCTTCGCAAACCGCACCCATATCGCAGTGTACCATAAAATCAGCCTTCTGTAAACATCGGTGTGGACAGGTATCTGTCGCCGGAATCCGGAAGGAGGGCCACTATGGTCCTGCCGGCGTTCTCCGGCCTTTTTGCCAGCTGTACCGCCGCGTACAGGGCGGCGCCGGAAGTAATTCCAACGAGGATCCCCTCCCTGCGGGCGATCGAACGTCCCATGGAATACGCCTGATCCGTGGTGACGGTAATGATCTCGTCGTAGATTCCGGTGTCCAGCACGGAAGGCACAAAGCCGGCGCCGATCCCCTGCAGCTTATGAGGTCCCGGACGGCCCCCGGACAGCACGGGCGAATCGGCAGGCTCCACCGCGACGATCCGGATCGCAGGGTTTTTCGATTTCAGATAGTTTCCCACGCCGGTGACGGTGCCTCCGGTTCCCACGCCGGCCACAAAAATATCCGCCTTCCCGTCCGTGTCCTCCCAGATCTCCGGGCCGGTGGACGCCTTGTGGGCCGCGGGGTTTGCCGCATTGTCAAACTGTCCCAGTATGACGGAGCCCGGGATCTCCTTCTGAAGTTCTTCCGCTCTGGCGATGGCGCCCTTCATTCCCTTGGCGCCCTCGGTGAGCACCAGCTCCGCGCCGTACGCCTTCAAAAGATTCCGCCGCTCCACGCTCATGGTCTCCGGCAGCGTTAGTATGGTACGGTACCCCTTTGCCGCGCCCACGCTGGCCAGACCGATTCCCGTGTTTCCGGAGGTGGGCTCGATGATCGTATCTCCCGGTTTCAGGATTCCCTTTTTCTCCGCATCCTCGATCATGGCCAGCGCCACTCTGTCCTTTACGCTTCCCGCCGGGTTGAGATATTCCAGCTTTGCGAGAAGAACGGCATCCGTAACTCCCTGCTCCCGGGCAAATCCGCTCAGCTTCAAAAGCGGCGTCCTTCCTACCAGTTCCGTAGCGTTTTCATAAATTTTTCCCATATCCTGCCTCTTTCCTGCATTTCCATGCTTTCTATTTCTATTTCATAGTAACTTAATAGGAATATTATGAATTAACATTACCACCCCGAAACGGGTTTGTCAAGTGCTTTCGCGCTTCCAAAGTTGACAAATTTCCGCAGAGGGACGTATACTAATAGCAGTTCATCACCTTGATTTTTTATCCTTGATCTACGCAGGAGATTGTATATGATTTCATCAGACGTTTATCAGGTTCCTGAAATATACGGCGCGTTAAGGGAGCATCCCGCGAACCATGCTCCCCTGGAGGTTTCCGTCCCGGGATCCAAGAGCATTACCAACCGCGCTCTGCTTCTCGCCACTTTGGCCGACGGCCGTTCTCTTTTAAAGGGCGCGCTTTTTTCCGACGATTCCAGACATTTTCTATCCTGCATCCGGGATCTGGGATTTTACACGACGGCAGACGAAAAGGAACGGACCATGGCGGTAACGGGTCTCGGCGGCCCCGTTCCCCATGCGTCCGCCAGACAGTATGTGGGCAGCGCCGGAACCGCGGCAAGATTTCTCACCGCCTATCTCGGTCTGTCCCACGGGATCTTTTACATGGACGCTTCCGAGCAGATGCGCAGACGTCCCATGGCTCCGCTTCTGGACTCTCTCCAAAAGCTGGGCTGTCAGGTCTTCTCCGTTCCGGGACACGAGCGCGGCCATTTCCCGTTCTTTTTAAGAGGCCACGGCTTCAAGCGGGACCGCATTTCCGTAAATATAGACCACAGCAGCCAGTTTTTGAGCGCCCTTCTGATCGTTTCCTGCCTTTCTCCCCGCGACTTCACCATTGAGGTTGAGGGAACCCACGGCATGGCTTATATCGACATGACCGTAAGGATGATGGAACAGTTCGGCGTAACGGTGGAGCGTCCCGGGCAGAATCTCTTTCTGACCAGGGCCGGCCAGCATTACCGGGCGGGAGAATACCAGGTGGAACCGGATGTTTCCGCGTCCTGCTATTTCTATGCGATGTGCCCTCTTCTGAACATCCCCGTGAGAGTGCGCAACATCCATTTTCAGTCCCTGCAGGGAGATGTGGCCTTTATCCAGCTGCTGGAACGGATGGGATGCGCCGCTTCGGATACGCCGGAAGGCATTCTTCTTTCCCCGCCGGAAGGCGGCGTGTTTCAGGGCATTACGGCGGACATGTCCGCCTGTTCCGATCAGGCCATCACGCTGGCCGCCATCGCACCCTATGCCAATGGCCCCACTTCCATCACGGGCATAGGACATATCCGCTTTCAGGAAAGCGACCGGCTGGCGGCAGTCACGGCGGAACTGACAAAGATGGGAATACGCTGTGAATCCACCGAGGATAGTCTCACCATCTGGCCCGGCACGCCGCGCCCCGCTTCGATAGAAACCTACGACGACCACCGAATGGCGATGGGATTTGCGCTGACGGGATTAAGAACAGCCGGAATCGAAATCCGCGACCCCGGCTGCTGCAAAAAAACGTTTGAAGATTATTTTGACGTTCTGGACAAAGCGGTTTCCGAATTAAACGGATGAGCCCGCGGAACCGTTACGGCTGCGGAATGACCGCCTGCTCCACATCCCTGTAGTAATCCTCCTGAAGCATATAGGCGCTGAAATTGTACCGCCGCTTCACCTCCGTCCGCATGGCGTCAAGATAGGCTTCCTGCAGATCGGGGGGCATGATATCGTTTCCGTCCTCGTCCTTAAGCCACGTGGCGATGTCTCCTTTTTCGATAAAGATCACGGAATCCGTTACAAAATCCCGATTGTTGAAAATCACCATACCCTCCCGGTCGGAAAGGATATCCCGGCCGGCGTACATTCTGGAATCATACTGGAATCCAAACAGGTTTAACAGCGTGGGGAGCAGATCCATGGAACTGCATGCCTTTTGAATGTAGATCGGTTCCTCCATGCCCGCGTTGTAAAGGATCAGGGTATTGCGGAATTTGTCCTTTCCCCCGGTGAGGTCTTTTCCCGCCAGCTCCTGGTACTCGTCGTCCGACAGTCCGTAAGGGTAATGATCGGCGCTGAGACAGATCACGGTATTTTCCAGCTGTCCCGCCGCTTCCAGCTGGGCGAGCAGATTTTCCATGGCCTTATCAAGCTCTATGTTGCAGGCAATGTAAGCCTTCGGCCCCTCGGACAGATCCAGCCCCGCCACCGCGTCTTTATTTTTGGAGGACATGGCGTTTCCGCTGAAGGAATAATTCATGTGTCCGGATACCGTCATATAATAGACATGGAACCTCTCGTCGTTCACATACTCCGGCACCGTGGCCACCATCATATCATAGTCCGACGCAGGCCATTTGTTGGCGTTTTCCATCGGAAAGACCTTGTCTCCCCACTCCGCCTCGTCCAGATCTCCCAGCTTGCACGCCTTGAAATCATATCCCATGTTCGTGTGGGTGAGGTGCCGGTCATAGTAAGAAAGACTGTTGTTGTGGTACGCTCTTGGATGCACGCCCTCCGACGCAAAGTACGCGGCCAGATTATAGGGGAACGCATTGTCCTTGCTGCGCTTCATACTGTGCATCTGATCCGGGATCAGCCCCGTCATGTTGATATACTCGCCGTCGCTGGTACTCGTCTGCCACAGGGGCACATAATAGTTTTCACACACAAAACCGCTGTGGCTCATGCGGTACAGCGTAGGCGTCAGTTCCTCGTCTATGGCGTAGGAACAGAATCCCTCCGCCGTCAGGAAGATCAGATTATATCCCTTGAACATTCCGGTATACTCATTGGAATTCACCGGCGGCTCGCCCTGGATATAGTCCGCAAGCCAGGTCTGGTGGTCGTTGTCCGCCAGTTGGTGGAGCAGATCATAATCCAGCTGAAACTGCTGCGGCACAATCTCAGGATCCTCGGGCGAAGGTTCCGGTTCGGCTTCCTGCCCCTCCGTCTCCGAAGAGCCGTCCGGCGCCGGGCTCTGAGAAGGCGCGCCGTTCCACACTACCGCATTCGGCGCCACCGCCGGCACATACTCTCCCGTTCCCCCGGACTTTCCGTTTCCGACCCGGTACAGCCACTGGCGCAGCATCCTTCCCACATCCGCGTGAAGAGTGGGCAGGATGCCCATGCTCTCCGCAACGGTCACAGGATCGTAAAACTCATGATATTCCTCATAATATTCAAACGGCACGGCCTCGCCGAGCTCCAGCATCCCGACGCTTCCCACCGTAGCGGCAAAGACGATCACCAGAGTCCGCAGGACGCCGAGCGTATCGTATAAGGGCATTCTCCAGCAGTTGCGCCGCAGGAGGATGGGAATGACCACAGCGGGAAGCGCAAGCAGCGCGATAAAGGGCGTCGTCTTTAACACTCCCAGCAGGGCCTCTCTCCAGTAGTTCGTCAGCGCGTCATGGGCGCCCTGAACCACCATCCCCCAGAGCAGGGGCTGATGAAAGATCCTCAGATATACCAGCTGGACGCCGGCGATAACGACCGGCAGCCAAAGCGCTGTATAATAAAAGATTTTTTTCGCTCTCCTGCTTTTTAACACGCCCACCAAAAGCGACCACAATCCGGACCACGCCATGATCAGCAGGATCACATACAGAGGATGAAAGGCCGTCCAGCCAAATCCGCTGAAATGATAGACAAGTTCCGCCCAGAAGGCCATTCCCGCCAGAGTACCCCAAAGGACCAACATTTTCAACCGCTCCTTATCGTCTGTTTTCCGACACTTTTTGTTTTTCTCATTGTCAATGTTGTATTATATACCTTTTTTCGACAAAGAAAAAGAGTCATTTTCTTTTTTAATACAGTCATGCATCATTTCTGTATCATATCCGGCAGAAATTTCTCCTGTCTCTTCTTTTTCCTTAAAATTTCTCTTTCAAAAACCCCGTTCCTGATGTAGAATGAACATACAGTCCCTTTTTCAGTTTTCAATCTGCACGGAGGATATCTATGAGCAAGAAAAGAGTTGTTGTTTCCCTCGGACATGAAGCGCTCGGCTATACCACCCAGGCGCAGTGGGACGCCGTAAAGACCACCGCGAAAGCGCTGGCGGATCTGGTGGAGGAGGATTATCAGCTTACCATCACCCACAGCAACGGTCCCCAGGTCAGCATGATCCACAAGGCGATGACCGAGCTTCGGCGCGTTTCCATCGACTATACGCCCGCTCCCATGTGTGTCTGCTCCGCCATGAGCCAGGGCTATGTCGGCTATGACATTCAGAACGCCCTGCGCTCTGAGCTTCTTTCCCGCGGCATCTCAAAACCCGTCAGCACGATCCTGACCCAGGTCACCGTGGATCCTTACGACGACGCCTTCTATGAGCCCACCAAGGTGATCGGCAGATATATGTCGGAGGAAGATGCGGAAATCGAGATAAAGAAGGGCAATTATGTAAAAGAAGATCCCGGAAAGGGGTTCCGCAGAGTGGTCGCCGCTCCCAAGCCCATTGACATCGTGGAGATCGAGGCGATCCGGACGCTGGCGGACGCCGGCCAGGAAGTCATCGCCTGCGGCGGCGGCGGCATTCCCGTAATCGAACAGCAGCATGTACTGAAAGGCGCGTCGGCGGTCATCGAAAAGGACGCCATCGCCGGAAAGCTTGCCGCGGATTTAAAATGCGACGAGCTGATCATTCTCACAGGCGTGGACTGCGTATACCGGGATTTCGGCAAAGAGAGTCAGTCGCCGCTTCCCGCGCTTACGGCCGCACAGGCAAAAGAACTGATCGCACAGGGACAGTTTGAAGCCGGCACCATGCTTCCAAAGATCGAAGCCGCCATCTACTACCTGGAAAAAGTTCCGGAGGGCAGAGCGCTGATCACTTCCATGGATCGGGTCCGGGAAGCCGTAAAGGGAAAGGGCGGAACGGTCATCACGGCGTAACCCGGTTTCAGTCATAATCCACGCTGATCAGACACAGCCCCCGGGCAGGCGCGGTAGGCCCCGCTTTGCATCGTTCTCTGCTAAGAAGCGTCTCCCGCACCTGCTCCGGCTCCATGCGTCCGCATCCCACCTCGAGAAGGGTTCCCACCATGATCCGAACCATGTTCTGAAGAAACCCCGTGCCGTGAAAAGTAAAGCGCAGATAGCCGTTCTCTCTCGTTATGTCGATCCGGTCCACTTTCCGCACAGTGGATTTTTTCATCCGGGGATTGACGCAGAAATTCCGGAAATCATGCTCTCCCATCAGAAACTCCGCCGCCCGGCGCATCCGGTCAAGATCCGGCTTTTCCTCCAGCGGGGTGTAAAACCGGCGGTCAAAAACCGGCTTGACCTCCCCGTCGTAACAGGTGTAGCAGTAGGTCTTTCCGATGGCGTTGTAGCGGGCGTGAAACCGGGGAGAAGCCTCTTTTACCTCCCGCACGGCGATATCCTCCGGCAGATAGCGGTTCAGGTAGTCCCTGATCTCTTCCGCATCCATCAGAGTCTCCAGACGGACATTTGCCGTCATCCCCCTTGCGTGTACGCCCGCGTCGGTCCGGCCGGCGCCGATGACCTCCGTCTCCTGTCCGGTCATCACCGCAAGCACCGCCTCCAGTTTCCCCTGAATGGTGTTCTGGTCCGGCTGACGCTGCCAGCCGTAGTAGCGTGTGCCGTCATATTCGATAAGAAGCCTGTAGTTTTTCATGACTTTTCCCGCCCCTGTCTCCGGCCGCCTTCTTTATGCCGCCTTCCGCGCCGCGCCTTTCGTCGGATGCTTATCCCTCGCACCTTGCCAGCAGCTCTTCCCATCTTCTGTCCACTTCCTTCTGGAATGCCTCGATGAGATATTCGTTGCCGGGCTTGAAAAGATGCCGGAAACGCCCCTGCCTCTTCAGGAACTCTTCCAGCGGAAGCTTGTTTTTGGGCTTGTAATTCAGGATCCATTTTCCGTCGATCACCTCAAACAGCGGCCAATAACAGGTCTCCACCGCCGTCCGGCAGATTTCGATGATATCCGGCGCGTCATACTTCCACCCTCTGGGACAGGGGGCAAGGATGTTCAGAAACGCCGCGCCCGGCGTGTAGATGGCGCGCTCGGACTTTACGTACAGATCCTTCATGTTGCCGATAAAGGTGGTCTGGCCCACATAAGGGATGTTATGCGCCGCAAGGATCCCGGCCAGATCCTTTCTCGCCTGAGGTTTTCCCTGAGATACCGTTCCGCTTGGCGTCGTGGTGGTATCCGCGTACATGGGAGTCGCGGAGGAACGCTGGGTTCCCGTGTTCATATAGGCGCCGTTGTCGTAGCAGACATAGACCATGTCGTGCCCCCGCTCCATTGCCCCGGACAGAGACTGCAGGCCGATATCGTAGGTCCCGCCGTCGCCTCCGAACGTGATAAATTTATAATCCGATGTGATCTTTCCCTTCTTTTTCAGTACCCTGTAAGCCGTCTCCACGCCGGAGAGCGTAGCTCCCGCGTTCTCAAAGGCGCTGTGGATATAGCTGTCCTCGTAAGCGGTATAGGGGTACATAAAAGTTGACACCTCAAGGCATCCGGTAGCGTTTCCCACCACCGCCCTGTCCCCCGGGTGCAGCGCTTTCAGCACGTTTCTCACCGCGATCGTGCCGCCGCAGCCCGCGCACATTCTGTGTCCCGGCGCAAGCCGTTCCGGCCTGGCCTGAATCTCCCTGTATTGAAATGCCTGTTGTTCCATACGTCTGTTATTCCCGCCTTTCCTGCACTGACTCAAAACGCCGTCCGATATGGCGCAGATTCTTCCATAAGATAAAGTTCCATTACCGGCTTAAGACATCCTCCGTGCCGTCCCTCAGCCCGAGATAGGGATATTCCGGGAAGCAGATCTCTCCGGCCGCCAGTTTTTCAAGCGACTCATAAACCCGCTCCATATCCTCCACTCTGACGTCTCTGCCGGACAGCCCGTACATGATGTTCACAGTTTCCGCCTGCGCCTTCGCCCGGTACATTGCCGCCGTCACTTCGGCGCCCAGAGGCCCTCCCTGAGAACTGTAGCTTTCCGCCCGGTCCATGATGGCCACCGCCTTACAGTGTTTCAGCGCTTCGCCGATCTCCTGACCCGGGAAGGGCCGGAACACTCTGATCTTCAAAAGCCCCGCCTTCATGCCCCTTGCCCGCATGGCGTCCACCGCATCCTTCGCCGTGCCGCAGACGGAACCGATGGCCACTACCGCATATTCCGCGTCCTCCAGCCGATACCCTTCAAAGAATCCGTAATGCCGCCCCGTCACCGTTTCAAACTCCGCCGCCACATCCAGAATCACCTTCCGCGCCCGCTTCATTGCCTCCGCCTGTGCTTTCTTCGCTTCCATACAGTAGGGGGAAACGGCGTAGGGTCCCACAGCCATGGACTCATCCTCTTTGAGCAGATAATGTTCCGGCTCGTACTCTCCCACAAATTTCCGGATGGGTTCGTCGTCCCAGAGCGTGATATTCTGTACCGCGTGGCTGGTGATAAAACCATCCTGACAGATCATGATGGGGAGACGGACATCCCTGTGTTCCGCGATCCTGTGCGCCTGCAGAAAATTGTCATAGACCTCCTGATTGTTTTCCGCATAAATCTGAATCCAGCCGGAATCCCTTGCCCCCATGCTGTCGGAATGCTCCGCGTTGATGTTCAGCGGCCCTGTGAGTCCCCTGTTCACCAGCGCCATTACAATGGGAAGCCTGCTGGACGCCGCCACATACAGCACCTCCCACATCAGGGCCATACCGCAGGATGAAGTTGCCGTGACGGCTCTTGCCCCCGCCGCGGAAGCGCCCATGGCCGCGCTCATGGCGCTGTGCTCGCTTTCCACCGGGATAAACTCCGTGTCAATCTCTCCGTTTGCGATCATCGTTGCCACAAACTGCGGGATCTCTGTGGAGGGCGTGATGGGAAACGCCGGCATCACATCCGGATTGATCTGTTTTATGGCGTGGGCAACCGCTTCGTTGCCCGACATCCTCGTTTTCGTAGACATAAGTACTCCTTTCCGCTTTTACGCCGTCATTCCGCCGGCTGCCGCATCTCAATGGCGCCGAAGGGACATGCCTTTGCGCAGATGCCGCAGCCCTTGCAGTGATCGTAGTCGAACTCCTGCCGTCTGTCTTCCTTTACGGGAATGCTGCTGTCGGGGCAGTACGGCACACATAAAAGACACTGCTTACATTTTTCCTGTACCCATACAGGCGTCTCCGTCCGCCATTCCCCTGTGAGAAACCGCCTGGAAGTGGCGGGCTCATGAATCTGCAGTCCCTCCGTCAGATCCTGCCATTTCGTATTCTCATTGATCAATTCCGCTTTTACTGCCATTCCGTTACCTCCTCCAGCGCCAGCTTCAGCGCCTTCCGGTTTCCGTCCAGCACCTCCGGCTTTCTTGCGAACTTATGCTGCAGGGAGGTTTCCATCTCCCGCAGGAACACGTCGATATCCATAACGTCCGATATTTTTACCATGGCCGCCAGCATGGGCGTGTTTGGAAAATATTTGCCCAGCGTGGCCATGCAGACCTTTCTGGCGTCCAGCATGTAAACCTTTCCCCGGTATCCCTTTAACAAAGGCAGGATCTCGTCCGCCGTCTTTACGGTATTGATCAGAATGCCGCCGTCCTCCTTCAGACCGGCCGTCACGTCCACGGTATGAAGCAGCGTGTCATCCACCACCGCCACAAAATCGGGTTCATAAATGTTGGAGTGAACCCGGATCTCCCCGTCGCTGATCCGGTCGTAGGCCGTGATGGGCGCGCCCATTCTCTCCGGTCCGTACTCCGGAAAACCCTGCACCTGCTTTCCCGCCTGAAAAGCCACATCCGCCAGCAGAAGCGCCGCGGTCTTTGCCCCCTGTCCGCCTCTTCCGTGCCAGCGGATCTCCGTCAAATGTCTCATCGCCAATTCATCCTTTCTATCCATTGTGCCAGGCATAGATCCTGTACCCGTTCTCCGTCCTGTGAAGGAACACATATTTATCCACAACGTCCGTATAATCTTCCCTGCCGTCCCGGTGAAGGACCTGGGTAAAGGAAATATGACAGGAAAAGATTTCCGGAGTGTATGCGTAAAATTCTCCGATCGTTAAATCCTTAAACTCCACGCCGCTCCATTCCTTTACCATCCAGCGGTCTCCTCCCACCGCCACCACGTCCGCATAGGCTTCGGACTCCGTGTCGAAATAGGGTTTTATACTGCCGAGGCTCACGCTCGCCGACGCCTGTATATATTGGGAATAGCCCTGCATCGCTTCGATGACAAACTCCGCGTATTCTTCCTCCAGTTCCCCGCTGTAGGGAAGGTCCGCGGTATAGGTATTCGACGCTTCGTCAAAATTCACTTCCACCGGCTGTCCCTGCGCGTCCGTGACGGCAATTTCAAAGGTGTGGTCTTTTTGAGGTTCCAGGACATAAACGGCATATTCCACCCCCGCGATATCCGGCGGATAAAATTCCATGGCGTCCGTCTTCAGGTATTCCGAGACGAAAAATTCCTCCGAAATCGGCGCGCCGTCCACCGCGATCAGGCAGGATGCCGGCGCCTCCACAGTCACGGGAAGGCTTTCCGGCTGCGGCTCATCCGTATTCAGATGCAGCGTCAGATAAGAAAATTCATAAGTGTCGAAACCGTGCGCCGTCTTCTGATCCGAAACTTTCAGGACAATGGATGCCAGCTGTTTTTCCCCCGCTTTTACAAGGTACCTTGTCTCACCGGCGGCACCGGACAGTCCCATGGAACAGGTCAGTTCCGAATCCCCGATCTCCTCCCGAAGATACTCCGCAATCTCGCTTTCATCGGCTCCCGACGCGTCATAGCGCGCGTCCGCCAGCAGCTTTTCATAATCTATCGGCCGAAAATAACGGTCGAACACTTCCTCCGCCACATACTTCGGCTGCGCGTCTTCATACTCCGCAAGCCTGCTCTTTACCACCTGCAGGAAAATGACCACGCTGAGAACGGCCGCGGCCGTAACGACGGCATAAACACACCAGAAACGCGACAGGCGGACTCTCTTTTTTAATTCTTTTTTCTCTGCCACAGCCACCCGACTTCCTTTCTCAGCCTTCGGGCGAAACCAGAAAGAAGGTTGGCATGTGGCGCGGTTTCGTAAACGCCTTATACCGGTTTGTCAGCCCCTGTTTCTGATACTCGTCAAGCCCGTTGACATCTATATCATATTTGACGTAATAATCCTTATAGTACATCATCGCGGAAGAACCGCCGTCCAGCATTCCCGCCACCACGGCGCCCTCCGAGACGAGCAGATCTATGATATCGTTTCTCGTGGCGCCGAAACTGCTGGCGCTCCGCCCGTCGGTGACAACGAGAATGACCGTACCGTCCGCCCTCTGCGCGATGGCGGTCCGCTGTGCCATCCCGGTGTTCCCTTCCGCATAGTATAACGTCACATCCTGTCCGTCGTTGGTGATCAGCACATTACCTTTCTGAAAGGAAACGGCGTCCCGAATGCCAAGCCGGTCTGCTTCCTCCTGCGTCATGGACTCGACGGCGTGAAGCACATTGTCCCGGTCAAATCCGATAAAGGTCCGCTTCAGTCCGTCGTTCCATACGCAGTTGCCCTTAGAATAGGTCAGGCCGATGGGCGTATCTCCCGTCCCCTGGCCTCCCACATCGGAAAACTCTCCCGCGTTGATTCCCGCAACCGCGCCCTCCCGTTCGGCAATATCAAAAATGCGGGCGCCGATCTTGCCGCTCTTATAATCGCTGGACGTCCCCACGTAAACTCTGGACGGATCTTTTACAAGAAGAATATAAGCCTTGTAGGAGGAACCGCTGTAGGTCTTATAGAGCATGCCGTCGATGGCGTCCGCCCACTCGTCCTCCGCCGTCTCTTTTGTCTCCCCCGCAGCCGCCCCGTCCCCGGAAGCGCCGCTTTTCTGTCCCACGGACAAGGCGCCCATGGAGATCACTTCCTGCTGAACATCCGCGCTGCGGGCGCAGATCTCTTCTACCAGCGCATCCTCCAGAAACAGGCCGGGCAGCCATTTTGTGGCGCTGGCCTGCATGGCGGAAAGCACCACCTGATCCCGTACCGTGGGGCTGGGCCCTGTCAGCAGCGTATGGCACAGGGCCACCACCGAACAGAAAAGGAACGCGATCCCTGTAAAAAGGACCAGAAGCGTCCTCCCGGCCAGACGCGCCAGGCGTTTTCCTCTCCCTTTTCCCGCTCCGGAGCGTTCCGGCTGTTCCAATAACCTGTCACGCATGCATCTTTCCTCCCGACCGCGCCGTTTCCCCGAAGACCCAGTTTCTCTGCGCCCGGAAGCTGACAAGGAACAGCACGGTGTCCACAGGGATCTTGAGCAGCGTTCGTCCAAAATGTCCCACGTTCTCTCCCATAAGCGCGGACAGTCCGTAGACCGTAAGCCAGGACACCGTCATAACGGGTACCGCAACACACACATACCGTCCAAAAGTCTTTCGGATACCGGAACGGCTTTCAAAGACCAATCTCTTGTTTCCCATAAAATTGACAACCGACGAGAGGATCCGCGCCACTGCCGTGGAAAGCAGGACCGAGATTCTTCCCCCGTCCGTAAATACAAATTTCCCCAGAAGATAAAAAGCAAGAAGATCCACTCCCGCCGATGCCAGCGAGTTCGCCGCGTATTTCAGGATCAGCGCGTACACGCGCAGGGAATCCCGGACAGGGCGGAAATGAGAACCGCTGTTTTCGTCGTAGTACACGGTTTCGATCTTCACTTCCCGATAGGGGATCCGAAGCTGTCCCAGCAGAAGCAGCATGTTCGTCTCATACTCATATCTTGTGCCGTCCGCTTCCATCAGCGGCTTTACATACTCCCGCGGAATCGCCCGAAGTCCTGTCTGTGTGTCGGACAGACGCATACCAAAAAACAGCCGGAACACGGCGGACGTCGCCCGGTTTCCGAAGCGGCTTCTGCGCGGGACGTTTTCCAGTTCAAAATCTCTGCAGCCCAGGACCACCGCCCGTTCCGAGCGGATCATCTCTTCGGCGCAGGCCGCGATATCCTCCATCCGGTGCTGTCCGTCCCCGTCGGCGGTCACGACGCCCTCCCGCTCCTTTCTGTTTTCCAGAAAGAAGGTAAAGGCCGTCTTAAGCGCCGCGCCCTTGCCGAGGTTGCTTTCGTGGGTCAGAAGCGTCACCTGCGGATACGCAGCCTCCAGCTCCGTAAAATAATGGCGGGTTTCTTCGCGGCTGCCGTCGTCTACCAGAATGATATCATCCATCCCCGCCGCAACGGCGGCTTTCACCGTAGCCGGAAATTTTTCATCCGGATCGAGGGACGGAATGATAAGCGTAAAATTACAGTTCTTTTCCATGTGATTCCCCTGTCGATCAAAACCTTATCTATTTTGCCATAATTCGCTATAGGATGCAAGTACTAAAATCAGGATTGTTCCGCGCCGTCCGCGGGAACGCCGCCGCTTTTTGCGTCCAGTTTCCGGTAAAGCACAAAATACATGGTCACAAAACAGGCCAGTCCGCCCACGGCGTTTGAGACAGGCTCCGCAAGAAATACCCCGTCCACTCCCAGCCCCAGCCGCGGCAGCAAAAGCGTCAGCGGCGTCACGATCACGGCCTTGCGGAACAGGGAGAAGAAAATTGCCTGTTTTGAATATCCCAGCGCGGTAAAGGAGGATTGTCCGGTAAACTGAAACGCCATAAAGAAAAATCCAAAGAAATACAGGTGCAGCGCCCTTTCTCCAGCCTCCATCATCGCGGCGTCGTCCACAAACACGGACAGCAGGACATGGGGCAGACAAATCACAGCCATCCACGCCAGCATCGTATACAGAATACCGATGACCGCGGTAAAACGGATGCCCTGTTTTACCCTGTCATACCGTCTGGCCCCGTAATTATAGCCCAGAACGGGCTGCGAGCCGCTTGTAAGTCCGCTGACCGGAAGAGACAGGATCTCCCGCACGGAGTTCAACACCGTCATGACGCCCACATACAGATCGCCCCCAAATGTCTTCAGCGTCGCGTTGCACGCTACCTGCACAAGGCAGTTTGTCCCCTGCATGATAAAACCGGACAGACCAAGCGACATGATCTCCCGCGCAAGCTTCCAGTCCGGCTTCAGATTTTTCCGTTTCAGAGTCAGAACCGCCTTCTTTCCTGTCAGAAACCGAAGAACCCACAGGCAGGAAATCATCTGGCTCAGCACCGTCGCCAGGGCCGCGCCGCTCACCCCCATACGCAGGCCGAAGATAAAAACGGGATCCAGGATCAGGTTCAGCACGGCCCCCAGCAGCGTAGTGAGCATCCCGATCCGCGGAAATCCCTGAGCGTTGATAAAACCGTTCAGTCCCGTAGACAGCATGGAAAACGAGGTGCCGAACAGATAAATTCTCAGGTAGTCGTCCGCATATCCATAAGAAGCGTCGCTGGCCCCGAAAAGATACAGCACAGGGCGCCGGAAGATATAACACAAAAGAAACAGGACAAGAGAGGTCAAAAACAGCAGCGCGAAAGTATTGCCCAAAATCTTTTCCGCCCTGTCCTCCTGTTTTGCGCCACGGGCAATGGAAAACAGCGGAGTTGCGCCGGAGCCGAACAGGTTGGTAAACGCCGCGATCAGCGTCGTCAGGGGAAAGACAAGCCCTATCCCCGTCAGAGCCAGCGTGTCGGTTCCCGAAAGATGTCCTATGTAGACACGGTCCACTACATTATATAAAAGCTGAACAAGCTGTGCCAGCATCAGCGGAAGCGACTGGCCGATAATGTTGCGCCAGACTTTCCCGCGGGAAAAGTCGTTTGCCATTTCCATACCTCCCGGCTCGGACTGAATTCTCAACTAGATTATACACGATGGTTTCCTCGCCTTCCACTATATTTTAAATTTTTCTATTTTCCACAATTTCCAGTAAAATTCGATAAAAATAAGCCTTTCTATATTTATTGCATAAATAGAATTGAAATACTATCTTTAAAATCTGACTTGTTTATTATATACTTTTTGTGTCGGGATTTATTTATGAAAGGGGTAACATATGCGAAATAACAACGAAGAATTTGACAACCTGGGGGCTCAGATCAAAGAGCTCCGCATCCAGATGAAGCTGACACAGGCTGAGGTGGCCGAAGCGCTGAACGTGACTCCCGGCTACATAAGTAATGTGGAAAATAACCGCACGGCAATGTCACTTCGCATCCTCATGTACTATGCAAGGCTGATGAATATTTCCCTGGATTCCCTGATCGGCCGCGTAGAGCCGGAGTACAGAAAGACCGCTCTGGACAACGAGCTTCTGGATCTGATCTCCAAGATGGATGACAAGGACAAGAACAAGCTGATCAAAACGCTGAAAATCTGGAAAGCCTGATTTTAGGACAGGCATCGGATCGGAATGCAGGGCGGGCGCGGAAACCGCCCTGTTTTTCGTGCCATTTTCCGCCTGCCTGTATATTTCAGAACCTTTTCCCGCCTGTGACATATTATAACATTGTATCAGAGATATCCCTGTCAGCTTCGTTTCAGGAACGCAGCGACAGTGTGGAAAAGGGGTAAAATGACAAAACAGTATCGTTTTGACGACTGTACAAAAGATTATCTGACACGGTTTTATTCCATTCTGGACGAGATGATCCAAAACATGGAATGCGCCCGGTTAAACGAAAGCGTCTCCCACAATTTCATCGTGCAGATGATCCCGCATCACAGGGCGGCCATTGAAATGTGCCAAAATGTGCTGCAATATACCAAAAACGCCGAACTGCAATGTATCGCCAACAACATCATCTCTGCCCAGACACGCAGCATCCAGAACATGCAGAGCATCCTGCCGCAGTGCGGCTGCGTCACAAACAGCGAACAGGACCTGAAACTGTACGACAGGCGCTTCCGGGAAGTGATCCACGTCATGTTCCGGGAGATGGGCTCTGCCTGCTCCGACAACAACATCAGCGCCGATTTCATTCGGGAGATGATTCCTCACCACGAAGGCGCCATCGGGCTTTGCGAAAATGCCCTGCGCTACTGTATCTGCCCGGGGCTCGCCCCTGTGCTGGAAGCCATCATTTCCTCCCAGACAAAGGGAATCCGGGAAATGCGGCAGCTGCTGAAACGCATTGCGGAGTAAGCCGGCGCAGCGCTCCTAAAAATCTTCCGCCACAAAGCTCTCAACGATCATCCGCTGAGCGTCCGCCGTGTAATACAGTTCCCCGTAAGCCGTCCCCGCCGCGCCCGTTTCCATCGTAATGCCGTGCCGCCTGCCGTCCTCCGTCGCCGTCCTTTTTCTTTGTCCGTCCACAGATTGCTCCCGCACATATCCCAGGTTCTGCGCGTACTGAAGGATGGCTTTTCCCGTGATCCGTTTTACGGTTTCTCCGTCCACAAGACCGTTCAGCGCTTCCGCCAGCTCCGCCGTCGCATACCTCTCCCGATAGGGAAAACTGTCCGCCTGTTCCCTGGTGAGGAAAAACTCCGATTTTCCCTGTCTTTTCCGCGGCCGCGCAGGCTGAAAGGACACGGCTTCTTCCCCTGCGTATCCCCCGTAACAGAGCTTCTCTTTCTTTCCGCCCGTAAAACCGGATATTTCTTTCAGGAACCGCTCCCCGTATCTTGCGTACTTGTTTTCGCCGACGCCGCTCACGTCCAGCATTTCTTCCCGGTTTAACGGCACCTTTACGCACATATCGATCAGCGCCTTATCCCCGAATACAATATAAGGCGGGATTCCTTCCTCCCGGGCAAGCTCCGACCGCAGGCCGCGCAGCTTGTCAAACAGTTCCAGTCCTCTGGAGGTAAGTATCTCGGAAAGGCGCTGCCCTGCCGCCTTTCTTCCCGCAGCCGCCCCTTTCTCTTCTCTCTCCCGGCCTTCTTTCGCGCTTCGCAGAATCAGGCGCACCGGCTCGGCGCCGTCCCGTCCCGCCAGAGAAGCTTCATATTGACGAAGCAGCGTCCGGCCCTTTGCGGTAACTCCCAGCAGCGAATATTTGTCCAACGTCATAAAGAGAAGCTCTTCCTGAAGCAGCAGATTCACGATTTCCCGGATCTTCTCCTCGCTCATATCTTCCAGCTTCCCGTACGCTTCACACCGATCCAGCCCATAGCTTCGCAGCTTCGCGTTGTCCCGTCCCCGGAGGACGCCCGCAAGCACGTTGATCCCAAACCGCTGCCGCAGCTGCCGGACGCCATTCATGATAACGACAGCGGCGTCCGTCACATCTTCCTCTTCGTATTCTCTCAGGCAGTTGGAACAGTTCCCGCAGGGAGAGACTTCCGTCTCCCCAAAGTACCGGAGAATATATTCTCTGAGGCATTTCGTCATGGTACAGTAAGTCGTCATGGCCCGAAGACGAATCTCATCCCGCTCCCGGACCACGGCAGACTCCTGAGAAGTCAGTTCCGCCGTGCCTTCCTTGCTGTCCAGCAGAAACCGATTGACCACAACGTCCTGAGGCGAATAGAGCAGAACGCATTCCGCCTCGGCGCCGTCCCGTCCCGCGCGGCCTGCCTCCTGATAATAGTTTTCCAGGCTCTGCGGCATATTATAATGGATCACATAGCGCACGTTGGACTTATCTATGCCCATTCCGAAAGCATTTGTGGCGACGATCACAGGTTTCCTGTCATAGATAAAATCCTCCTGACTTTTCCTTCTCTCCTGACTGTCCATGCCCGCGTGATAGGCTGCCGCCGGAAATCCCTCCCGGCGCAGCATCTCGTAAACTCTGTCCACGTTTTTCCGGGTGGCGCAGTAGATGATTCCGCTTTCTTTTTCATGCTCCCGCACATATTTTCTGATAAAACGGTCTTTCTGCCGTACCTGTTCCACGGCAAAATAGAGATTTTTCCGGTCAAATCCCGTCACAAGCATCTGCGGGTCCATAAGCTCCAGCACGCGCCGGATATCTTCCCTTACTTCCTCTGTGGCCGTAGCCGTAAAGGCGCCGATCACGGGTCTCCTGCGCAGACTCCGGACAAAATCCGGGATTTTTAAGTAACTGGGGCGGAAGTCCTGACCCCACTGAGAGATACAATGCGCCTCGTCCACTGTCACCATGGAAATATCCACCGCGTTCGCAAGCCGTGAAAACTCATAAGTTCCCAGCCTTTCCGGCGCCGCGTAGATTATCTTATACCGCCCCTGTGCGGCGTAGCCAAGCGCCTTTGCGACCTGAGTCTCGGTAAGCGTGCTGTTTATGTATGCGGCGTGAATCCCTGCGTCATTCAGGGCGCGCACCTGATCGTTCATCAACGAGATCAGGGGCGACACCACCAGGGTAATACCCGGCAGAAGGAGCGCCGGCACCTGATAGCAGAGGGATTTTCCCGCTCCCGTCGGCATGACGCCGAGCACGTCGCGTCCGGCGAGAACGCTGTCGATCATCAGTTCCTGCCCGGGCCGGAAACTGTCATACCCAAAATATTTTTTCAGCACTTCTTGTTTTGTCATCCGTTTTTCTCTCTTATCTTCCTGTTTTTTTCTTTCCTGCTGTTTTTTTCTTGCTTTTTCTTTCCTGCTGTTTTTTCCTATTTTTGCTTTCCTGCTGTTTGCTTTCCTGTCTTTTGCTTTCCTGTTTTTTGCTTTCCTGTCTTTCGCTTTCCTGTCTTTTGTTTTCCTTTTTTTGCTTTTCTGTCTTTCGCTTTCCTGTCTTTTGCTTTTCCCGTTTTGTGCCTTTTTTCCTGCTTTTCCCGCTTTCTTCTGTTGCCTGCCCTGCTTTTCCCGCTTTTTTCCTTTTTGTCCGGTTATTCCCGTTTCACGACGTTTCCCGTTTCCCGGACCGGCTGAGAAATTCCCCGGCCCAAATTCGGCCGGACAGCCGCATAAGTGGCATCCAGAATAAAAACTGCCAGAAGGCCCAGCATCAGCCCGACCCTCCACGTCACCGGCATCCTGTGATACCATTTTTCATAGAGCGGCAGCAAAAGACAGATCAGCGCGGCGCCTCCCATCCCAAAGATCACGGCCCCAAGAAGACAGATTCTGCCGTTTATGTTCAGGAAATGGCCGCTGTAGTCCCACCACCGGATCCCCCAGAGCATTTCCAGAAAAAAACCGGTAAAATACTCCAACAGGCTGCAGACGGCCGCAGATCCCAGAAAGACCAAAAACGGATGCTTTCTCAGACGGCGGAACAAAAAACACAGAAGCAGTCCTCCGGCTCCGTAAATGGGAAGGTAGGGCCCTCTGTACACGCCACGGTTGATCAGCGCGTGATCCGTCACGAGAAAAAGCGCCACCTCCCAGAGCCAGCCCGCAAAGGCCAGCAGAAAAAACAGCAGTACATAATAATCAAAAGGATAAACTTTACTTCTCTTTTCCATAAGAACAGAATACCCTGTTCCCGGAAAAATAAACCCTGCGCGCCGATCCTTTTTCCGATGATATGATTATATACCCTGTTTTCGGTTTTGTCTTTCTTTTTTGCCCTGTTAATTGTATTGACAATATATGTCATTTTGGTATACAATACAGAAAATTGAATTAATAAAAGGAGGATACTATGAATCGTCTAAAAGATAAGGTCGCCGTCATTACCGGCGGCAATTCAGGCGTCGGCGCCGCCACCGCAAAGCTTTTTGCCGCGGAGGGCGCAGCCGTAGTGATCACCGCCCGCCGGGAAGCAGCGCTGGAACAGATTGCCGCCGAGATCAAGCAGGCCGGCGGAACCGTTCTCGCCATCTCCACGGATATCTCCAAACCGGAGGATCCGGAGCGTTTGATGCAGACCGTCATGGATAAATTCGGGAAGATCGACATTCTCGTAAACAATGCCGGTATTCTCGAAGAAGGCTTAAAGCCCATCGACCGCTTTACCGACGAGGATCTTGACCGCATCGTAGAGACCAACCAGAAGGGAACCATGCGCTGTATGCGCGCCGCAAGCAAACGCATGGCCGCCGGCGCAAGCATCGTCAACGTCGCCTCCGTAGCCGGGTATGAAGGCTGCGGCGGAGCCGCTTATGTCTCTTCAAAAGCCGCTATCATCGGCGTAACCAAGCATACCGCTCTGCGCTTCCAGGCGCAGGGAATCCGCTGCAACGCCGTCTGCCCCGGCACCATCGTCACTCCCATGACTTCCTCCATGAAGGCGGATCAGCTCGACCCCGACATGTTCGGCGCGATGTCGACCCATTCCAACCTTCGCACGCAGCCCTGTAAGGCGGAAGATGTGGCGAACATTCTTCTGTTCCTGGCAAGCGACGAATCCCGTGCCATGACAGGCCAGATCATGGTAACCGACTTCGGCGCCAGCCTGTAACATCTGACAAACCGAAAACCGCTTTATCAACAGAGCTGTCTCAGAATCCTGAGGCAGCTCTGTTTGAATGTTCCCGCTTCAGGGACCTGTTTTCCGCAGAGAACGCTATTTTTTACACGGAGAGAACTCTCCCAGATCGAAATGAATACTGTCTCCTTCTTTCTTCAGCAGAAGCTCCGCCTCCAGCCACATATCATCCAGACTGTACATCGCAATCGGACTGCCTTCCCGAATGTATCCCGGCTCCCCCCGGAAAAGAATGGAATCCCCCAGGACAAATTCCGAAACGCTGCCAAGGTCTATTTCCTCCACCGCTCCCCCATCCGTCCCGATCTCGATGGTAAGCAGTTCTTTCCCGTATCTGGTATCCTGCAGCGTCAGCATGCCGGAGGCGCTGTCATACACAAAACCGATCCTGCCCTCCAGCATATCCCAGAGCCCGGAAATGTCCAGCACGTTGTCCGTCGCCGTCATGTCTTCACGATACTGCAGGATATGCAGTTCCTCGGCATCGGCGCCTGTCCCCGTATAAATGCGCAAGGCAATCTGCAGCTGCTTTTCCTTTTCTTTCCAATAGCAGTCCGGCAGAAGCTCCCTTGGCGAGGTATAGCACCAGTCGAAAAACTGCATCCTGCCTTCCCGCTCGACGGCCACCCCTATCCCGGTAATCTCTTCGTCGTTGTAGCCATAGAGCCGGATGTCATTTTCCTTATCCTCCGCGATCAGCTGCACGCCCTCCCGGTTGTTGCCGTCAATGTGCAGGTTCCGGCTTCCGATATCGTTCCAATCCAGCTTCTGAAGCCGCCATACCACATCCACCCGGTAATTCTGAGGGATCCAGATTCCGAAGCTGCCATAGGGCCTTACCATGCTCACAAAACATGTCATTTCCTTCTCCGGTCCGGAGACACACAGATTGACCGTCTCGCCCTCCACGCTCACCCGCTCCACCGTCAGTTTCTCCGGATCCTCTGCCAGATGAAACAGCTTTATCAATGCGCCTTCCGGTGTAAAAAGCGCCTCGTAACCCTCCGGAAAACCCAGCGGTATTACGCCCGTGCCGACCACGGCGTCTTCGCCTTCCGGGTATCCGCTGTTCTGACGCAGATACCGGACCGCTGATTCGTTCAGCTTTTCCCCCCTGCCGTTGGCAAGATAGTCCGCGCCCGTTCCATCGATCAGACCATAGGCGTCCGCGAACTCTTCCACGGTGGTGATCCGCTCCAGACGGTCCAGCGTCTCACCCACAACGATATATTCTCCGTCCCGAATCTCACAGGTAAGGGTCTCTTTCCAAACCGTCACGTCAAAGTCGGAAGACCATGCGTAATAATAGATTTCCGCCGTCCCCTCGCCCCAGCCGGCTGACAGTCTGGCGTCCGTCTCTTCCTTCACAGGCCATGCGCCCGCGGTGCCAAAACTCCTCTGCCCCCGGCTGCCATGCAGCATATCCCGCCTTTCCAGATCCGCAGCCACATCCTCCGAGGCAAGCGCCGCGATCCTCTCTCCGTCCCGGCGCACAAAAGCGCTTTTCCAGTTATTCAGCAGTCTCTCCAGGTCTTCTTCTCCCGGCTGGGTTTCGTCGGCATCCCAATCTGCAGATTCGTCCTGCCCCTGCGGCTCCTGCTCCGCCGCGGAGCCGTGTTCGGGACCGTCCGCCTGTTCCTCCGGCGCCGGATCGTTTTCAGGCGCCTTCTCCTTCCTGACCGGATCCGTCAGGAAACAGACGGCAGCCGCCACACACGCCAGCACCGCGGCCGCCACAATCCAGAAGGCGGGCTTTTTATAATGAAGCACCGATTTCACCCTCTCTTTCACGCCCACTTCCCCAAAGGCAAGGGGGCACGACATGACCCGGCTTCTGTTTACGCTGCACGCAAGCAGCGCCTCGGAATACGCCTTCTTTTGCTGTCCGTCAAAGCCGCGGATCACTTTCTCATCACAGGCCAGTTCAATATCCTTGCACAACAGGGCATAAGCGACCCAGCAGAGCGGATTAAACCAGTAAACCGCCAGCAGTCCATAGCCCAGCGGCTTCCAAAGATGATCCCTGCGCCTTAAATGGGCGTTCTCATGTGCAATAACGGATTCCATGACCTCCTGCTCCATGTGCAGAGGGAGATAGATTCCCGGCCTGAACAGCCCCAGAATAAACGGAGTCTCCACAAATTCACTGGCATAAACCGACGGCTGGATCCTGACGGCAGTCCTGACCTTCAGGTGAAGCCGCAGAAAGCTTACCGCCGCAAATCCCAGCATCAGGACAACCCCTGCAGCCCAGACCACGCTGGCTGCAAAACTCCAGACCTGCAGCGGATTTACGCTGTCCCCCGGCTCCGGCGCAAAAGACTCCTGCAGGATGGGATTGACCGCATTGTCAACAAACACCACACCGCTTTGGATCGACGGTCGGGAAGACGTAAAAGCAGTTTGAGGTATCGTCTCACCGCTTGGCTGCATGCTGAAAACACTTTCCAGCGAAAACGGAACAAGCAGCCTCACCGCCACCAGCGCCCAGAGCAGGCAGGCTATCCATTTCGGCGCCCTGCGCAGCGCAAGTCTCAGCACAAGCACCGCCAGGATCAGCCATCCCGCGTTAATGCTCATATTTACCAACCTGAAAAAAACACGCTCCATACCCATCCTCCGATCCGCAGACTATTCGCCCTCATACTCGTCCAGCATTTTCCTGATCTGCGCCACGTCCTCTCCGGACAGCGACCTGCGCTTTGTAAACGCGGCAATAAAGGCCGGCATGGAGCCCCCAAACTTCTTTTCCACCAGTTCGTCTATCTCCGCGGCCTGCACCTCGTTCTTTGACACCAGAGAGGTCACTATGGTATTTTCATTTTTGACCACTCCCCTCTGGGACAGCCGCTTTATGACGGTATAGGTGGTGGTTCGGCTCCATCCGAGCTTTTCGTGGCACAGCTTCGCAAGCTGTGTGCTGTTGATCGGTTCATTCTCCCACAGAATCAGGCAAAACCGGTATTCGCTTTCAAATACTTTCGGTGTGTTCATTTTGTTTCCTCCCGTCTGCAATGCTTCCCGCAGTCATTCTAATGCATTAGACTTTATGTCAGTCTAACACGTTAGTACAATTTTGTCAACAAAACTCTTGCCATATAACGCAACCTGTGGTATCCTATACTCAAAGCATAATATTTCTCACATTTGATTGGCAATTCAAACGATCTTTTCCGTATCAGAAAATCTTGTGCTTTTAAATCCATTCTCAACAACCAAAAAGCAGGAGATTTTCTACAGCGTAATTATGAATTACCGGATGTATGACAGCCATCTCTCCTGCGGAACAGGAGGCAACGCATGGCTGATATTATTTCTTTGCAGTACGATTATTGTTTTAAACATCTGTTTCTCAACGAAAACATCCGCCGGTATTTCGTCAGCGACGCTCTGGGGCTCCCTTTGGAAGAGATCCGTTCCGTACGGCTTGCCAATCCGTACCTGTGGAAACGTTTCCGACAACAGAAACAGGGAATTCTGGACGTGATCATCGAACTGAACGATGACCGTAAGGTAAATGTGGAGCTTCAGATCAAGATGATCTCTCACTGGGACAGACGGAGTCTGTTCTATCTGTCCAAGATGTACACAGAAGACCTTCTGATCGGTCAAAAGTATTACAGGCTGAGAAAATGCATCAGCATCAATATTTTGGGATTTAATCTGGATGACCGCCCGGAATATCACAAGGTATACCGCCTGCGGGACGAGACGGGGCACGAATATTCCGACATGCTGGAGATTCGAGTCATTGAGCTGAACAAACCGTTAAACGGAACAGATCCCATGGACGACTGGATCAGGCTGTTCAACGCAAAAACAGAGGAGGAACTGGATATGCTGCAGACCACCACTAAAAATCGAGGAATACTGGAAGCCATCAAAGAGGTAAGGATCATGAACCTGGGAAAGACCATGCGCGCGCTGTATGAAGGTCATATGAAACAGATACGGGATCAATACGCCCGGGACGAATATGTCCGGACAGAGGGCATAGAGCAGGGCATGGAACAAGGCATAGAACAAGGCATGGCGCAGGGCATAGAGCAGGGTATGGAGCAGGTTAACCGTCTCAATCTCCGCTTAATCGAAGACAACAGACTGGAGGACCTGAAACGCGCCGCGGAAGACAAGACTTACCTGGAAAAGCTGTTGAAAGAGTACGGTATCCGGTGAGATGATAGACCTTTTGAGGCTATAAAAATTCTGTTTAATACCGTTTCAGCAACAAAATAACAATAGCTTCAAAAAAATTCAACCATATTCATTCTTTCGTTGAAATCATTAATAACACCGACAATTGCCTGAGAGACCTCTTGCGATACATAACTAATGTTGCTGCCTGATTCAACGGCTTTTAAAAATGCCGCAATTTCGTATCTTATACCCTCGCCATCTAATTGATAAAAGAACCGTCTGTTATCTTCCGGATTCTCAAAGCGAACTTCAAAATAATCCGTTTTCCACCAGGGTGCCGGGACATAGATATAGCCTTTTGTTCCGGCAATGATCAATTCTCCTTCGGCCTTTGCGCCTTTTGCAACTTTAATCGATGCCACTCCTGTTGAATAGGTGAAATCTATTTTAGTAAACGAATCTATATTAGCTTCTTTATCCAAAAATTTTGTATAGAAACATTTGTCGATATATTTTACTCCCATGATCTGGAACACAGGAAGCAGGGCTACCGGAGCCCAACCGCACATGCTGTTCCATTTCTGTGACAGATCTGCACCTTCGAGCGCTATTCCATCTCTTAAACTTGTACAAACAGCATCAACAGAAATTATCTGACCTATCTTGCCGGTCTTTGCAAGCAATATAAGCCTTTCGTATGCCGTTGAATAAGCCGTTTTAATTGCATCCATTAGAATCAGTCCTTTTGCTGCAGCAATTCTGTACAACTCCTGGCACTCATCTCTTGTATAAGCAATCGGTGATTCACACAAAACATGTTTTCCGGCAAGAAGCGCCTTTTTCGTGTCGGCATAATGTCTTTCCGGCTTGGAAATAATATATACAGCCTCTACTTTTTTAAGAAATTCCTCATAGTCATTCGTATAAAAAAGAGCTTCGCCTTCTGGCACAGTACCCGACTGGGACGCACAAATGCCAACAACTTCTATCCCATTGACAAATTGGGACTCATGAATGAATTTCGTGCGAAAGGCAGCCGAGCCCACTAAACCCACACGGAGTTTTCTCTTATCTGTACGAACCTTTGAGCTGGATATGCCTTCCGTCCGCTGAAGATAGATCACCTTACAGTATTCGTTTAAATAATCAAAATAGCCTTCCCAATCAGAGCCAACCGTAAAAATATCTACATGTAAACGGCGAATGTCGTCTATTTTTTGCCCTTCGTATTCTTCCACTATGATCTCATCAGCCAAACCGGTATCTCTGACAGCTTTAATACGTTCCATCAAAGACTGCTGGCTATTGATTTTGCCCCTTGTCTTATCATAATCATCACTGGTAACGCCTACAATTAAATAATCTCCTAATGCTTTTGCCCTTTCTAAAAGCCTGATATGGCCATAATGGAGCAGGTCAAACGTGCCATATGTAATTACTTTTACCATATAATCATCTCCTCACTTCAGACAAAAAGAACATTACAGTATACCTTTTTTCTGAAGATCCCTGAAAGCGTTGACCAATGTAGTGTTGTCAGCATGAGTCAAATACCCGATATGTCCTACTCTGAAAATAGTATTTTTTAAGTCGCCGCCGTTCGGACAGACCCAAATTCCGTAATGATCTTTTAGTTCTGTAAAGATTTTATATGCATCTGCATTGACAGGATGAAGGGATGTGACACCGTTTGCAGGAGCTTCCGATGCCGGTTCAAACGGCAATTCTTTTATCTTTTCCCGAAAATCCTGTGCTTGCGCCGCAACACGCTTAATCTCTGCATCCGCTCCGCCCGCCGCTTCAATTTCTTTCAGCCGCATATTAATCTGCCGCAGGATACCAACGGCAGGAGTGAACGGCGTCTGCCCGCGCTCCATATTCTTCAGGACGTCCGCGAGATTAAAATACATACTCTTTACCCGTGCCGTTAATACTCTTTCTACGGCCCGCGGCGCCAGAACGATCATGGATACGCCCGGAGGACAGGCCAATACTTTTTGCGATCCTGTTATCATAATATCCGCGCCGCAATATTCCATATCAAACGGATCCGCCAAGAAAGAGGACACACAGTCACACACATAGAACAATTGATTCTTTTTACAAAATTCTCCGATCATCTGAGAATCATACAAAACGCCTGTTGACGTTTCATCTATGTTCACCAGAAGCCCTGTGCAGCCTGCACCGTCATATTCATACAACCGCTCCTTGGTAAGCTTTTGCCCATAGTTTAAATGAAGAATACTGTGGGGAATCTCATAGATTCTGCAAAGTTCAACAAACCGATGTCCAAAACTGCCGCCATCAATAATCAATACCTTATCCGCGGCTGTGAAACAGTTCATTACCACTGCTTCCATCGAACCGGTGGAAGAATTTGTCATAAAGGCAACCTTGGATCCCTTCGGTGCCTTTGCATATTTCAACATCAGTTCTTCATTTTCAAACATTATTTCCGAAAACTCCGGTGTCCTGAAATAAGGTATCTGTTCGCCGCCAACGGCCCGCACTTCTTCACTGCACATAACCGGACCAACCGTAAAATTAAGCATCTTTATTCCCCCTGACATTAAATTATTCTGGAGTATATTTCAAGGCAGATGTCGGATTCTGATTGAACCAATCGATATCTGAATTCTCATGCAGACATACAATCTTGCATTTTTATATGTCCTGCTCACGTCCGTATAAATCGATTGCTGCAGCCTATGATGCATGATAACAATCGCATTAGGGTCACAGTGCAGACTGATACAAATGTGGTCGATCAGCCCCCGTTCCTTAGCCTTCCTAACACCGTCCAACCCCCCGATTCACATATTGTCACATACTGTGCCCAATCCATAACCGACCATATATGATAAAAATCAAGTTTGTCTTTGTGTAACAGTTTCAGACTGGAATCAATACGGCGCAGTACATCATCAGAGGTTCTGTCAATCGACAAGCCTGTTTTTGCGGCAATATATACAGGAGCGGCAGTACGACAGAATGCATTGCCGAGAATTTTTTCGGCAAACCCGTTGGAATACGTCGGCGCCACATCAAAGTAATTAATCCCCTTTTCTATTGCATACAAAACTAACTCCGCACATTTCTCCAGACCCTGATCTGAATTCAGGTCCGACTGCTGAAAGCGTGTAGTCCCAAAACCTAATCTGGATACAGCGGAACAATCCTCTCTGCCCGCCCAATGGATATATTCCATAACCTTCCCCTTAACATCCCTTATCCTTCAAGGATCGGCATTATACATTTTTCAAGAGCTCTGTAAACAGACAGGGTCAACTCTCCGTCTTCCTTCATCTTTGTAAACACTTCCAGAACCACAGGCCTATCATGTTTTGCGGAAACAAACTCCGGCAGGACCGCTTTCAGTTCTTCCTTATTCTCCGCCGTCATGTATTCATAACCCATTGATTCTATCCAGCCCTTGACAGACATTTCATGCGCACATCCGATATGCCAGTCAATTGTCGGTATTGCATTGCTGTCCGGCATGATATGAAATTCAGCCCCGCCGCCATTGTTCAACACCAGAATACGAATATTATTTTTTCTGTGTTTGATAGCGGCGGCATTCATGCCGTAAAAGAAACTTAAGTCTCCAATCAGCAGAAACGCAAGCCGGTCCGTGACAGCAGCGTGTCCCATAAACGTCGGCAGGCATCCGTCTATCCCAAATGCATTCACATTGCTGAAGCAGGTAATGGAAGGATCCAATTCAAAAAACTGCGTCAGCCGGGTCGCATTCAGAATCGCTGTGTGAAGAATCGAGTCTGCGGGAATCATTTTACTGAATTCCTGTACCACATAAAAACTTGAAAACGGCATGGGAGGCATGGCCAAGGCACCCTTCAGCGTCTTCCACTTGTCCAGATATGCAGAAGAATAATTTTCTCCTGCGTAATCATTCATTCTGCTAAAAAATACATGCGGCGAACATTCAAACAGCGCATTCTGGCATTTAAACACATCTCTGACCACACCTTCCGGCTCAATGGACCAATGAGATATTTTGTCTCTATATTCACGAAACAAGTCCTTAATCCTTTCCTGAAAATTTGCTCCGAACGAAATGATCACATCAGGAATATAGCCGCTTACTGTCTTGGAGTTCAGCGCCTTGATCACTCCCTCGGAGAAAATCATCTCATCACATCTGAAATTGGAAAGATTGTCCGCCAAAACAGGAATATGGTAAAGATTACAAAATTTCCGGATTACGGCTTTATCTGCCTCCGGCAGAGGCCCCATCTGTCCCATTACCAAAAGTGCCTTCTTTTTTCTCAGCATTTCCGCGTATTTTTTAAACTTGGAAACATCGTCCTGGGCAATATAGTCGATCACATTCACCTGTTCCGCAATATCTTTGTGAACACTTTCTTCCACAAGCGTATTCTGCGTGCCAATAAGCGGAATATTGATATGGACCGGTCCGTCCCGGTGCTGACGCAAAGCGATCAGCGCCTCATTGATCAACCGCTGGCAGTACCAGATATCGTCTTCATCCTTGATCAGCGGAAGCTGCACAGACTTTTTGACAGCACCCTGAAAGATAGAAGGCTGATCAATCTTCTGGGTTTCAATCTGATTCAGCAGATAAGGGCTTCGGTCAAAGGTAAGTACGATCAACGGAGCATGTGCGTAAAACGCTTCCGTCACGCCGGTCAGGTAATTGGATGCGGCGGTACCGCTGGTGCAGGCAATCGCCACCGGCTCATTCAGAAGCTGGCTGATCCCCAAAGCAAAGAAAGCCGCATTGCGCTCGTCCACCACCGAATAACAGGCAAACCTCTCATCTGTTTCCACGGCACTGACAAAAGGAATATTGCGCGAACCAGAGGAAAGGACAATGTGCCTGACCTTGTATTCTGCAAGCAGTGAGATCAAGATACTGTTCGTAATATATCTTGGCATAATTATGATTCCTCCCTAGACATGATATTTAACTCCATGGAAAGAAAGCGGATGGACTCCTTCCTGGCTGCCGCAATCTTAGCATGGACGGCATCATAATCCATATCCTCCCGCACAGTCTCGTTCCCACTTATAAGCTTACGATCAGAAAGGCCAAACATAGCGAGCAATTCCCGGATCTTTGTGTCGCACTGCGCCCTTGAAAAAATGACGAACGGCCTGCGGTACTGTACGCTGAAGATCATTCCGTGGAAAGAATTCGTCACGACATACTCCGCATACTTTACAAGAGAGAGAAATTCTTCTATGCCGGCTTCATAAAACATCCTGTGCCCCCGCGCCGAATTTTCCGCCCTGAGGCT
The DNA here is from genome assembly GCA_947586055.1 of uncultured Acetatifactor sp. Lineage (GTDB taxonomy): Bacteria > Bacillota > Clostridia > Lachnospirales > Lachnospiraceae > Acetatifactor. The sequence goes on along the minus strand of CANPXL010000003.1, from coordinate 80,384 downwards.
GATTTCTACAATCTTCCAGCCGTGTCTTGCGGCTAATTTTTCCGCATATTCCGTCATGGCAGGATTGTGGCGGCGGGCATACAACAAAAGATATTTTTCCTGAATGAGACGCCCCTCCGCCAACGGATCATAGTCTTCAGCGGTCAGGAGCAGCGAGGGATCGATGACCTTCCGGACCGGAACAGACGTATGTTCCCTCACATAAGAAATCATTTCCTCCTCGCGCAGTCCTATGGCCTTAAAGTTCAGCAATTTCTTATCCAGCAATCGGAAAGTCTTTTCATCAAAGACAGCATCTCCAAAGCTGGCTGCATACGCTACTGTATGACCATTCTTCATACATGGATAAACGGCATAATAACCATCGTCAAAGCCCAATTCATTTATGTTAAAGATCGTATCACTTCCACAGATGAATCCGTCCAAGCCCTCTGCAGCTATCACTTCCGAAAAATTTTGGGAAGTGTATGAACGTAATGTCTTATCCATGCGTTCTTTCCAAAAATCCCGGAATTTTCTGTAATTTTCTCTGATGGCGGGAAGGCTCTGTCTGCACATTTCCAGGCTGGCCGGGTCGGTATCCCACATGTTCTTCATAGGATTTAGGGGATCCTTGTCCAAGAGGATGTCCGGAAGATAATCAACTACAACAGCAGAGTACTCTCCTTCTCCCAGACGGTTGACCGCCCTGCATAAAGCCCAGGACTGCAGCATGGATCCATAATTTGTAAAATTACCATAAAAGTTATAACTGACGATACCGTATCTTTTCATAAGATGCATCCTTTCTGCCACTCGACTCCGGCTGCGTAGCCGGCTGAACCTTCTAGGCGGCATTCGTCAGCTGCGTCTCCAGAGGAAGTAATAATCAACGGTTTCTTTCCGATTTTCAAGTTCCTTATCAAAGAGCCGTCCTTCCGACACCATCTCAAAGTCTCTGCCAAACTCTTCTGTAAGACTCGCGCGATACTCGGCAATAGACCGATAGATGGCGGAATAGGACTGGCTCAGACTTTCCGAGTAGATTTGGTTCAGGGTCAAACGGCAGTCTGTTCCCATACTCTCCTTGACATATATTTCACATTCCTTCGCACACACCGTATGTATGTCCGACAGGGCTTTCCTGTAATCCTCATCATTCAAATACATAAAGACCCCGTTTACAAAAATCATATCAAAGGGAGCCGTTTCCGAAGCCTCCTTCAGTTTAGGAAGCAGTTCCTGAAACATTCCCACAATCAACATCTTTTGTGTAAAACTTTTCAGATTTTCCTCAGCCATCTGAATCATGTGGCTGCTGGCGTCCATGCCCACATAATATACATTTTTCTCTAACAGATACTCTCCCCATCTGCCAATGCCGCAGCCAATGTCCAAGACCCGGTGCCCCCCCTGCAGCCAAAGGAGAGCTCCGATTTTTTCTTTTTCCATTGCATCGCGCCGGACTGCCAATTCCGGATTGTCATCCTGAAACAGCACATAGTTATATTTATTGTCCAAGTGTTTGTTCGCTCCTCTTTCTTCAAAGAACTTCTGCACAGCCTGATAATCCAGATCGATCTTTTCTTCCAGCACACGTTTCTGAGCGTTCATGCTAACCTCCATTTCTGCGCTGCTTTTGCGCACAATTTCACTTTTTAATCTTCATACTTTCCTACAAACTGCACAGTCTCCAGATTTTTTCACCGCAAAGCTCAGTCTCCCCGTTTTGCGTCCGGGTTCCGGCCGGAAGGTCGATCAGGGAATGAAGGTTAATCTTCTCGTTCTCCATGTAAAGTTTCCGCTCTATGTCCTGAAGCACCGTCTCAGTGATTTTCTCATGCCCACAGTCACAGAGCAGGAGATTGGCGTTTTGCTGCAGGATCGGCTTCCCTATCTTACGGCAGGAACACGTAAGGCTGCTTCGGTCTCCGTAGTAGCAGTCACAGAGACAGATCGCTCTGTTGGTGTCAGGGGTATCATCGTAAATTCCGAATCCTTCCGCACGGTAAGTATCCACCAGTTCCTGATACTCCGCCCACAGCCTGGGCAGCATGGAACTGATCGTGGTTTTAATCAATGGATGAGGCCGCCACAGCAGAGCGATTTCTGACCGGTTCTCCCGAAAAATACGGAACACATCCCGCATTTTTTCCAGCATTTTCTCTTGACTTTCCAGCAGAGCGGCAATGCTGGTATTATAGAGAATAATTTTTTTGCGTGTACCGTCTTCCTTTTCCAGGATCTTCGACCATTCCAGCGGTATCTCCTGGGGATGCCTGCTTTTCTTCAGGATCTGGTCAATTTTTGGAGATCCGGTTCCGTACAGCGTTTTCTCCCAATGCGGTCTACTCTGGGGTTCAAAATGTCTGATCAATGAATCGATACAAATGTTACGAAAAAACTCGGACTGCATAAATATCTTGTCTACATTGCTAACAGATTTTGTAACATAAAAATTTTCAAACATTTGAATTCTTTCTCTATTGTCAAATTCAGCTTCATCTTCTAAATAATAGGGAATATATACCAGCTGATTGGTGTACCGCTTAAGCGCATCCGAGTAAAAATCCGGATGTACGCTGGTCACTCGGTTGTAGCCGTCGTAAGGGTTGTGGATAAAGATGACATCCGGACGTCTCTGCGCCAGATCATAGTCCCTGTACCCTGTCACAGGAACATAATTGGGGAACTGGCCACCCTCATAGTGAAGCTGTCCCAGCCTTCCGTCGGGTCTTCTGTCATAGTAAGGAATGGGGATCACATAAGCATCCCATTCCGGATCCGCATCCGCCGCCTGCCAGACACTCTCCAGAGAGTCCCACATGGATGCCTTATAGGGCAGGAACACAGCCTCTCTGCGGACAGGGATATCCCGGCGGATGCTCTCTGTGATTTTTTGCGCTAAGGTATCCAGCTGATCAAGACAGATATCTGCCATCCGACAGAAATCCACTTTGGGCTCTCCGTCCTTTTCCTGCTCCTGACCGGATGTCGCTTCATAACCTTCATCCTTTTCCTGGGACAAACTCTGATACGTCTGATAGACCTGCTCGCAGTATTCCTCCAGGTACTTAACGGTGACAAAGCCTTCTCCCTCCGTCTGCTCGATCTGCTCTCCCAGAAAGACGGCGCTGTTCTGGCAGTCTTCCAGAATCCGCAGCGCGGTCTCCGCCTCCCGTGCAGCAAGAGCATTTCGGATCTCGACCTGGGCCTGTCCCAGCAAAAGCGCCAGTTCTTCTATCTGTTTCTTTTGATCTTTGCTTATCATTTCTTATGCACTCCCTGACGTTTCAACATCTCGTTCATATTTCTCTCATAGTGGAATTCACCCATGCCTTCTTTCGGGTATTCAGCAGCGCTGCCAGATAGCAGAAAGAACTGTTAGAGACGATCATACCCTCGCACTGGCTCATCAGCTGCATATCGATATAATTTCTGCCCTGAGAATTTCCTTCCACGTAGTGGACCCGGCTGAATGCGTCAAACCCCATTTCCTTCCAGTGCTCCCGGCACCAGGGGATGTCGTCCGAAAACACAAACAGTTCCCAGGGCTTCTCTCCATAGTTTTTTAAAAAACTCAAAAGCAGTTTTCGATATACTTCCGGCCCTAACGCCCAGTTAATCTTTACAAAGTCACCCCGCCTGACATGCAATGAAAGAGAATGCGTACTCCGAATTTGTTCCAGGATTTCCGCGTTCTTTGGATCGGTAATCGCCGGAAAACAAAATTCTTCCAGGAAGACCTTCTCATACCGGGCAAACCAGTGCTTGTTGATCCAGTAGCCGTGATAATAAATATCATCCTTAATATCTAAAATCTCAGGATGATATTGGTTTGCTATGCAAGTCCTTACAGGACCTGTAAAAGGATTAAATTCCTGATGGCTTTTTCCTACCTCGGACAGCATGGTAAAAGGAATTCCATTTTCACAAAAAATCTGAGGTACGCTTTTACCCCCCCGCCGTTCCTCCAAAATATAATTCCAAATTTCCTCATCGAAGCACTCACTCAGCATATGTGGGTTGAGCCCGAAAACTTTTTCTAATTCATAGCCGTTATGTACGGTATTCAAAGCAAAATAAGAATCATCCAAGTACATGACCTCACCGGGGTGAGACAACTCATAGTATCTGGCAAAAATATACTGAAATGCCTGATTGGCAAGGCCGCCATTCAAAAACTGTATCTTCATGTTGCCCCCTTATCCTACCGCAAACACAGCCTTCTTTCGGAGAAAAGCAATGTCAAAACTTCCCTGGATCAGTTGTCCTTGATAATTTTCTTACACAGTTCCTTCATCACCGGATAAGCTTTAGCTGCATCGGCTACCTTATGAATAAACAGGCTGTGATCCTCATCCTTCACCGCGTTTGCCTGCATGATGTACCAGCCGAACCGATAGACAGGCGGAATCGCCTTGATCAGGTCGCTCATAAACACATCCTCCCGGTAAAGGGATGCGGCACAGGAGACCCAGTACTGAGCGATTTGGTTCACTTTTCCCCAGAGTTCGTCCAGGCTTAATATCTGCCATGCATATACGACAGTGTCCACTTTTTCAACAGTCTCATCTTCGGCTGCTGCACCAGCGTCGTCACTTTCCTTTGATGCGGTTTTCTCTTGCTGAGAATCTCCTTTCCCTTTGTCCCCGGAGCCTGGCTTCTCATTCATAGGTGAATCCACCACCAGGTAGCCCTCCGCTTCTTTAGAGCCCCCTGTCTTCTCATCATGGCTTTCCGCCTCTTTAGGAGCTTCTAAAGCATCGTTCTTTTCCGGTGCCGTTTCCGACAATAGACGCTTCTCCATCATCAGTCCGCTTAAATAGAAAAATCTGAGCTCTCCCCTGTCCAATCCCCGAATCAGGCACAGATAAGCGGACTCGCAGGTCTCAACCGCAGCCTCCAGCCACACCCTTCTGGCCAACTCCATCCATTCATAGACGCTTAGGTTGTCCATGTAGGCGTTGACGTTGATATGCAAAGTGTTCAGACTGTCCCAATAGTCCTTGTCTGTCAGGAAAAAGGGAAAATTACATTCCCGCATTTCTTCTAAAGCAGGAACCGCCAGACCGAAATCCTTCTGCTCTCCGGCATAGATCAGATGATATAAGCACATCCTGGAATCTTTTGGAGGAAGCAATGAAAAATAGGCCATCAGTTTCCGCTGTTCTTCCCGAGTAGCATCATCAAATACCTTATACATATCCCGGGTGTAGTTTACAGAACATTTCAGGCTTTTTACCACATCCAGATAGCGCGAGTCATAAGGAAGATTTTGCAGAACACCCATGACATCGCCGGGAGTTTCCTGCAGAATCTTCTGCTCTTTACTCTGCCAGTCCTGGCATAAAATATCTTCACCGGCTTCCTGCCATCTCTCACACAATGCCAGCACATGGATCCGCAGCAGGGCGAACCGTTTCAGTTCGCTTTTTTCCATATATTTTCCACAGGCGCTGAACGCGTCCATTAATTTCTTTTCCGGATAAGCATCCCACTTTTTATGGGTTTCCACATATCTCTTAATATAATCCAAAGTCTCATCATACTTTTCCAGGTGATAGCAGAAAGAAACCATAAAATTATAGAGAATACCCTTGGCCAGCAGGGTAATTTCCTGGTTCTCCAAAAGTTCCTTTACAAAACGATATCCGTCTTCATATCGCTGTTGCCCGCAGTATAGTTTTGATTCCACCATCGCTGCATAGGTAGCATAACGGGCATCCGATAATTCTTTCCAACATGTGGGAAAATTCAAAATTTCCTTGCACAGTTCGATGGCAGAAAAATTCTCGCGCACAGCTTCATATTCCTGTATGAGTTGCCCCAATACATGTAGGCTGGAAGGGTCTTCCTTGCGCATATCTAAAAGTAGACGAATATTCCGCCAGGAATGCTCATTTTTCTCCTGAGCGCTGGAGAATATGTAGCCATAGTGATGGACATAATCCCCCAGATAGTAAAAGGGAGGGCCCAAGGGGGAGAGAAACTCATGTATCTTACCGATAAATTTGGTATCCTTTGTGCGCTGTGCAAGGCGCAGTGCTTCAAAATTCCCCCATTTAGTGCCATCTTTATTGTGATAATTCCGAACGATATAGGACGCTCCATGGTATTGCTTATACTTCCCCGACAGGAAGAAGTCCTCCAGTTCCTCCGTGCTTTCAAACCATTCATCGTCATCCAGGAACATGAGCCACTCGCCTTTAGCCAGTTTAACTCCCGCATTTCTGGCAGCCGCGAAATCATTGATCCATTCAAAGCGCACGATCTTGTCCGTATACTGGCGAACAATGTTCATGCAGACTTCGTTTCCCGCAGTGTCCACCACAATCAATTCACTGGGCACAGCCTCCCGCAGATGCACCAGTGATTTCATACATTTCTCTATGGTATCCTCCCGATCACTTACCAGCATAGTGATGGTCAGCAGTATTTTCTCACTCATAATAACCTCATTTCTGCGACTTCCCCTGCAGAGTGCAGTTGTCATCATAAAACAAAAGCAACATTTGCATAAAATGTACATAAAACAGAAAGCGCCCTAAGATGCTCAGCAAAAAACAATACCGCCTGAGCAAACGATTACAAAAAAGGGACAGTACGGGACGGCGGCACCCGCCATCCCAGAACTGTCTCTCTTTAATTTTAGTACTTAGAGCCATTATGCTCCTATAGCCGCTCCGATTAGCCGAGTAAGGACAGAACACCCTGGTTACTCTGGTTCGCCTGAGCCAACATTGCCTGGCCAGCCTGGGCGAGAATGTTGTTGTTGGAGTACTTCACCATCTCAGTAGCCATATCGGTATCACGGATCTGGCTCTCTGCGGCGGTGGTGTTCTCAACGACGTTGTCCAGGTTGTTGATGGTGTGCTCCAGTCTGTTCTGCACTGCACCCAGTGCGGATCTCTGGGTAGACACTCTCTGGATTGCCGCGGAAAGCGTCTCGATGGCATTAAGGGCGTTCTTGTTATCAGCACCGTCCACTTTCAGTCCATTGATTCCAAGGCCAACAGCGCTCATTGCATCAATATCTACAGTGATCTGATTGTTCGTGGTAGCGTCAGCGCCTACATGCAAGGTCATAGTCAAAGCACCTACCGCATACTTGCCACTATAATCTACCAACTGTTTTACATTTTCCTGAGTAGCTGCCTCGCGTTTGCCGCCAGCCTGCAGGAACAGGCCTCCGTCAGCTTTCAGAGTACCGTCATCGTTGAGATACTGATACAGGCCATTTGCTGCGATCTCATTGCCATCCTTATCCACGAATTGCACTATATCACTGCCTTTGTCCATATCACCTATGGAGACCTTGTTATTCGTGGTATCCAGAACACCTTTCTTTACATCATAACGGTAATCCTCAATGTCATCCTCTGCGATGATGGTTCCCTGTGCGATTTTAACGCCATGATCATCTGTCACCTTGTCATCTTTCACTTTCCAAGCCGTCTCACTGGTTACAGCTACGGTGGCTGCAGTGCCTACGGTTCCGTCGGAGTTGAAAGTGAGTGAGTAATAACTTGTAGTTGCACTCCACTCTTCCATAGGATCTACAAGTACATACTGATCACCTACCTTCTTGAAGACATTAGTCGTACCTACTACTCCTACGCTATCCAGATGAGCAGTAGAAAGTGTTTCACCGATAAGACCAGGCTCGGCACTCTTGAAATAGGTGGTGCTGGGATCCAGTGCGCTGACTAATGTTCCGGCTTTAACAGTCTGAACCTCGCCCTGTGCATCTACGTAATAGTAATCCGCCTTAGTAACCTGAGCTGACTTATACTGGAAATTAGTCTTCAGCGGAGCCGTATCATCGCCCTTCAGCAGATAAGTCTCATTGAACTTAGTGGTCTCGGACACACGGTCGATCTCCGTTACCAGCTGGTCGATCTCGTTCTGGATATAGCTTCTGTCGTTGGCGGAATTGGTTCCCTTGCCGTTGGCAGCCTTTACAGCCAGCTCGTTCATTCTCTGCAGCATGTCGTGCACTTCGGTCAGAGCACCTTCTGCGGTCTGTACTGCACTGATACCGTCCTGGGCATTCTGGGAAGCCTGAGTCAGACCTCTGATCTGCTTGCGCATCTTCTCACTGATGGAAAGGCCTGCTGCGTCGTCAGCCGCACGGTTGATCTTATAGCCGGAAGACAGTCTCTCGGTGGACTTTGCCTGAGATGCTGTGGTCAGACCAAGCATTCTGTTGGAGTTCATTGCTGTTAAGTTGTGTTGTACTACCATAATGTACCTCCCTTTACGTTCCGCTCCGAATCCGTTCGGAGCGTTTGGGCCTTTGGCCCGTGCTTTGTTTGTGAGTTGCTATTCAGTTTTTATGAATAAAGGACCGCCCCCAGGATAGCAGCCCCATATTCCGTTTTGGAAGGGCCCTTCCGCCCTCTTACCTTGCGGCTTTCGCCGCCCCCGCTTTCTTCTTATCCTCCCGGATAATGCGGATGATCTCCTCCTGCGCCGCGTCGGACACCGGCGTCTTTTTCTTATAGGGAGAGGGCGGAACGGCTCCCGCTTTCTCCGCCACCGCGCTGCGGACGATGTTGACCTCTCGCGGCGCGTCTATCATCAGGTGGATGTTGTTTCCGGTTCCGCCTACGAAGACGATCTTTACGTTTTCCCCCACCATGAGATACTCGCCCGGCCTTACGGATAGATTCAGCATTTTTTACCTCCCTGTTTTCTCCGGCTTCTGCCTTGAATCCTGTTCATACAACATTTCTGTCTGAAATGTTGTATGGTATAGTTCTGAAGGGACTTTGAAAACGAAACGCCGAAACGGCAGAAAAGAGGAAACATGAGCACAACACAACCCATACGGACTACAAAAGATGTGAAAAAACTGGAATGTTACTATAAAAAAGACACTCTGATGGACGAAAGGAACAGGCTGTTGATTGTCATGGGCCTGAATACCGCCCTTCGGATCACGGATATCCTGAATCTGCAATGGAAGTCCGTGTATGACTATGAAAAAAAGAAACTGAAAACTCACATTGAACTGGTGGAACGGAAAACGGGGAAATCCGCCATGGTTGTTCTGAATTCCGTTCTGAGGGAATCGCTTCTGCACCGGTTTAAAGGTAGCCGTCCGGAACCGGACGACTATCTGTTCGCCAGTTCCAGAGGGAAAAAACCCATTGACCGCCACCAGGCTTACCGGATCATACGACAGGCCGCCTCGCAGTGCGGACTGTCCGATCATATCAGCTGTCATTCTCTGCGAAAGACATTCGGCTATCACGCCTGGAAGCAGGGCATTCAGCCGGCAGTGCTGATGGATATTTACAATCATTCGTCCTATCGTATCACCGCCCGCTATCTCTGCATCGACCAGGACGACAGGGACGCCGTCTTCCGCCATGTCCAGCTTTAATTTCCCCTTGTGGGAAGCGCGGCAAAACAGATTTAAAAAAATTTGATTCAGGGGTTAAGAAAAAGAAAACGCGTCCGATATAATAAGTGTAAGCGAGAAAAACACACAACATTTCAGACAGAAATGTTGTGTGTTTTATTTTCCCCTCTCTTATTATCTTCATCCCCTTTTCAGAGACAAGGTTTCAGAAAGGCAAAAACCGAAACGCCATTCCGTACAGACACAGGAAAACAAAATCCGGGAGAATCGCTGAAATAAGCTTCTCCCGGATCCTTTGGATTTCTGAAGTTCTTACAGATATTTTTTCAAAGCTTCCGCCTTGTCCAACGCCTCCCAGGGAAGGGAGAGATCATCCCGTCCAAAGTGACCGTAAGCGGCTGTCTGCTTATAAATCGGTCTGCGCAGATCCAGCATCTTAATAATACCGGCCGGACGCAGGTCAAAGTTTTCTCTCACGATCTCCACCAGCTTCTCATTGCTCAGCTTTCCGGTTCCGAAGGTATCCACAGCCACAGAGGTAGGCTGTGCGACGCCGATGGCGTAGGAGAGCTGAATCTCGCATTTTTCCGCCAGTCCTGCCGCCACAATGTTCTTTGCCACATAACGCGCTGCATAAGCCGCGCTTCTGTCCACTTTTGTGCAGTCCTTGCCGGAGAAAGCGCCGCCGCCATGACGGGCATATCCGCCGTAAGTGTCCACAATGATCTTGCGTCCTGTGAGACCGGCGTCTCCCTGAGGTCCTCCGATCACAAACCGGCCCGTGGGATTGATAAAGAACTTTGTATCCGCGTCCACAAGCTCCCTGGGAAGAACCGGGTCAAGAACGTATTTTTTAATATCGGTATGTATCTGCTCCTGACTTACGTCGCTGTCATGCTGGGTGGAAAGCACGACGGCTTCCAGACGCACGGGCTTTCCGTTCTCGTCATATTCCACGGAAACCTGGCTCTTTCCGTCGGGACGGAGATATTTCAGAGTGCCGTCCTTCCGCACTTTGGTAAGCTGCCTTGTAAGCTTATGGGCCAGAGAAATGGGATACGGCATCAGTTCCGGAGTCTCGTTGGTGGCGTAGCCGAACATCATTCCCTGATCGCCGGCGCCGATGGCTTCCAGCTGCTCGTCGGTCATCCGGGACTCCTTTGCCTCGAGCGCCTTGTCCACTCCCATGGCAATGTCGGGAGACTGCTTGTCAAGGGCGACCAGAACGGCGCAGGTGTTGCCGTCAAAGCCAACCCTGGAATCATTGTAACCGATCTCCGTAACGGTTTTGCGGACAATGGCTGGAATATCGAGGTTTGCTTTTGTGGTGATCTCGCCGGTCACCAGCACAAAGCCTGTGCAGCTTGCGGTCTCGCAGGCAACGCGGCTCATGGGATCCTGTTCCATGCAGGCGTCCAGAATGGCGTCGGAAACAGCGTCGCAGAGCTTGTCGGGATGACCTTCGGTCACGGATTCCGATGTGAATAAGTGTTTTTCCATAGTGTTTTTCCTCCTTGGGTTATTTGCTGTGTGAAATGGTTTCCCTGCAAAAAGACAAATGAAAAAGTCCGCTGCGATAAGCGGACCTGAATCTTTCGATCATCAATCCTCTTATTGCTCGATTTTACTCGCTCAGGTGGGCACCTTCCTGCAAAGGGGTTGCCGTGGCTTCATCGATCCTATGTATCTCCGCCAGCTCTGAATAAGAGAAATCATATTCACTTTTTTATACAACATCATTACTATACAGGAAACGGCCGTCTCTGTCAACCCGTTTTCAGTTTAAACTTCTGATAATCTTTTTCCGTCTGCACCACTTCGATCTGTGCGCCCAATCCCTGAAGCTTGAGATGAAAATCCTCATACCCTCTCTCGATATATTGAATGTCGTCTACCGTGGTGAAACCCACAGCCGCCAGCGCGGCGATGACAAGAGCCGCTCCGGCGCGGAGATCCGGCGCGGAGATGCTGGCCCCGGTATATTGGGGAACGCCGTCGATAATGGCGGTGTTTCCTTCTACCTTTATATTGGCTCCCATTCTGGTCAGCTCATCCACATATTTAAAACGATTCTCAAAAATACTCTCCGTAACAATGCTGGTCCCTCTGGACAGCGCCAGCGCCACCGTGATCTGTGGCTGCATGTCGGTGGGAAAACCGGGATAGGGAAGCGTCTTTACCTGCGTATGATTCAGGGGTTTGGAAGCCACAACGCGGATACAGTCGTCCGCTTCCTCCACTTCGCATCCGATTTCAAGCAGCTTTGCCGTGATCGATTCCAGGTGCTTCGGAATCACATTCTTGACCGTCACATCCCCCTTGGTCACCGCCGCGGCAAACATGAACGTGCCCGCCTCGATCTGATCGGGAATGATGGTATATTCCGACCCATGAAGCTTTGAAACGCCTCTGATCCGGATCACATCCGTGCCCGCGCCCTTGATATTGGCGCCCATGCTGTTCAGGAAGTTGGCAAGATCCACCACATGGGGTTCTTTTGCGGAGTTTTCGATAATGGTCACGCCCTCTGCCATGGCGGCGGCCATCATGACGTTGATGGTTGCGCCAACGCTGGAAACATCCATGTAAATATGGCTGCCCACAAGACGCTCCGCCCTGGCCTTGATCAGCCCGTGTTCAATGACTACTTCCGCTCCAAGGGCCCGAAAGCCCTTGATATGCTGGTCTATGGCCCGGCATCCGATATCGCAGCCGCCCGGCAGCGCCACCTCCGCGCATCGGAACTTCCCCAGCAGCGCGCCCAGCAGATAATAGGATGCCCTGATCTTTTTGATTCCTTCCGTGTCCACAACCAGACTGTTGATGCTTCCCGCGTTCAGCACGGCTTTATGCCTGTCCGTGCGCTTTACCAGAACGCCGATCCCCTGCATGGCGTCCAGAAGTACGTTGGTATCTCTCACATCCGGCATATTCTCTATATAGACGGTCTCATCCGTCATCACGGAAGCCGCGAGAATAGGAAGTGCGGCGTTTTTTGCACCTCCGATTTCCACGTCTCCCACTAAGGGATTGCCGCCTTTGATCGCATATTGTTCCATCTATCTATACCTCGGTTTAAGGTTAAAGTCTTGTTGTCCCGCACAGCCTGTACGGCAAGCATTGCCCTGAATAATATAACAATGTTACCATATTTTTCCGCATTTGTAAATCGAACGCACATTCGTCGGGCAGCGCAAAAGACTTTCCGCCGGATGTCAGTTTCCGTATTTGCTGAGTTCCTTCTCCGGGTCCACCTGTTTGCCGTTGATCAGAATCTCAAAGTGCAGGTGAGGGCCTGTGGTGACGCCGGTGTTTCCGCTCAGGGCAATCTTTTCTCCCTGTTTCACGGTCTGTCCCGCTTTCACCAGTATCTTGCTCAGATGTCCGTATCGGGTCTGCCTGCCGTCCTCATGGTTGATATAGACGACATAGCCGTAACCGCTGCCCCAGCCGGCTTTCGCCACCGTACCGCCGCAGGAAGCATACACAGGCGTACCGGTGGGAGTCGCCCAGTCCACGCCCTTATGGTATGTGCTGGCGCCTTTCTTTGGCGCCTTTCTGGGACCGAATTTAGACGTTCTGCGCCCGCCGGAAATAGGTCTGATATAGGTAGGAGGAATCCTGGTGCCACGTTCCACAATCTTGGCGACTGCCTCCTGAACTATCTCCTCCTTCAGCAGGACTCTGGAAACCTCCTTATCGTTCACATAGCTGACGTTGGCCACCACCTTGCGGAAACCCGCGGAAGGCTGCTGGTGTACCTTTGTCTGATTGGTGTACCAGTTATCGTTGTCAATATAGATGACATCAGCGTCATAAATTTCCTCATAATACTGCTGCTCCGTTCTGGTCACGGAAAGCTCCGGTTCCGGAATGGTAATGATCAGCTTCTGACCGATCCGGAGCGTGCTTTCAATGCTCTCCAGACTGTCATTCATGGCCACAATGCTGTCCATGGGAATATTGACCTTGAGAGCGATGGCCGACAGCGTATCCCCGGCCACCACCTCATACTCGCCGGGTACTTCCTGATCCTTTGTCACCTGTTCGATGGCCTCGGAGACCGGCGTCAGCTGACTCACCGGAAGATAAGATTCCACGATCTCCACTTCCTCGGAAAATCCCATTTCCAGAATGCCGAGATCATAATCCGAAAAATCCTTTTCCTCCTGTATTTCGGCGGGCTCCTTTATACTGTCGAAAAGAGCCTGTATCCCTCCCTGACAGGCGATAACCTCTTCCTCCGCCTCCCGGTCGGCAGATGCAACATTTGCCGTGAGCACATTAAATTCCTTGTTGGTGTCGTATGCCAGTCCTACCCGGAAGTCGTCCTCGCCGTCATACTTGTCCACCGCGGCCTGCAGGAGCTGATCCACTTCCTCCACACTTGCCAGATTCACAATATACTCGTTCACCTTGAGCGTATAGGACCGGTGCATGGTCTCCTGAATGCTGCTGCGCAGAGCCGACTCCATGTTTTTCAGAACCGTCCGGGGGCTGTCGACTTTTCCCCAGAGCACTTCCTCGCCGTCCACGCTGAGCTCCGCTTCCATAAAGACCAGTTCCTCGCTGGCGGAGGTTACATTTCTGCGCGCCTGGATCAGAAGCTCTTCCGCCTCCTGCGCATTGTCCAAAGTTCCTACGGCCTGTCCGTTCACCTGCACATAGAAAATATTCTCTCCTGTTCTCTCAACAGGCGTATACCCCCTTAAAAACAGCATGCAGAAAAAAAGTGTGAACGCCGTACTTATAATATATGTAACCCTGTATTTTTTATGATTGATTTTTGTTTTTTTCATCGTTCTTCCATATTTCACATTATTTCATATTGTTCATAATTCTGTAATAATTGTTACATGGTAATTCTACCAACATTTTCATGCCTTGTAAAGCATGATTTCAACCGGTCCCGCCGGCTGGTCTCAGCAGAAGATAGGTTCCCCGGGCATCAAGGATTTTATACGGAAACGGCAGAGAATCCAGTTCCCCCTGATACACGACATACAGTCCCTCCGGATCCGGCCGGCCGACGCTCCCCATATCAATAAAATGATATCGCTCTGAATATGGGAGCAGCTTTCGTCCCCCGGTGACCTGTGTTTTTTCCTGATAATAGCGCGCGTCGATCCGGCAGGCGTACTGGGTAAGGATCTCCGTCATCTGCCAGTTTGTCTGCCATCCGGCGTCAGAAGTGATATACAGCCTGTCATACCCTTCCATTTCGTCGGCTTCCTTCACGGCGGCCAGGAAATCCGCGTTGAAAACCGGCAGGATCCTTTGGGCAAAATCCGTAAAATAGGAAGTCAGAAACAGGACAAAGCACACCCCGTACGCAGCCGCCGTCACATACCCAAGGCGCTTTATTTTCCCCGCGGCGGCGCAGATTCCCCGGCCGGTAAGAAAGATCAGCGGATAAAAGAAAATATTGATCCGGTTCACATTGACCTGATAAGTGGTAAGCCCCACCCAGATCCCCATGAGGAAAAAATACCACAGCGCCGTCCGCCCGGCCTTTACCTTTGAATCCCGTTCCGCGGAAAGTTCCCTCCGAAATGTCACGATTCCAATCAGCACAAAGGGAACGGATAGATAATACATGGGGCCGAAATCGGGCAGGGCGTTGTAGACCGCATCCGGTTTCTGCAAAATGGCCGTATCGACCAGAGCCGCCAGGTTTTTAAAAAGCTGCCCCATGGAGAAATTGAAGAACAGGATATCCCTGCTCCTTACGCTCTCCGGAAAATAACTCAGCGTAAAAAAGGGAGTGGTTACAGAGGGCCAGTGAAAAAAATTGATCGCCAATACCGCAATCTCCGGCAGCGCCGTCAGCAAAAAGAGCAGGCCGCAGATAAGCGCTTCCACAGGACGCAGCCGCCTTCGTTTCAGACACCACGCCCCATACCCCAACAGGAAAAGGGGCACACTATATGCGGCGACTCCGTAACAGTAAAACGTCAGCCCGAAAAACACCATGGAAAGATACAGCCATCTGCGCTTTTCGAGTCCTTTCAGAAGCAGAAAAAAAGCCAGCAGGAATACGTGGGGAAAAAGATTGCAGTCCAGCGACCAGCGGCTCTGCATAAAATGCCAGGGATTCACCGCCGTCAGGGCCATTGCCAGAAGACCGAATTTTTCCGAAAAAAGACGCTTCCCAACAAAATATACCAGAGCCACGGAACCGCAGCCAACCAGAAGCATGGGCATCCGGACCGCGAACGTTCCGAAACCGAACGCCCGGATAAAGGGAATCATACAGTAGGAAAGCAGCACGCTCATCTGTCCGTACCGCCAGGCGGTGAAATGTACCGGCAGGAAAGTACCGTACCTGTCCGTGCCGTACTTCGACAGCGCCCAGGCGTCCATCCCCGCCATGGCTTCATCCTGATTGATTCCGCCCGGGATATCGGGAAATCCCGCACAGCGAACCGCCGCGGCGGCAAGCAGAAGGATCCAGAAGATCTTCCGTGTTACGCCCTCGGTCATCCATTCTTTCCTCACGTTCTTTTCCTCTCCGGCCTGCGGCGGACGCTGTAGCCAAAGGTGCCAAGCTGTTCACCGCAGAGCAGATACGCGCCGTGGGAATAGACCACCGGCTCCGCCTGTTCCAGATGAAATTTATGATCCGCGTCCATGTACCGCCGGTCCGCGTGTACCGCCACCACTTCCGCAAGAAACAGGTCATGAGAGCCCAGACGCTGTACCTGCTTCACCTGACATTCCAGATTTACCGGGCTTTCCCCGATCAAAGGCGCCTTTACCTTGGCTGCCGCCACAGCCGTCAGCCCCAGCGCCGCGAACTTATCCACGTCCCGGCCGCTCTTTACCCCACAGAAATCCGCAGCGTAAACCAGCTCGCGCGTTGTCAGATTGATCACAAACTCCCGCATTTTTTGGAGAATGGGATAAGAATACCGCTCCGGCCTTACCGAAATACTGACCATGGGCGGATTGGTGCAAACCGTCCCCGCCCATGCTATCGTGATAATATTTGTTTTTCCACTTTCATCCGCCATGCTCACCATGACAACGGGCAGCGGATACAGCATGTTGCCCGGTTTCCAAAGTTCCTTTTCCATACCTTCCCCGTCAAAACACATTGAGCGCATGCAGCACATTCACGATCAGGCTGACCAGTGAAGCCACCAGTGCCGCCGAAGAGATGCCAAGCACAACATTCAGCTTTTTCTTCAGACGCTGTACGCCGGCAGCGGCGCCGTTCAGCTGTTCAACCTGCTTTCCGCCCTCCTCCTGTACAACGGCCTGTACGTTTCGGTATACCTTAACGCATTCTTTATGGATGGAATCCGTGACGTTAAGAAATTTTTCATCAAGCTGGCCGTCCGGCTCTTCGCTCAGTTTCCCGTCCAACCGGTCCAGTTTTTCTTCCTGAGACTTTTTCAGTTCGGCAAGTTGCTTTTCCACAGCGCTGTTCAGGTCGCCCAACCGCTGTTCCAGATCGCTGTTCAGCCCTCCCAGATGCTGTTTCAGCTCGTCGTTCATCTCGCCCAGCCTCTGTCCCAGCTCATTGTTCAGCTCGCCAAGTCTCTGGCCCAGAGTGGCGTCCATGCTGCCAAGCTGTCTGCCCAGCGCGGCATCCACAGCCCCCAGGCGCTCCGTCACCAGGCTCTGAAGTTTCTCGTTCTGCTCGGCGTTTCCCTTCAGCTTATCGGCGCCCTCTTCCACAAGCTGTCTCATTTTCTGGAGACATCTGTCGTATTCGTCAATCTGGTTGCGGAGCCGGTTCAGTTCCTCCGTCTCAGCCGCGGTGTTTGCTCTGATGATCTCCTGCGCCGTCAGCTTCTGCGACAGCTTATCCATAAACATATCCATCTGTTTTCCTCCAAACAGGCCCGGCGCCTGTTTTTCGCCGTACTGTCCGTCCAAGATTTGTCACTGTGTACAGTTATTTTATCACTTTTTCCCATAAGTCACAAGGAAAAACTTATTTTGTTCAAATTGCACAGATTCCGCTCCCTGTTTGTTTCTTTTTTTGTAGTATTCACCAACTCTTTACACCGTGTTCATATTTTATTCATATTTGATTGCTATACTGATTTTGTTGTAGAAAAGAAAGCACAGACAGCACACAAGACCTTTTTTCATAATAGCCCGGATGCCGTAAGGTGTCCGGGCACTCCTCATTTTATGCGCCAAAAAAGGACTCCCCGTCCAGCACCGGAGCGCCCTTTTGCAGTCATCTTCTTTTTAAATCTGTTTCCGCTCTTCCTCCTGACGGCTGATTTCGGCGATCTGATTGTTCAGCTGCAGCATCCTGTCATCCAGGTCGGAAACCATTCTGGCGCATTCCACCAGCTCGCTGCGGATATGCTCCGGCGCATCCCCCTCGAATTTATAGTGAATCTTATGCTCCAGACTGGCCCAGAAATCCATTGCTACCGTGCGGATCTGAATTTCGACTTTCGTATCCACCGTCCGGTCGGACAGGTACACCGGCACCGTCACGATCATATGATAACTCTTGTAACCGCTGGCCTTGGGGAACGTAATGTAATCCTTTACCGCCAGCACCTTGATGTCCCTCTGTTCCGCGATCATGTCGGCAATTCGGTAGATATCCGAAGTAAAAGAACAGATCACCCGTATCCCCGCAATATCGTTTACATATTTCACCATATTATCTATTGTAGATTCATATCCGTTGCGCTTCAGTTTTTTTACGATGCTCTCCGGCGTCTTGATCCGGGACTTGATGTGCTCTATGGGATTATACTGGTGCACGTGCTGAAACTCGTCGTTCAGGATCTCCATCTTGGTCTGCACCTGCTTCAGCGCCGCATTGTAGATCAACGTAACCTCGCGCCAGCTGTCGACTCCCTCGCCGTTGTCTGTCTTGAATTCCATGGCTGCTCCTTCATTTGCCTGATCACATGGGCTGCCTTCCGGCCATGGCCCGTTCCTGTTAAATTCATTGTACCATATAAAGCTGTTCCATTGCATGATATTAATAAAAAATTAATCCTTTTCTTATAAAATTATTATTTTCGGCCTGTTGAGCCGTACCTTAAATTTAGTAACCGTTCAGCCTGCGTCCGCATTCGACGGAAAATCGTGCCCGCACGAATTTTTCGCCGAATACGGCCGCCGAGGAAGCGCCATTTCATGAGCAAAGGCAGGCGTACGGCGCCGGATAGCGCGTCGGCGCAGCTTTGCGAATGGCGCGGACTGAACGTTACTAAATTTATATGTCCTTCCGTGAAAATATAGAACTGTTGCCGTTTTTGAGCCGTATTTTTCAAAACGCTTGCACTTTATCCGAAAATCCATTACCATGGGGATACAGAAACTTCAGGAAGGCTTCACAGAGACACCGTTCTGACACGGGAAAGCGGGGAAATCATGTTTCGACTTTGGGCACGTATCTTTGAGAACAACCATTTGCTTCGGGATATCTGCATTGCGGACGACAGCGCCGATACACGCACCCACAAGGTCTTTCATGCGCTGGAAGAAGCCTGCTATCAGTTCGACCTCGCAAAACCGATCTGGCTTGACAAAAATATCGCCGACTTTAAACGTCTCAGCAAAACTCGGTTCACAGGCGATAATTTTATCGAATCCATCGACTTTGACTATCTTGAAATTCAGATCATAGAAGAAGACTGACGAAAAAAAGACGTTTTTTTCTGTTGACAAGTTCTTTCATTCGATGTACTATCATTTTATTCAACAAGTAGTTTTTAAAACTACATGATAAACTTTCCAACTATTTCATCTTGTTTTTTAAACTTTGTTGTATGACGAAACGCTTTGCCGCAGATAATAGGAATACGTTTCAAATATTTCAACCTTGACGGAATCAGGAGCGACGAATTGCTCCGGAACAGGAGAAGCCTATGCAGATCACGATCAGAGAACCCGGAAGCGCCATCACTCATTTTATCGGCATGATGCTGGCGGTGTTCGCGGCAGTGCCGCTTCTTGTCAAAGCGGGGATTACCTCCGGCGGCCGCTGTCTTGGCGCCCTCTCGGTATTTATGGCCAGCATGATCCTTCTCTACGGCGCCAGCGCAGCCTATCATACGGTGAATGTGACCGGCAGAGTCCTGAATCTGTTCCGTAAGCTGGATCATATGATGATTTTTGTGCTGATCGCAGGGTCCTACACCCCTGTCTGCCTGATCGTTCTGGACAACAAAGCCGGCTACGCGCTGCTCGCTCTGGTCTGGGGCATCGCTCTGGTCGGAATGCTGGTGAAAGCCTGCTGGATCAATTGTCCGAAGTGGTTTTCGTCTGTGATCTATATCGCCATGGGCTGGGTGTGTCTGCTTGTATTCGGGCAGCTTCTGTCCACGCTCCCAGCCGCCGCCTTCGTTTGGCTTTTGGCCGGCGGTCTTATCTATACCGCCGGCGGCGTGATCTACGCGCTGAAACTGCCCCTGTTTAACGCAAAGCACAAAGGATTCGGCTCCCATGAAGTGTTCCACCTGTTTGTGATGGCCGGAAGCATCTGCCATTTTATCTTTATGTATCTGTACGTCGCCTGAAGGCGGCCCGATCAGTCCTCATATCCGTTGGGGTTGTTTTTCTGCCACCTCCAGGAGTCCTCGCACATCTCCCGGATGCCGTATTTTGCCTCCCAGCCGAGTTCCTTCTTCGCCAGGGACGCATCTGCGTAGCAGGTGTCGATATCGCCGGGGCGGCGCTCCTTAATCACATAGGGAATCTTTACGCCGGACGCTTCCTCGAAATTTTTTACAATATCGAGCACACTGTATCCCACCCCGGTGCCAAGATTATAAATCTTCAGCCCCGCCTTCTCTTCAATCTTTTTCAGCGCTTTTACATGACCCAGCGCCAGATCCACAACATGGATATAATCCCGGACGCCGGTGCCGTCCGGCGTGTTGTAATCATTGCCGAATACTCCAAGCTCCTTCAGCTTTCCCACTGCCACCTGAGTGATGTAAGGCATCAGATTGTTGGGAATACCGTTCGGATTCTCTCCCATCGTTCCGCTCTTATGGGCGCCGATGGGGTTGAAGTAGCGAAGCAGAATGACGTTCCATTCCGGATCCGCTTTCTGGATATCGGAAAGGATCTGCTCCAGCATGGATTTCGTCCAGCCATAGGGGTTCGTACACTGGCCCTTGGGACATTCCTCCGTGATCGGTACGAATGCAGGATTCCCGTAAACCGTAGCGCTGGAGGAAAAGATGATATTCTTCACGTTATGCTTCCGCATCACATCCACCAGCGTCAGCGTTCCCGCAATATTGTTCTCATAATACTCCCATGGCTTCCGTGTGGATTCGGGAACCGATTTCAGCCCCGCGAAATGGATCACAGCGTCAATGTTTTCTTCGGAAAAAATATTCTCCAGCGCATCCCTGTCCAGAATGTCCGCCTTGTAAAAAGGGACCTTTTTCCCCGTGATCGCCGCCACCCTATCCAGCGATTTTTCGCTGGAATTGCTCAGATTGTCCAGCACGACAACGTCATACCCCGCCTGCTGAAGCTCTACCACCGTATGGCTCCCGATAAAACCGGCGCCGCCTGTCACCAAAATCTTCATCCTTATAACCCGCCTTTCTGCGCCGGTCTCCCGCCTTTCGGCGCCGGCGTCCCCTGTCCTTCCTCCGTGAACTGCGAAACGGTTTTCTCCGCTCAGAGCTTTACGCCGTTTTTCTGAAGAAGCGCCCGCGCGCTTTCCACGGAATCGATGCCTGTCATGTTCTTGATTGGCGCAAATTCTTTCTCTCTCTCTACCTCGAACGGCAGACAGCTATTCATCTGATGGATCATGTCCAGCACAAGATTTTCATACTTGTATCCGTTCGGCGCATCCGGCTTCACAAGCTCTTCCGACTCATTCAGGTAAGGGATCTTTTTCTCCACGATATGCAGCGGCAGCCGTTTTTCCAGAATCCGCTCCAGTTCCGTCACACGGAACAGGTAGTTCAGGATCACGCCGAAATAATAGGCGGGATCGCCATTCTCATCCCTCGCCTCCATCAGCTCCTGCGTCAGTTCATAATATTCCACGATGGAGGGTCTGCCGTCCTCCAGACAGATTACGCCGACTCTCTCGTCAGGCGCGTTTTTCTTTACCACCTTTGCGCCCACGTCACAGTTTTTTTGAATCGTCGCGCCTATAAAACAGGGATCCGCTATCCTCTGCAGCACATTGTCCACCGCGAACACATTCAGCCATTCAATGCCCCGGCTGTGCACCAGTTCCAGAAGCCCCGCCTTTTTCAGGGAGACAAACCAGCCGCCGTTTCCGTTGGGCGACGTGGAAAGCCTTCCCTTTTCCTCCAGATAGATTCTGCCTTCATAATCCGTCGCGGCAGCCATCTCCTGGGTAAAGAAATGGACATATTCTTCCCGATAGCCAAAAAATTCATGTTCCTTCAAAAAACTCACGGTGGCGTCATGGTTTTTGTCGCTGGTCATTACAAACAGATGGATCCATGCGTCTGCCTGCCGGACCACATCCAGCAGGTTATGGATGATACATTCAAAAATGTAAAGTTCTCTGGTCAGTCCCACGTTAAACATGCCTTTGGGATTGTCGGAACCGAGCCGCGTTCCCATTCCCCCCGCCAGAAGGACCGCGCCCACCTTTCCCGCCCGGATCGCATCAAGACCGTCAGCGGTAAAGGATGCGCGACATTTCTCGATCTCGGGCAGCTGCATGGCAGCCAGCGGCGTGATCACGCCTTTCTTTGCAAGTTCTTCTCTGTGCTTGCAGGACTTAAGCACCTCCATATCCGTAGTCTCGATCTGGGCCAGAAGCGCTTTTTTCTCATCCGCCGTAAGTTCCTCATAATATTTCAGCAGATGCTGCTGTCCATACTTTTCCAGCTTTTCCTTCGCCTGTGCTAACGTCATGTCTTCCTCTTTCCGCCGCCTTTCGGCAGCCATCCTTATTGTGCCTGCAGGAACCTTCCCTGCCGCCTGTCCTCAGGGACAGTATAGCAAAAATTTTCCTGTTCGGCAACTTTTTGAGGGAAAATCAGGACAGCAGTTTCTTTTCCCATCGGTGTCCCATAAAACGTACTGTGAAACAGATTGCCCGGAATACCCAGTCTATCGTCATCGCAATCCATACGCCCATCAGCCCCATTTCAAGCCGAATCCCCAGAATGTAGGCAAAAACCAGCCGAAACACCCACATGGAAGCAATTGCCACACCCATGGGCACCACCACATCCCCCGCCGCCCGGAAAGTGTTCGGAAGGGCAAAGGACAGGATCCACGCAAATGCAGCCATCACCGCATGGTATGTAATCACCTGTCTGGCGAGCTCCGTGGCTTCCGGACTCAAACGATAGAAGGAAATGATCCATCCCGCTCCCAGTATGATCAACGCCGACGTCAGAACCATGCACAGCTCGGCAAGACCCATCAGCTTTTTCGTATAATATCGGGCCTGTTTTGTCTCACCGGCTCCGATACAGACCGATACGATCGCGACGATGGCGCTGTTGATGGCGCTTCCCGGCAGGATGTTGAAGGACGCAAGGGTATTGCAGACCGCGTTCGCCGCTATGGCATAGGTTCCCATCGTGGAGATCATACTGACGGTCAGTATTTTCCCCAGCTGAAAAAGACTGTTTTCCAGACTGTTTGGGAGTCCGATATAAAGGATTTTTTTCAAAAGTTCGGGCCGGAAGCGAAACGTTACCTGTCCCCGGAAGTTGATGGCTCTCTTTCTGTCAAATAAAAGCGCCAAAATCACCACCGCCGCCACCGTCCGTGAAAAAGTGGTGGAAATCGCCGCTCCCAGCGTACCGATACCCGCGCCGTAGATCAAAGCGGCGTTTCCGATCACATTCAGCACGTTCATGAGCAGAGAAATATACAGCGTCGTACGGGAATCGTTCATGGTGCGGAACAGGCCGGCGCAGGCGTTATAGACCGCCAGGGGTATAAATGACACTGCCGTCACCACAAGGTAGTCTTTCGCATTTTCCATGACGTCCGCTTCCACCCTGCCGATGATCAAATCGAGCAGCTGGCGGTGAAACAGGAGAAACAGCGCTGTCACTACCAGAGAACTTACGAAGGAAAAGAGAAGAACCTGCCATCCCGCTTTCCCTGCGCTGTCTGCGTTCTTCTTCCCGAGGTAATGGCCGGCGATCACGGCGCCTCCCGTACCAAACGCGGTGAAAATATTAATGATCAGAATATTGATGGTATCCACCAGCGACACGCCCGATACGGCGGCCTCTCCCACGCCCGCAATCATCAGCGTATCCGCAAGGCCCACCAAAAGCGCCAGCAGCTGTTCAAAAACCAGCGGAACGATCAGTTTTCTCAAATCACGGTTTGAATAAAGCATTTCCACCATCCTCTGCAGACTTGTCCGGTTCGGCGTTATCCCCCGTCTCCGGTATTTTCGGTGTACTGAATCCCGTATCATTTTATCTCTGTTGTCGAAAAATGTAAATATGTTTTCGGTAACAGTTCAGCCGGCAGTTATATTCGGCGAAAAATGGTGCTCGCACAAATTTTTCGCCGAACATGACTGCCGAGGGAGCGCCATTTCATGAGCAAAGGCAGGCGCGCAGCGCCGAATAGCGCGACAGCGCGGCTTTGCGAATGGCGCGCGCTGAACTGTTACCATGTCCGGGCGAAAAATGGTGCTCGCACAAATTTTTCGCCGAATATAACTGCCGAGGGAGCGCCATTTCATGAGCAAAGGCAGGCGCGCAGCGCCGAATAGCGCGACAGCGCGGCTTTGCGAATGGCGCGCGCTGAACTGTTACCATGTCCGGGCGAAAAATGGTGCTCGCACAAATTTTTCGCCGAATATAACTGCCGAGGGAGCGCCATTTCATGAGCAAAGGCAGGCGCGCAGCGCCGAATAGCGCGGCAGCGCGGCTTTGCGAATGGCGCGCGCTGAACTGTTACCATGTCAGGACAGAAAATTACATGCCGATGCAGATTAGCCGACAAAAAAAGACCTCGATACAGTGCCGGCAGGGCATACCTGTATTTCGGTCTTTTTTCGTCAGTCTTCCGTGTGCTGCCTGTGGAGATATTTTTCCTTCGTTGCCATACCGCCCCGTATGTGCCGCTCTGACTTATTCACATCAAGCACCTGGCGGGCCTGCTTCGCCAGAGCGGGATTGATCTGCGCAAGGCGGTCGGTTACGTCTTTATGTACGGTTGTGATAATTTGGAACGGTTTGGGCAGAATTTTCATCAGCCTTCGCATGAAGGTCGCACTTTGTCACTTTGTCCGGTTCTGCCAAACTGCTGATATCTGAAATATCCGCATCTATAGCGCAGTTGTCCTCAATCAGAACCGTCTCTTCCAGCCCCAGCTCTCCGAACAAACGCAGAAAGATCTCTACATTGCCCTCTTTGTCTACCTCGATCTTCCGGATCAAGCGCCTGAGCTGGGCGTTCGTCATTTCGCGGATATCCGTGATATCCTCAATCTCTTTAAAAGTACGATTTAAAACGCTTTCCAGCTGCTCTCTCTTTGTCAAATGATACGACACCATTTTCAGTTCCTTTTCCAGCTGCTCCATCTCCTGCCTGAAACCGCCAATCTTATCGTTCAGTTCCTGCCTTGTGATCAGATCATCCGCATACATATCCATATATTTCTCGCGGACTTTTGTCAACTTGTTCAACCGGCTTTTCAGTTCCCTTTCATATTCCAGATTCTCATCCTTCGCCCTGTAGACACGCTGAAACTCATTCACCACATACTTTACTACTTTTTTTCGCCGGCTGAGAATATAGTTAAAATACTCCTGCAGCACATCAATCAGTTCATCCTCATCCACTGTAACCGCATTGGGGCAGCTGTCCGCGCCTTTGCCGTTGTGCCCGGAACATACCCAGCGGACATAAGTATTCTTGTATGTGCGCACCGTTCTGCGAAAAGACCAGCCGCATTCCTTACAACGTATGATCGTGGAGAAGAGATACTTGTTGCTCTGGCGCTCTCTGTTCATGTGAAAGGCGGCATGCCTGCCGTGAAGAATCTCCTGCGCCTTTTCAAATTCTTCCGGCTCTATGATTTTTAAGTCGGGACGTTCTGTGACCAGCCACTCCGTTTCATCCTTTTCCCTTCGCTTTCCGGTCAGGAAATCCTCAACTTCCTGCTTGCCGTTGATTACTTTTCCGGTGTAAAGTTCGTTGGTCAAAATGCGGCAGACCGCGTTCTGGCTCCAGCTGCAATTCCGCTTTGTTTTTAATCCTCTCTCGTTTAACATATTGGCAATCTTGGCAGCGCCGTCCCCCTCCTGCAAATACCATGTATAGATCTGTCGGATGACATCCGCTTCCTGCTTATTGATCTCCAAATTGAAATAGTCGCCTATGGTCTTGTCGTAACCATAGACGATGTTGGGGACCCGGCCTTTTTCTGCGTTCATCTTTTTTCCGAATTTCACACGTTTGGAAGTGTTTGCGCTTTCCTCCTGCGCCAGCGCGCCAAAGATGGTCAGCACAAATTCACTGTTGCCCATGCTGGTCATATTGGCGGTCAAAAACTGCGTTTCGATGCCAAGCGCCTTCAGCCTGCGGATATTTTGAAGCAAGTCCACCGTATTTCTGGCAAAACGGGAAATATCCTTTACCACCACCATGTCGAACAGGCCCTGCTCCGCATCGGACATCATGCGCAGAAACTCCTTGCGGTTCTTGATCTTCGTGCCGGATATGCCCTCGTCGGCGTAGAGACGCACAAGGTTGTCACCGGTGCGCTGTGTGTATTCAGAGAAAAAAATTTTTTGTGCTTCCAGGCTGTTTAGTTGGTCGGCTTTATCGGTGGAGACACGGCAGTAGGCGGCGATGTTCATGAAGATGGCCTTTCCTTAAATGCTATTCCTTGTATTTTCTCACTTTATATGCCATTGTTATATAAAAATACAATATCTCCTGCAGTAATATTCTCACAACAACTTTTCCAATCTTTTCTCTAACATCGGAATATCCTCCACTAATGTATTCCACACAATCTCCAGATCAACATTTTCATAATCATGTGCGTGTAGATTTCTCATCCCTCTGATCGCACGCCACGGAATATCTTCATTAGCTTCCCTGACTTCATCCGATAATCTATTGGCCAGTTCTCCAATCTGAATAATGCACATATTGCAGGCATATTGAAAAGAAATATCCTTTTTATACTGTTCAAAATTTTTATTGAACCGAACCATAAGAATATTAATATCATTGCAGTATTTCATCATTTTCTTAATGATTGCAATATCCTCATTCTTCATACAAAAGTACTCCCTCTTGCATAATCCCCGACAGAAACTGCTTGTCCTCAATTCCTGTCGTAACCACATCCACGTGACACTCTAAAGCATCTTCTAATTCATCGACAAATGCAAAATACTGCAGCAGGCTTTTCATTTTGCCACGCTCTATATACAGATCCACGTCGCTGTCATCGTTCGCTTCCCCACGGGCATAAGAGCCAAAGAGACTCATCCGTTCAATTCCATACGCCTTTGCAATAGGTGTAGTTCTGTTTTTTATTTCATCAATACTGTAACACATATACTGCCAGTTTCCTTTCCAATCTTCATAAGCAAATCCTATGGACGTTCCATAACTATTCAAAATCAACTCTATATCATTATTCTACCTTAAGTTCCGATACTATACAATCAAAAATTTATTATGCTCCCCCGCCATCTCCCGCAGCTTTCTCTCCACCTTTTTCTCATTGACCTGCAACAATATATCCAGCAGCATTGGGGCAGTATACTCCACTGTGTTTGGATTATGTATGATATAATTCAGTTTTCTCTTTTTCTCAGAAAATGTTTTCTCATAGAAAGTTTGCACAGTGGGACACACCTCCCCTCTTAATAACCTTTGTCCATTCTATGAGAATCAATCTGAAAATATTATCAGAAATGTCTCTGGCCGTGCAATATACTTAAAAAATGCTCATAATAAAAAAGAGCATCAAATAAACCTGTTTCCACAAGTCTGTCAATGCCCTATCGCTGTGTTATATATAATTATTATTCTACGGTCGCTATGCTCAGCACAGATAATCCATTGTCTCCTGTAACTCCATAGCGCTCAATTAAATTACAACATTAATTAACTTCTCAGTATATCTATACAGCAACATACTTAAAGTCATATCACAATACACATATCAAGAAAATTTTTCTCCACCCAGCAAGCACTGCTTACGTATATACACAGACAAAATGACAAGCATTGCCTGTGAGCGTCCACAGACAGAGTTTCACAAATCCTTTATCCAATAATATCTATTTGACTGGTCAACTTATCATCCATACGAACAAAACCTGCACTCTCAATCATTCAAATATCCATAATATATATTTCTTTTGCTCTCGCCATGCGATATTCTGATAACTCTTTTAAGCTGCCTTCCATAGGACGATTCCCTCCTTACGAATATTCTGATAAAACGGCAGTACCTTTTCCCATTTCATTAGATTGCTTTCTTGTATATCCACAATGGAAAATACTCTTTCATAACGGAGATCCATATAGGCAACCCATCTGACGAAGCGACTTTTTGTATCATTGTCCATCGAATCTTTCACAATGATCGCAACATCACTCTCGAGCGTTGCTTCATTCCTTGCCGCCGAACCATATAAAATGATCATAGAAATATTATTTTGAAAGATATCTGTCAATCCACGCACCAATTCTTCTCTCATTTCCTCGGATAACATTGCGGAATACCTCCTGAATCTGTCCCTTTTCATGGATTTATCTATATATCACTGATTAAATTATACCCTCAATCTTTCCGCTTCACAATATCAAAAACAAAAAGAGCACCGGAAATTCTCTTCGTTTTTTGATGACCTTACACATCTGATACAATCGTTTTTATCTGCAATTTATAACTCAACCGCTATAGCTTCAGACTGTCCAAATCTTTCCGTCATTTCAATTACCTCGTTTAACTTCTTTTCCACCTTCCCCATATTCGCCTGCACAAAAACCTCCACCAGCACCTTGACCGTTTCTTCCACCGTATTCGGATTATGTATCGTATAATTCAGCTTTCTCTTTTTTTCATGGAAAAAATCGCTCACAGGGGAGAGCACCTCCCTGCCCTTATGGTCTTTGTCCATTCTATGAAAACCGGGCTGAAATTATTAACTGTTTTTTTAATTAAAAAAACAGCCGCAGACTTTTCCCATAAGCCTGCGACCGTCCCTTCGCCGTGTCAGTTCATCTGATCACTGTTTACCTTAATGAGGTCATTCACAAAATATTCTCCCATTTACTGTCCTGCCCATGTCAAAGTAAAGGTTCTGCCTTCTATTGCTCTTCTGCGTTCTACTTTTTCATACAACGTTCCCTTTATTTTTTATATTTTACCCCCCCATATTGCTTTGTCAATGTTTTTTTCTCGGATGCGCCAACCCGCCTGCGCTGCATTTAAACGATATCCGCTTTTGATATCTTGTTTTAAATCCAGCCCTGCCTGCCTTAAAATTTATCATTTTCCGCTTTACTCAAAATACAGGCCTGCTAATGTATTTATATGGCACATCCATAAAGTCTGCCAAACCAAACAATGAAGGAGAGATAAAAATGGACAACTTGGAAACACTCACGGAGCATTATTTAGACTACTGTAAAAATCAAAAGAGACTTGACCGCAAAACGTTAAAAGCCTACCGGATCGACCTGAACCAGTTTATAGGCAGCATTTCGGTTTCCAGCCTTTCAGAAATTGACGTTGCCGTATTAGAGGACTATATCTCTTCCCTGCACCACCATTACAAAGCAAAAACGGTTAAGAGAAAACTGGCTTCCGTAAAGGCGCTTTTTCACTATTTTGAATACAGGGATCTCGTTGACAAAAATCCTTTTAATAAAATGCAGTTAAAATTCCGTGAGCCGATCACGTTGCCAAGGATCATTCCTTTACATACGGTTGAAACGCTTTTATCGACTATATACAGGCAGTGCCGGGAAGCGCCGACAACATTCCAGCGAAAAAATGCATTAAGGGACGCTGCCGTAATCGAACTGCTTTTTGCCACAGGAATCAGGATTTCCGAACTGTGTTCTCTCAAAAAAGAGGATGTCAATTTACAGGATCAGAGCATTTTGATATATGGAAAGGGCGACAAAGAACGTCGGCTGCAAATTGGAAATGAGGATGTGATGCATGCTTTGGAAAATTATAAAAGAGAATTTCTGCCGCAGATTCAGGAAAATAATTTCTTTTTCGTAAACCAGGACGGCCGCGCATTATCCGATCAATGCGTCCGTAGAATGATAAACAAATATACCTCTCTTGCCGCAATAGAATTGCATATTACTCCACACATGTTCCGCCACACCTTCGCCACCAGCCTGCTGGAAGCAGATGTGGATATACGTTATATTCAGGAAATGCTGGGACACAGTTCCATTAATATCACGGAAATTTATACCCATGTGGCAATATCAAAGCAACGAAACATCCTGACAGAAAAGCATCCGAGAAAGAATTTTCACATATAGACGCATAAGATGGTCAGACAGTTGACAGGAACTGCCTGACTATCGTTTTATTTGATGGATAATATATATTTAGCAGTTGCAGCCATTGACCGAATTATAAGCAATGCCTGAGTTTCAAAAATGCAACAGGCATATCAAAAATAACCTTTTCTATTTTGCTTTCAACCGTGGCGGGGCGCACTTCTCTACTTCACCGCCCAACCAGCCTTCCCTTCCAGCCGTTCTAATTCGTTACAACCGTATGTACCGTACTCTTGCTCACTCCGAAGGCTTTCGCCGTCTGCCGGACCGTAGCATTGCTGTCGATAATGTAATTCGCAATGTTTACGGCGCGCTCCTCGATATATTCTTTCATAGGAATACCCTTACAGATGTTTTTTACATCTTATGAAGAGTCGGAGCGAGATATGCGCATAAAACCTCAGGCCGACGGCATCGTTTGTCGGACAGGTTCAAAACAGCCGGATCCATTGCCGTATGTTCCGAAAACGACGGTTACGGATGCAGCTGATAGAGACGGATCTCATAGCCGGCCGCCGCCCCACGCATATATCTGTAGACGCTTCTCGCCGAATACCAGATATTCTGCAGTTCCAGGAAATGACATTCCGGCATCTCCACCGGGTAAAGAAAGACCAATGGACACTGCTCATCCAGTCGCCTGTAAAAGTCCGCCTCCCCTCCGTATATTTCAGGGTCAGCCTGCAGGAAAAGATCCCGCTGCGCCGACGACGTCATTACGAACGTCGGCAAAGCGCCATATTTAAACTGATACGGATCTCCGTCCTCAAAGTTGGAAAACGCACCGTAATATCCACCCGGGTCTAAAGGCGTGTTGCAGTCGTAAACAGTATTTTCAGCGGTTACGCCAATTCCCGCAAACACATCCTGAAGCAGGATCCGGCTGTCCGGCGCAAGAAATCTCCCGCAGAACGCAATGGCTCCTGCCAGCAGACTGCATACCGGCAGCAGTAAAAATACAGGCCCTGCAATCCGGAAGACAACGGACGCTTTTTTCAATAATTTCCCTGCATCCTCCAGAATATAAAACATCCCCATAGTCCCAAATAAAAGTCCCGTGGCATATATCGGCAGGCAATAACGTTCCCAGTGAAGGCTCAGCATGGAAATGGGTATGATATATGTGCCGAAAGTCAATAAAAGGAGCGTCTGCCTTGCATTTTTCAAAAAAGATTTCACAAGCCCATATATACTGCCTGCCGTCAGAAGCAGTCCCAGGTGAGCCGCTGTGGTTTTTATATAAAAAAGCAGAGTCTCCCAAAAATTGAGCCCGTCCGCTCCCAGATGATACGAATGATTTTGCGCTTCCATTGCCTCAAGAACCGTCCTGAAATCGACCAGAAGCACTGGTGAAACAGCCAGGATCCCAAGCACAAAAAACAGAATCGCCAAAAGCCCGTCCTTTATGATCCGGATCGGTTTTCTGATATGAGTGATGCCTATGGCCGCAGCTATAATCACACAGCCGTAAGCCCCCGGATATTTCTCGCAGAAAGCCAGCGCCGTAAAGAAAGACATCCAGAAAATCCATGCCACAGACGGTTTTCTTTGATAACAAAGCGCCGCCCATAGCACAGCCATTAAGAAAAACAAAAGCGGCATGTCCGGCGTGATATAATGAGAATGTTCAATAAACGCGGGAAAGACCGCAAACAGCAGGGCCGCAAACAGGGCCTGTTTCCTGCCCTGGAAAAGAGCGATAAGATACGCAAAAATAACTACCCCCACGCCAAACAGGGCGGTCAGAACACGGGACGCGGTAGTAAACAGCGCAAAGTGTTCCCTGTAGTTCAGGGCGAAATCATGGAGCCCCTGAGGTGCAAAATACAATTCCTGTATGCCGATATACAAAAGGGTATTCAACTTAATGGAAACATGATTGGGCCGATAGTAATCATGCACCTCAAAATTGTGGTTCAGAGCGCACTGATAAGCCTGTTCAAAAACCAGCCCCTCATCCGGGTGCAGATTTCCATGCGGCATTCCCCACCCTGCGCCCACAACGCGCAGGGTCACCGCGGTGAGCATGACAAGTACCAGCGCCGGAACATACCAGCGATTCGTCTTTTTCTCTAAAGCCGTAAATTTCATTTTCATCAATCCTCCCCTATGCTGTCGGATCCGCCTGCTCCTGCCCGGCGTTTACTGTCTGCGGCTGTGTGTCTCCCCAGACAGCCGCAAAAGCAAGCGGCAGCATCAGATAAAACGGCCAGGAATAACGAAACGATGACATCGGAGAAAGGATCATGATGCCATATTGGGCAATCAACGGTAAAAAAAGAGGAAACACCCTTGTAAAATAATTTCTTTTTTCCCATGCCAGCGCCATCGCATAGAGCAGAAACCAAAGCGAAAATCCCGGGACAAAAAACAGCCTCAAAACAGGAGTTCTCCGCCAGAAATCCGAACTGCATACACTTTCATAATACTTCTTCAGGATTTCCCAGTTCCATATACTTTTGCGTTCCAGCGGTACCGGAAACACTTCCGGCGCATAATTGTCGTACATAACATACGAATACGCATAAAAACCGGGATACCAATATCCCAGCGTATTGGACAGAAAAGCCGCCGCGTATTCTTTTGGGAACTGCTTCCCGATCTGCAGATAAAATTTCCAGAAAGCGATGGGATCTTCGTCATAATGTTCGGAATAGAAGCAGCTTTTGGCGTAATCTGCGCAGAAAGGTTCGTATTCACGGGGCTTCGCGCTCATCCACTCCAGATCGTCGATATAATATTTCATTTTTTTCAGCTGTGCGTCTGTCAGTTTGTCCTCCCTGTTGACAGCGACACTCTGCAGCTGCTGGATCGGCACGCTCAGCGCTTCCCGCGTCTCGGTGGGCGCGATGTCAAGTGCGTCAAAAACAGGCCCGGTATAGATTCCGTACATCAAAATCGGAGCCAGAACCGCCGCTGCGAGGGCAATATGTTTTTTACCCCCCCTGACCCGGGACAACCTCAGCAGAAACAGCGCCGCAAAACAGAAGATATAAATGTGAATGCCGTTATTTCTGAACGCACACATCAGGAAGCTGATAATCGGGAAAAAGATCAGATTTCGCTTCCGCAGACAATATTTCGATGGATTCGTTGCAATTTCCGCAAAATGACAGACAAACAATACAAGAAAAGCAGCGTGCAGGCAGTCCTTTATCATCGTCACAGACAGGCAGGCATTCATGAACCATCCCGCCGAAAGCAGGGCCGTGGCTATAACCACCAGCATCGGGACCTTCTTTTTCTTCAGCAAAAAAACCAGGCGGGCAAGGGCATAACTCAAAAGCACCATCTGCAGCAGCGACAACAGACCAATTCCGGATTCGTAACCGGAGAAACAGGCATCTCCCAGTTTCATAAAGAGCCGTATGAGCCATGTATGCAGGACGGGATGGTGATTGTTCGTGATTCCGTTCAACGCGCTGTCCACCTGCGATATCATATCGTAAGACAGGACGCCGGGGTATAAGACGAGATAAGCCGGTATCCAGGAAACAAAAATAAGAGCCCAGACCGCCAGAAAAAACCTGCGGTCCCCAATTCTTTCAAGACGCCTGGAAATCCGCCCGTCTTTGATCCGCAGGCGCAGCTTGGGTATCACGGAAAAAACAGCAAAATTAATCACGCAGCAGAGCAGAAAACACAGGAGAAAAGGCAGAATCCGCGACCGGTCGAAGCTTTTCTCCCGTTCTACAGCCATGGGCCCCGCTATCATATCCGCAATGCTGTATAAGAAAGCAAGAAAAACAGAAAAAAACAGTTTCGCACGTTTTGACATATCTGTTCCTCACGTTTCAGCCTGCCGTCCGGCTGAGACTGACTGAGACTGAAATTCCGTTCATAATATATAAAGCATAAAATACCGAATCCGGAAAGTCAAGCATCTGTTTTCCATGTTGACAGAATATATAAATTATTTTATATTTGTAGTATGTCGTTTCCACGGTCCGGCAGACATGATTTCATTCCTGCCGGCGGATGGAAAGCAGACAAAAAACGGTGGGAACAGAAATAGACATGATAAAAAAAAGGACAAACAAACTGACAGACCGTTTCAGAGAAAGCAGGAAGGATCCTTCTGAGTCG
The DNA here is from genome assembly GCA_947586055.1 of uncultured Acetatifactor sp. Classification (GTDB taxonomy): domain Bacteria; phylum Bacillota; class Clostridia; order Lachnospirales; family Lachnospiraceae; genus Acetatifactor. The sequence goes on along the minus strand of CANPXL010000003.1, from coordinate 46,468 downwards.
CATTATGTGCAAGGCCCCCCATCCTCTCCGCAGTTTTCTTTTATCGTCTGCGCCGGGCTGGCCGCGCTGGTCTTTCTCCTGTACTATCAGATCGCTTATGCTTTCTGCACTGCGGAAGGCCTGCAGGACATGAAGGCGCACGCTAAATTTGCTCTGGAATTTTATCTGAAGCCGGAAGTGTTTTTTAAGACATGGCTCCGGGTTCCGCATATGCTGTGGCACCTGATCGTCAAATTCTTTCAATCCAGGATCCATATTCCCCTTGAGGAAGCCGCGTCGCTGACCTTCGCCCTGTTCGGCGTATTTTCCTTTGCGGTTACGGCATGGTTTCTCTGTTCGCTTATTTCAGCCTACACCGGTCAGCAAAGACTGGGACTGGCTTCCTTCGGCGCATCGCTGCTCTCCTTTGCAGGGCCGCTGATCATGAGATGGTATGCCGACGGTTATACGGGACAGTTTACGCCAAATCCCCTGCATAATCCCACCCATACGGCCTGCAAGGGGTTCGGTCTGCTGGCAATGATGGCGGGAATCGACATCATAAGAAGTTACCGCAATCAAAAAGCCCTGTTTTTCAAAGGCGGAAAACAATATTTTTGGTTCGGTCTTTTTTCCTTCTTTTCCGTATTGGCAAAACCGACTTTTATGTATATGCTGCTTCCCGCCGGTATCATCATGGTGCTTCTCGACCTCCTGAAGGCCGCGGTGAAAAAGACGCCGTCCGTAAAAGCCGTTTGGAGCGCGGCCTGGCGGCTTGCCGTCGCCGCCCTTCCCAGCTGCGCTTATATCCTGACGGAGTATACGGCTCTGTTTTTCTTCGGTAAGGAGCAGGGCACTTCCGTCATCCTGACCAAGCCCCTGGAAGTCTGGCATTTCTTTTCATACGACGTTCCGACGTCCATTTTGCTCGGCATGTTCTTTCCGATCTGGATGCTTCTGACAAATCTCGGTTACTTTTATGAGACTGTGGAAGGACGGCTCAGCGTACTGGGCTATATGATGGGGGTACTGGAATTTTCTGTGCTTGCCGAATCCGGAAGCCGGAAAGACGCAGGTAATTTTTCCTGGTGCATGATGGCGGGCATGACAATATTTTTTACAGTAAGCGTGTGCAGACTGACGCTCTCCACCCTGCGTCAGAAATCCGGCGTAAAACACGCCGCCTATTTGCTTTTCAGCTGGTTCCTTTTATTTCTGCATGTCTATTCCGGTTTGTCTCTGTACAATGTTTTCTCCAGCATACTGTAATTTGGTAACAGTTCAGCCGACAGCTATATACAGCGGAAAATCGTGCTCGCACGAATTTTCCGCTGTATATAGCTGTCGAGGGAGCGCCATTCCATGAGCAAAGGCAGGCGCGCAGCGCCGGACAGCGCGTCAGCGCGGCTTTGCGAATGGCGCGGCCTGAACTGTTACGTTTTTCTCTCCGATTTGGTCCGTTCTTCTTATTTTACATTTCTCATATCCGTCCGACAGCCGTATACAGCGGAAAATCGTGCTCGCACGAATTTTCCGCTGTATATAGCTGTCGAGGGAGCGCCATTCCATGAGCAAAGGCAGGCGCGCAGCGCCGAATAGCGCGTCAGCGCGGCTTTGCGAATGGCGCGGGCCGAAACTGCTGCGTCATTTACGCTCAGGAGTCCGCATACCGGGATTTCCCGCTGCTTTCCCTCAGTCAAACAGCCATGTCAGATAGGGAAGCAGCTGAATCGTGGAAGCCCGGCTTCTCACCAGAAAGACCATGAAATAGGCCGCATAACATACCGCTACGGCTCCGGTAAAAAAAGCTCTCTGCTTCCTGTTCTGCATGGAACGCAGAATGACAGGGATCAGAAAAACGTTGCCCGCCGCCATATAATAACACACCCGGGAGGTTTCCGGAATATAGAATCCAAAGCTGTAAATGATCAGTGAAAACAGATTCAGGTTAAAGAGCGTCTCTGCTCTTGGATTTCCCTGAATCGCCCGTTTGTAAAAAAGCAGCGCAAAAATCAGAACAGCCAGACATTTGGCGATATTGACATAAGAGACGGACTCCACATCCAAAATCAGGTCTCCTTCATAATAGGGGTAGAAGAAAAACACCAGTCTCCTCACACCCTCTTTTCCCAGCGCCAATATCCCGCAGACAGCGGGAATCAGCCAAAGGGTTTTTCTGTTCCATTTCAGGTAAAAGGCCGCCAGAAACACGGGAATCGTCAGAAGTACGGACTTATGCACGAGGGACGCCAGCAGAATCCACAAAACAAATCTGACAAAATCCTTTTGAAACAGATATTTCATGGCATAAAGACAGACCGAAATGGCAAAATAGTAACGCACATTTGTAAAGCTCATAAAATAAAATCCGTTTGCCATGAACAGAAAAAAGGACATTGCAAACCAGTCGGAATTATCGTACAAACCTTTCAGAAAAAGGGCGCAGGTCACAAACGCCATAAACGCAAACACGACGCGGTAATTGTCATAGCCGAACAAGGTCTGCAGCGCTCTGACAAGCCATTGAAAGCCAATCTCATAAGCCACTTTCGTGTCCCCGCTTAAGATATGAAGAAAGTTGTACCGATACGTCCAATAATCATTCCCAATGCCGATGCGCAAAGCCGAAACCGCAAAAAGCGTCATGAATATTCCTGCCAGAAGAATCCTGTTCAAGGCCTCCTGTCTGTTTTCCGGCATGAACCCACGGTGCTTTCCCGCAGCCGCCCTGTTGACGAAACAGGCCGCAGACACCGTCAGAACCGTTATCATAACATATAAAACCATATCCACACCCCTTGTCCGCTTCGGCGCACACCCTCCGAAAGAGAACCTCTGCTTTCCCAATCTCAACGCCGGCTCTCAGAGCCTGCTTCTATAATAAGCGGAAAGCAGCTTCCGGTCAGCCGAAATCAGAATGGCAGCCGTCACTGGAATTTTCTGACGGCCAAGCTGCTCCAGCAGCCGTTGAAACGCTTCCTGGTTTCTGCGTCCGGCTTTCAGGCAGAGAACCGCGCAGTCGCAGTTACGGATCTTCTCCAATTCTTCCGCATGTTCCACCGGGTTTCCGCATATCATGATCTTTTGGTCTTCCATAAATTCCGGCCCGTCCGTTTCCGCATGCTGCGAGTATCCTGCGGGAATTTCCTCATCCAGAAAAACAAGGGCGACTTTGGCGGCATCCTTCAGATACAGCTTCCAGTTAGGCGCAAACTCCGGCAGAAAAGGCGTTCCCAGACAAACCATATGATAACGTCTCTCGATCGTGGCGGGAAGATAGACGCCCGTGTCAAGAATCAGAACTGTCAGAATGGCAAACACCGCTGCAGCCAATCCCAGACATGCGCCCAGCGCGCAGGCGTTTCCCAGGCGAATTTTGGAACTGTCCGCCGCCGTATTTCCCTTCTTCACCACTTCAATCGATGCGATCTCCTTCCGCGTCTTGGCAAACTGCGGAACGATCGTCTCCATGACGGACGCCAGTCTCACGGAAAGCTCCGGGTCGTGGGTATCGCAGCGTACATAAAGATAGCGTACATCCGAATCCACCGTAGCGGTAATATAGGAAATCAGTTCCTCGCGGGAACACTGATCTTTCATTTCCTCATATACATGATCCATGAAGAAATCCGTATGAATCACTTCTCCCCAGGTGAAATAATTGTAATAGTCATACGTTTCTCCCTGGGCATTCTCCGCAAAATCAATATAAAAGACGGATTCGGCCTGATAGGTTCTTCCTCCTCTTGCCGCCGTTCTGGAATAATAGTAAATTCCCCCCACAAGAACCGTTCCCGCCAGAACGGCAATGGGCAGAATCCAGATCCTTCTCAGAAAACGCAGCCATAACAGCCTGTAATCCAACGGCTCTCTGCCGTATTCACATTCCCACATAACGCAAAACCTTTCCGGGCGATTTACGCCCTCTGCAGCACAATCCTTTCAAACAGCCGCATGGCACGCTCCACCACAGCGTCCGAGTTATAATGCTGATGCTCTCCCCATCTTCCAAGGCCATAAATTTGTCTCTGTTCCATGTAAGAAAGGATGTCAGCCATAAGCCCCGGCTTGTCCACAGTGTTCAGAGGATAGGTCGTTTCATTCCGGAACGCGGTTCCCTCACGATTCCCCGTTACTCTGTCCAGATTGGTCTCCACCCAGTAGCCCTTGCTGCCAATACAGAAATTATGTCTGACAAGAATCCTGTGGTAGGAGATCTCCGGGTCGGGGACATAAATCCAATGGGCCTTCGTATCCAAATGTTTGGGTACATACCGGATCTCTGTTCCGGTAGAGCGGAGTCTCCCGATCTTTTCCGGAATATCCGCCCTGCAGTTTTCATACCGCTGCACGGATCTCCAGGGGATCGTCGTAACGATACAGGACGCCCGGAACCTGGCGCCGTCCTCACAGGTTACGGTTCCGGTCTCCGGGTCCAGTCCCGCCGCCTTTTTCCGATACAGGATCCGATCCCCCAGAGACTCACCCATCCTTCTCCAGAGCTCGCCGTATCCGTATTTTTTCGGGTAATAAAACTGCGCATGCCCCGGCTGAGTGCCGTAGGGTCTTCGGTTCAGGCAGCTTAACAGCGTTTCTTCAAAGGAAACATCCGGAAGCTTGTCCAGCCAGTAAGTCCCCAACGCCTCCAGATCCGCGCCGAACATCTTTGCGTTGTACGGAAGCATATATGCCTGCGCTATCCTGTCACCCAGTTTCCATGTAACCCATTCCACAAACTTCTCCGGTTTGGGTGTGCCCAGATTGCATCCGGCCAGAGCAATGGATTTCAGATATTTTACCTGTTCCTCCTGCGGCATCTGCCAGATATTGGCCTCAAAGGGATGTCCTGTCTCGTAAGTTCCCATGTCGATCCTGGAATCCCGTTCAAAGAGATTCCATTCTTCCTCCGGCATAAACCCAAACAGGAATCGATTTACCTCCGGTCTTCTCACATCCAGAAAATGCCCTCCGGCAATGTCCAGCGGCGAGCCGTCGACATCTGCGGAGCGGCACAGCCCTCCCGCCTGCGTCTCTTTCTCCAGAACCAGAAAAGATGCTTCCGGCTTCTTTTCCCTGAGCAGATTGGCAAACGTAAGGCCTGCGGGTCCGGCCCCCAGAATCAGATAATCAAATATCTCCATTTTCTCCGTTCTCCCATCCTCCCGTTTTTCTTCTGCAGTTTATATGAATCAGGCACAAAAGAAAAGAACAATAGTAATATGCGTGCAGATATACCAGAGTTCCCGCAGGCATCACAAGACAGATCGCCGCCGCCTGCCCCAGAAGGACAAACGCGATTCCCGCAAGTCCCGGCAGACTGTGTTTCTTTTTCATACACCGAATGATCTCTGACAAAAAAAGAAAGATCTCATACAGCGGAACAGCGATCAGCAGCAGACTGTAAAAATAAGTTCTCTGCAGGAAGCCTGAAATTCCGTTTCCGATTCTGTCCGCCGCTTCACAAAAAATCCTGTGGACCGCCGTATCCTTCCATGCCGCCGCGCCCCTGGCGGCGTAAAAATCTTCCTCTCCCATCTCCCAGGAGGCCAGCTTCCAGGGAGCAGGATCGTTTACCGGCGGCGTCCCGCCGGCTTCGACATATTCCTCCGGTCTCAGCATAACAGCCTTCAGAAGCATGGAAATCTGCGTTTTGGCGTATATGGGAAGATTATGCGCCGTTATTCTGTAATAGGCCCGCATATACGCCTCGGCCGTCCCATCCTCCGCAAGGCTCTGATTAATATCCCCTCTGCCGTTCGCATAATTATACCGCCGATAACCGTCCATTCCATAATAACGAAGGATTTCGACCGGAACCACCGCGTCGATTGCGGCCAGATCCTCTTCGGCTCCCTCGTAAGACAGGTTTCCGTCGGACGACGCCAGAATATTCCGCAGGGTAGGAAAAGAATTGATAAAGGAATAATCCTTTCCGTAATACTTCCTGTCGCCCAGCTTCTGAGGGACGGAAAAAAGTCCCATCACCGTCAGCATGCACACGCAGCAGAGGATCGCCTTTGCCGGCCGGAAGCGGAAGACAAAGACAGTCTGCAGGGCAAACAGGAGCACGCCCAATATTACCCCTTCCGTCCTCCATACCCCCACAAACGAACACAGCAGGAGATTCAGCAGCAGGCCGCACCCGCCTCTTTTTTTCCCGTCCACCATATCCATAACCGTCCTGGAAACAAGAAACATGCACAGAAGGGCATATAGTTCCGTCCGATACGGATTTGTAAACAAGGTGAAAACTCCCGGCATAAAAAATATCAGGAATACGCCGAATCTGCCCCTCCCTTTCAGCACAGGGCTGTCCAGAATCCGGTTATATACATATCCCAGCGTAAATACCGCAAACGCCCACTGAAATATCGTAAGAAACACCGGATGCGGCGCAGCCATCAGCACTGCAGCATAGATACAGCTCGTATATGCGCTGTGCCAGTACTCCGGCCAGAATCTTATGGCATAGGAGTATGTGATAAAGTTGTCGCGGCTCGCGGCAAACGGCTCCGGCCACAGAAGAAGCAGGACCGCGCAGCCCGCCAGAAAAAACAGCAGGAAAAAACGCAGATTCTTTTTTGCTGTCCAGGTCCTGATAATCCAGAACAGCAGATACCAAAGGGAAAAGATCAGAATCAGAGCAAACAACTTCGACAGCAGATAGCCCATGATCCTCTCTCCCGCATCGCTGATCACGGAATTTCTCGGTATACTGAGAATCCTGTCGCGATCCGGGTCAAAGATCATAATATGCTTCTCATAAAAAAAAGAAAGGAGAAAATGGACAATGGGGAAAAGATACCGTCCCTTTGTATACAAAATCTTTTTCATGCAATGCAGTCTCCTAATAAACTCCGGATACCAGTACCGCACCGATTATTACCAGAAAAACGCCCGCGGCCTTTCTTCCGGTCAGTTTCTCGCCAAACCGCAGTCTCGCCAGAAACATGGTCCAGACGTAGGTAAAGGCGGAGAGGGGCAGAACGCTGGAATAATCCAGTATCCTCAACACATAAATGTTTAAAAACGACGCCAGAAGATAAAGGATCCCCCCGACATAAAGATCCGGCGCCTTCAGCAGATTCAGAACACTCTCCGCCGCCGATCCTCCCTTCAGGGAACCGGACGCCTGCTTTAAAAACATACTGGCGACGGCCCCCATAACGGTCATCAGAAAAATCAAACTATACGGAAGCATCTTTTTCCCCCTCATCGCCGCCGGCGATCAGCAGAACGCCTGCAAAAATGATCAGAACGCCGATGCACTTCAACAATGTGATCTTTTCCTTCAGCACAACGGCGGCAAGGACGATACTGAGAATATAGTTTAAGCTTAAGACGGGCTGAAGAACAGAAACCTTCCCGAACTTATATGCCACGATCATCGCCAGCGCCCCTATGCCATAAAAACAAAATCCCAGAATCAGATCCAGCGGCTTTCCGTTCCCGGACAGCTTCCAGAGCAGCTGGCCCAGACAGACACAGATACTGGAACACACCATGAGAAGAATGCCCGTCCTGTTTCGTTTTAAAGATTCGATCATCGCGTTATCCTTTCCGGCCAATCTCCCAGAACAGATACCTGATCAGTTTTTTCCCCGTTGCAAACGCCTTAAAATGGGTTTCCCCTGAAATTCTGGGAGATTCCACAGTGGGAAATTCCACCCGCTTTATCCCCAGCTTATAGCTCCTGCAGACCATTTCGATATCCACGGAAGGACTTCTGTCAGAAATGTCGCATCTTCGGAATGCCTCCACCGTCATCCCCCGAAATCCGTGCAGAGAATCCCAGATCGTATTACCCTCTCTGCGAAACAGGATCCTCGCTGCCAGCGCCAGGCCAAGGACAAACCATTTCCGCGGCTTGAACAGCCTGCCGTCCTCTTCGTTGCGGCTCTCCTTCAGCATTCTGCTCGCCACCACGAACTCATAACCCTGTTCAAAATATTCCCGGAACCTGTAAGTGTCGGCTACCGGAACGGATCCCTTCGGATGGAAAAACACAAACGCGTCGCATTCGCAGTGCTCCGCCCCTTCCCTGCACGCCTGATTCAGCCCTTTCTGCGTCTGTCTGTAAACCGGGATTCCCTGCTCCTGCAGATATTCCACGGTATGATCCGTACTGCCGGCGTCAATGCAGTAGATCTGATCAAATTTACTTCTGTCAATCAAAGGCACATCATGTTTGCAGCCGTCAATTTCATTCCAGGTAAGCAGGCAAAGCGCTACTGTCATCTTCTACTCCGTTTCCGCATGTCCTTGTTGTACAAAGTCCCGCAGGCTTTCCCGCTGTGGACAAACACCGTAGATTTTACCATATTTTTCCCAGGGTGGCAACTCCCTTCCCCCGCCGAACGGTTACCGCTCCCCCGTAAGATCTTTCCGGCCCTTAAATGCCCAGAGCTTATTCAGAAGATAATTCACCGGCACGGTAAACGGCAGGTTAAAGAGCGGCGCCAGATACCGCGTCAGGCCCAGTCTCTGAATCCAGATATAAGACAGAATATTATCCAGAATATAGCCTGTAAATCCGTAAGACAGAAAACATTTGCCCAGCGCCTTCCATTTATTGCGCTTCCCGGTATCCTCTTCTTTGAAAACATACCGGTTGTTCCAGTAAAACGCCCAGAGAATGCTGATGGTAAAAGATACCACGTTCGCCAGGATGTAATCCTGCTCCCAGGAAAAATCCCGAAGAAGAAAAATAATCGCCGCATACAGCACATAGTAAACCACGGTATTGCTGGCTCCCACCAGACAATACTTTATCAGCTGACACAGCAGCCTGAATCCTGCGCTTTTCGTTGTTTTTTTCGCCTGTTCCTCCATGTCCACCTCTAAAATCGGTTCATCCAGCGGATGACATAATTTTGTTCTTCTTCCGTCATCCCATAGTACAGCGGAAGAGAGAGAACGGTTTTCGCATATTCCTCGGTGACGGGAAAAGAGCCCTCCCGGAATCCAAGATATCGGTACGCCTCTGACAAATGAGGGGGAATGGGATAATGGATAATGGTGCCGATGCCTTTGTCTTCCAGATATCTTTTGAGCTCATCCCGTCTTTTGGAGCGGATTACAAACTGGTGCCATATATGCGTCGCGCCCTCCCGAATCCCGGGAAGTTCAAATTTTTCCCTGTCCAGTTCTCTCAGATATCTGTCACAGATTTCCCTTCTCCCGGCTTCCAGTTCCTCAAGATGGCTCAGGCGCACCCGAAGCAGCCCCGCCTGCAGTTCGTCCAGTCTGGAGTTTGCCCCTACTACTTTATTGTAGTAGCGTTTCTCGCTGCCATAGTTTCGGAAGACTCTCACATCCTCCGCAATTCTGCCGTCGTCTGTCACAATGGCTCCGGCATCGCCGAACGCCCCAAGATTTTTGGACGGATAAAAGGAAAAACAGCCGATATCCCCAAAGGTTCCGGTAGTCCTGCCGTGAAATTTTGCCCCGTGGGACTGCGCGCAGTCCTCTACCACCCTGAGACGGTATTTCTCCGCGATCTTCATGATTTCATCCATGCGGGAGGCCTGTCCATAGAGATGTACGACCAGAATGGCCTTCGTCCGCTCCGTGATCTTCTCTTCCAGCCTTGCCGCATCCAGATTAAAATACGCATCCGGCTCCACAAAAACAGGAGTCGCCCCATTGATCGTGATTCCCATTACAGAAGCAATATAAGTGTTTCCCTGTACCAGAACCTCGTCGCCGGCGCCTATGCCCAGGATCCGGAACGCGATCCACAAAGCGTCCAGTCCGCTGGCCAGACCTACGCAATGCCTGCTTCCCACATAACCCGCAAACTCTTCCTCGAAGGCGCTCACTTCCCCGCCCAGCACATACCGGCCGGACCGCAGTACCTCCAGCGCTTTTTCCTCAAACTCCCGCTGGTACATGGCAAACCCTCTGTCCAAAGTGTTCGCCGGCACTCTCATGCACTTTTCAGCCTGTTCCACAAACCGTCACACCTCCGAATCCTCTTCCCGGACAATTTTCAGAAAGTCTTCGTAATCTCTGATATATTCATCCGGCTTGTAATGCTCCGAGGCCAGACAGAGCAGCACGGAATTTTCGCTGAAGTCGTACATTTCCTTCCACACCATTCTGGGAATATACACGCCCGTTCTGGGCCGGTTCAGCAAAAACACCGCTTCGTTTCCCTTTCCGTCCCTGACCCGGACCTTGCTGGAACCGGCAACATTGATGATGACAAATTCCGTCTCCCTGTTGGCATGCTGGCCTCTGGCAATTCCGGGGGCGGAGCCGTAAATATAAAAGATCCTTTTAATGGAAAACGGAATGTCCTTTCCCTCGCCCTCACAGACGATAAGATGCCCTCTCTCGTCTCCCTTTTCCTGAAATTCCAACATCTGCGGTCCCTGATACTGCATCCGGATCCTCCCTTTGTTTTTACAGTGTTTTCCGTTTCTCTATTGTCTGGGGCGGTAATAACGCCAGTATCTCCCGTCCCCCGCCTCTTCATAATGTTCATTGACCCACTCCATGATCCAGGAGGTTTCCGGCACCTGCATGACGCCGTAGTAACAGCTGACCGCCACCACGGTGGGCGTCTTTTCCGGGTAATATTCCAGATAATCCAGCAGTTTTTCGTTGTAAACCGGAGTATCTATGGTGGAATAGTTACTGATCCCGGCATCCGTCAGCAGAAATTCCATGGGATCAATGAGCCAGCCGCCGACCAGCAGAAGCGAATCCTGCGGCGTCACAAACATTTTGTGGTCTTCCGCATCGTGTGTGATCTGATAATAAGTCATATAATCGCAGACAATACCCGCGGACGGCCCGGAACGGATGATGGCATCCACATCCTGCACCATCCAGATATTGCCTTTGTTCGCGTATCCCCACACCACCAGTCCGCGGTGCATGACAACCAGAGCGCAGACGGCCATCAGAAAGATTTCCGTCTGTTTCTTTCTGTGGCGCAGCGCGACAAAAGAAACCGTCCCTCCCAGAACCATGTAAGACATCATGGTAATCAGTCCCAGGTCCGTCAGCAGCCACGTCGCAAGCAAGGACGACAGCGCCAGAAGAACGCCTGTCAGCCACAGTATCCTTTCCTGCCCGTCCATCTCCCTGTAGGCGGAAAAACCCAGGAGCATCAGCAGGGCGGGAAGAATATAAAACGTGCATGTCCAGTCCAGCCCCGTCCTCTTCTGCAGAAATAAAAGGCAGAACTCTGAAAGAAACAGCAAAAGACCATATACGGCCAGAGGATCCACCGACTTTTTCCAGAGTTTCCGCACCAGCCGGGCCAGAATCCACGCAAGCGCCGCACACACTGCAATCCACACAACCGCCGTCAACAGGCCGCTGAAATAATTCCAGCGGCTGACAAACGCTTCTCCGCTATGAGAATCCGAATAAAAAATTCCTCTGAGATTCCGGAGAAACTTCCGCGGCCCTATCCTGCCTGCAAAATAACCCAGATACGCCGCGCCCATTCCCGCGCACAGCCCGGTAAAAATACCGGCGTTCTTCCCCTTCTCTTTTGTCCTGAACAACAGAATTCCGACCACCGGGAAATAAGCCAGCAGGCAGGACGGGTAAGATAAAATTTCAAGGCACAGAAAAACCGCGGCAAGGCACAGGTACCTTTTTTTCTGCTGATTCCGGAAAAAACAGACCAGAGACACAAGCAGCAGAGCCGAAAATCCCACCTGGAGATTGGAAAAATCGGGAAACGGCGTCTGCTTGGGACGGAACATGAGAAAAAACATCACCGCAAGCTGTGCGATGCCGCTTCCCGTCACGCTTTTTAACAACCGGTAAAGAAGATACGCGATTCCCGCAAAAAACAGAGTCCCCACGATCTGCAGATAGAACATTACCCCGGCGTATGACGGCACAAACAAATGATAGATCCACATAAAAAAATCCGTGAAGAAGGCCGACGTCTGATGCGGTTCCCACATCTGCTGAAACATGCCGTCTCCCTGTAAATGCCGATAAGACATTGCGGTGATATAAGCGTTGTCAAACCCCGTATCCGTAAAGATACTTTTTATGCTCGCCAGCGCCACCGCCGCCCACAGAAGCCGGATACAGATTTTTTTGTGTTTTTCCAGAAAAGCAATCATTTTTCAGAATCCCTGTCCTTAATCTCATCGATGATATAGGTAGGTCGGTTTCTGGCCGCGTCCAGAACCCTCCAGATATATTCGCCGATAATACCGAGCATCAGCATCAGCATTCCGAATCCGAAGAGCAGAACGCACATAATAGACGCCCACCCCTGAATCGGCGTGCCGACCGTAAACTTTTCCACCAGAACGGATATAAAAAGAATCAAAGCCGCAAGATCGAACACGACGCCCAATCCCATCATAAGCCGAAGCGGCAGATAGGTAAAACTGAAAACGGAATCCATCGCCAGCTTTACCTTCTTGGACAATGTCCACCGGGACTTCCCGATCTCTCTGTCCCTGCGCACAAAATAAATCATATCGGTCTGAAACCCCACCCACATAACCTGAAGCGTGAGAGACGAATTCTTTTCATCCAGGCGCTCCAGAACCTCGATCACCTTTCGGTCCACCAGATAACAGTCGCATCCGCCGGCGGGCATGTTCTTATTGATCATCCTGCGCACCAGAGAATAATACCTGTTGGCCAGAAATACCTTCAGGCCGTTCTCCTTACGCTCCCTGCGAACCGCCAGGACAACCTTGTTCCCGCGTTTCCAGCTCTCGTACATCTCAGGAATAATGGCCGAGTCCTCCTGAAGGTCCGCCTGTTTTGTCACCGCGCAGTCTCCGGTACAGACGGAAAATCCGGCCAGGATCGCCGCGTGCTCTCCGTAATTTTTGGAAAGCCTGACACAGCGGACCCGCTCGTCCTTCTCCCGAATCCGATTCATAACTTCCCATGAATTATCCCCGGAGCCGTCATCCACAAAGACAATCTCATAGTCGCCGAGCCTGTCCAGAATCTTTTCCCGCATATCTTCATACAGAAGCTCCAGCGTGTCGGCATTATAATATACAGGTACCACAATTGAAATTTTACTCATAGACCAGTTTCCTTTGTCTCTCTTCCGAACATGAACACAAAATGGCAGAATCATTGCAACAGTTCAGCCCGCGCCATTCGCAAAGCCGCGCTAACGCGCTCTCCGGCGCCGTACGCCTGCCTTTGCTCATGAAATGGCGCTCCCTCGGCAGCCGTATACAGCGGAAAATGCGTGCAAGCACGATTTTCCGCTGTATACGGCTGCCGGCTGAACTGTTACGAACCATTATACCACATCACCAAAAATTGTAAACGGTCCGCTTCTCTTTTCGTCCCGCGCCGTCTGCCCCGCAGTGAAGCGTCGGATACCTTTTGACCCGCAAAACCGTGAATAGAATCTTCCGATCCGGGCACCCTAAAAAACAAAAACGGAGGTTTTACGGATGGCAGACAACGATACAATCTATCTACTCAAGGAATGTGATTCCGGCTCCAAAATGGCGGTTTCCACAATCGATGAGGTCATTGAAAAAATCAGTGATTCGGAGATGAAACAGCTTTTGACCGAAAGCAGGGAGCACCATGAAAAACTCGGAAACGAGATCCACTCCCAGCTGATCGAACACCACACGGAAGAGAAAGATCCCGGCGTCATGGCAAAAAGCATGTCCTGGATGAAGACCAACATGAAACTCGGCATGGACAACAGCGACGCCACCATCGCAGACCTTGTGACCGACGGATGCAATATGGGAATCAAAACCCTCCACAAATATCTGAACCAGTACCAGGCCGCCGACGAAACTTCAAAAGGTCTCTGTAAAGAGCTGATCTCCATCGAGGAAGAACTTTGCACAGACCTGAGAAAATACCTTTAAGTTCTTTTCCGAACGACCGGGAAGATCTGTCTCAGGACGCCAAAGGTGAAACCACTGTGCCGGGGCAGCTCTTCCCGGATTTTTCATCCGCGGCATGTCCGTCCGCTTGTTCCGCGACAGGTCACTCATCCTGCGGCCATACCTTTCAGCATTGCGATTTCCTCCTGATACCCCTCCAGTTCATTGGGCGTCTCAAGGTAAAACGGCAGTCCGCGCAGGGCGGGATGGTTCACGATCCTCCGAAAGGCTTCCAGACCGATACAGCCCTTCCCGATCTTTTCATGTCTGTCCTTATGGCTTCCGAAAGGATTCATGGAATCGTTCAGGTGCACGGCCTTCAGCTTTTCAAGACCGATCTCGCGGTCAAATTCTCCGAGGACGCCATCCAGATCCCCTGCAATATCGTACCCTCCGTCCCAGACATGGCAGGTATCCAGGCATATCCCCATCTTATGGGAAAGCTCCACCCGGTCCAGAATGGCCCGAAGTTCCTGAAAACTGCGGCCCACCTCGCTCCCCTTGCCCGCCATGGTCTCCAGAAGCACCGTAGTATGCATTTCCTCCCACAGAACCTGATTCAGGGTATCCGCAATCAGCCGGATGCCTTCCTCCGTTCCCTGTCCAACATGGCTGCCGGGATGGAAATTATACATGACATCCGGAATCCTCTCCAGCCGTTTCAGGTCGTCCGCCATGGTCTCCCGCGCAAAACGGCGGATATTCCCGTCCTTTGCGCAGGCATTTAACGTATACGGCGCATGCGCCAGCGGTTTGGCAATTCCGGCGCGGCGAAAAACATCCAGCATGGCCTGTATGTCTTCCTGTTCCCAGTTCTTTGCCGCGCCGCCCCTTGGATTTCTGGTAAAAAACTGAAATGTTGTCGCACCGATCTTCTCCGCATCCCCAGCCATGGCGAGGAATCCCCTGGAGAAGGACAGATGACATCCGATTCTCAACATGATTCTCCCTCCGAAACAAATCAGCGCGGAATCCGCGCGTCAAAAGCCCCCTGCGGGACCCGACATCCTGCGGGCGCTGATTCTTCTTTAAAATCTGGAATCACAGGATCCTTCTCACAGCCAGGATGGTCCTGTACTGAGCGTTGCTGATCTTGATTCCGCCCCGTGGATACGGGTTGCTGTTGCTGGCATGGACGATCAGCCCGCCTCCGATATACATTGCCACATGTCCGTCATAGCAGATCAGATCGCCTGGCTGAGCCTCCGCGTAAGTCACGCCGGTGCCGGCGCTTCTCTGCTCATAGGAAGTCCTCGGAAGCTTGTAACCAAAGTTGCTGTACACCCTGTATGTAAACCCCGAACAGTCCGCCCCGTCCGTCAGGCTGGTTCCCGCCGCTTTGTAAGGATTCCCGATGTACTGACAAGCATAGTTTGCGATCTTCTTTCCCAGATCGCTGCCTGCGGCGTTGTTGATGATGGAAGCATAATCCGAAGTGTATGTGCCGTTTGCCATCGCCTGGGCCGTCTGCATCTGCGTCAGTCTGTCCTGATTCTGCTTCAGCAGTGTCTTTGCCGCCGCTGCCTCCTGACGCGCCTTGCTGATCCGCGCATCATAATCCGCGGATTCCTTTTTCAGCTTTGCGAGCATCGCATTCAGATTTTCCTTCTGTTCCTTCAGATTATCCTTCTCCGCTTCCAGCGCGGCCTGATCCTCCACCAGCAGCTTCCTGCTTTCCTCCAGATCGGCCTTCTCTTTCTCCAGCAGGTCCCAAAGATCCTGAAGCTGATTTGCCGTCTCAATAAAACCGTCCAGCTTGCACTTGCTGTATTCGTAAATTCTCTCCACATAATCCATGCGGTTAAGGATATCCGAAAACCCGACTCCCTCCAGAAACGCGTTCAGGTAGGTGTCCGTTCCCTGCTCATAGAGCATTCTCGTCCGGATGGCCATATCCTCCCGCTGTTTTTGTTCCTGCTGCCGGGTTTCCTCATACTCCGCTTCCGTCAGGGCGATCTGCTGCTCTTTTTCCGCAATTTCCCCTTCCTTTACGGCAATCTCGCCTTCCTTCTCGGCGATTTCCTCGTCCTTCAGGCTGATGCTGGCCATGGTATTGATCAGTTCGGAATCGGCGTCCTCCATCTTTTCCAGAATCAGATCCTGTTCCGCCTCCAGACTGGATATCTTTCCGTATTCCTCCTCCAGCTGTTTTTGAAGCCTGTCGATCTCCTGCTGAATGCCGGAGATGGTGGCGGCTTCCGACGTCAGAGAGCGGGAGATGCCGTACCGGAATCCTCCCGCCGTGATGCAGAAAATCAATATCAGGTTTAACCATTTCGACCATTTTCTTCTCATGTTTTCAGCATACCACATTTTTACGCCTGTTTCACCAAAATCGCCGCGGGCAATCCTTAAGATTTTATAAAACCTACAGTTCGCAGTTGTTCACCGTTCTGGGGAACGGGATGACGTCCCTGATATTGCTCATTCCCGTCAGATACATGACGCAGCGCTCAAATCCGAGACCGAATCCCGCATGCCGCACGGAGCCGTACCGGCGCAGATCGAGATAAAAATCATAATCCTCTTTTTTCAGGCCCAGCTCATCCATTCTCCGCTCCAGCAGTTCCAGCTTATCTTCCCGCTGGCTGCCTCCGATGATCTCTCCGATCCCCGGGACCAGACAATCCATGGCCGCCACCGTCTTTCCGTCCTCATTCAGCTTCATATAAAAGGCCTTGATCTCCTTGGGATAGTCCGTCACAAACACCGGGCGTTTGAACACTTCCTCCGTGAGATACCGCTCATGCTCCGTCTGCAGATCGCAGCCCCAGGAAACTTTATAGTCAAAGTGATCGTTGTTCTTTGCCAAAATCTCGATCGCTTCCGTATACGTCACATGGGCGAAATCGGAATTTGCCACATGCTCCAGTCTCTCGATGAGCCCCTTGTCCACAAACTGTCCAAAGAAAGCCATCTCCTCCGGCGCATGCTCCAGCACATAACGGATCACATATTTCAGCATATCCTCCGCCAGCCGCATATCGTCCTTCAGATCCGCAAACGCCATCTCCGGCTCGATCATCCAGAACTCCGCCGCGTGCCGTGTGGTATTGGAATTTTCCGCCCGGAACGTGGGGCCGAAGGTATACACGTTTTTAAAGGCAAACGCGTAGGTTTCCACATTCAGCTGTCCGCTCACGGTAAGATTTGTCTCCCTGCCGAAAAAATCCTTGCTGTAATCAACCGCTCCGTCCTCTTTTCTGGGAATGTTGTCAAGATCCAGCGTAGTGACCTGGAACATTTCTCCCGCGCCCTCACAGTCGCTGCCCGTGATCAGGGGCGTATGGACATAGACAAAGCCTCTCTCCATGAAAAAGCTGTGGATGGCATAAGCGATCAGGGAGCGCACGCGGAACACCGCCTGAAAGGTATTGGTCCTGGGGCGCAGATGCGGGATCGAGCGCAGGTACTCAAAGCTGTGCCGTTTTTTCTGCAGAGGATAATCCGCCGTGGAAGGCCCTTCCACGAGCACCTGCGCCGCCTGCATCTCAAAAGGCTGCCTTGCGTCCGGCGTCGCCACAACCGTTCCCCTCACCACCAGCGCGGCGCCTACGTTCAACCTGCTGATCTCCTGGAAGTTGGAGAGCTTGTCCCCGTACACTATCTGGAGGGGCTCAAAAAAGGTGCCGTCGTTGATGACAAGAAAGCCGAAGCTTTTGGAATCCCGGTTGCTTCTGACCCACCCTCCCACTGTGATCTCTTTTCCAATATAAGTCTCTGTATTACGGTAGAGTTCCCGAATATCCGTCAGTTCCATTTTCTCCTCTTTTCTGCTGCTGCAGCAGCGTTTGATCCCGGCATTTCGCCGTCAGTTTACTTTTGTATGATCCGCGAGGAAATCCAATACCTTCAGCGTCATAAAATAATTGCGGTAATCCTCTCTGGAGGCGCCGTTTAACAGTTCGTCCACCGACGCATAGCCGTTCTTCGCCGCATAATCTTCCATCCGGGTCTGCAGTTCCTCGTCGTTTACATTCAGCCCTTCCCTGTTCGCCACAGCCTGCATCGCCAGATTCTGCTTTACGGAGTCCGGAGCATAAGTCTCCACAAAATCCGAAAGGGACATTCCGTTAAAATTAGCAAAATCTTCCGCCGAAATTCCAAGCTGGGCAGCCGCCTGTTCCAGATTCTCCGTAAGCGTCTTCCTGCTTCGCTCCAGCATATTTTCGGGCAGTTTCTTAAAATCGCACTGCGCCAGCAGTTCCTGGATCATGGCATTTTGGACATTGCTTTCATATTGGATCTGCGCGTTCCGGTTCAGAGAGTCATACGCATACTGCCGAAGTTCCTGAACAGTGGACACCTCCTCCAATCCGGCTGCGGCGGCCACCTCGTCCAGCAGATCCGCTTCGCTCTCCAGCGGCGGCAGAATAAAATTCACGGTCACCGTAAACGCCACGGCCTGTCCGGACAGATCCGGATTGTTCAGATAAGGATCGGGGAACGCCAGATCCAGCTCTACGGTCTCTCCGGGCATGGCCCCGACCAGTCCGTCCTCAAACCCGTCGATGAAGCTGCCGCTTCCGATCGTCAGCTGGGTGCCTGACGCCGATCCGTTTTCAAACGGCTCTCCGTTCATCTTTCCCACGTAATCGATATTGACCGTATCTCCCCGGGCAACGGCCCGGTCCGTGATCCCGCCCAATTCGGCGGAGATCCCCCGGCGGTACAGATTCAGCATCGTCTGTACCACTTCGGCATCCTCCACCTTCGGCTTTTCCACCGTGACCGACAGATTTTGATAGTCCCCCAACGTCACATATCGCTCCGTATCTATCTGCGCCAGAGGCAGATCCTTTTCCGAGCCACAGCTGACCAACAACATGGCGGCAAGCAGCGCGGCGGCCGCTCCCCGTCTCAGTCTTCTCCTTAACATTCCGCTCTCCTGTCTTCTCTGTTTATCAAACGATCCTGAAAAGATCCCCGATACCTGCGTTTCGTCCGTCGCCGTCCGTTTTTCCATAAATTCCTGCAACAGCAGAATCATGATACCACCAGCGCAGAAAAGGAAGCGCCGCGTATGCGGCATCATGGCCATGAAATGGCCATGGATTCTGCGACAGCAGAATCATTATACCACAGCCGGCCTTCTTTTGCACCTTATTTTGTAAAAGAAAGAAAATGTTTTGTTGCCTGCCGGCGGCTTTCTGTGATAGAATACTCTCATAGCCGTAAACGGCGATGCACAACATTGCACGACAGGAGGTACTTTTCCATGAAACCATGGATGATCGTATTGATCGTAATTACAGTTGTTGTGGCTGCGGTGGCCGTTCTGTTATATTTTCTCGGGAAAAAGGCCCAGAAAAAGCAGGCCGAACAGCAGGAGCTCATGGAGGCCAACAAGCAGACCGTCTCCATGCTGATCATTGACAAAAAACGCATGAAACTCCGGGACGCCGGCCTTCCGCAGGCTGTGCTGGATCAGACGCCGAAGGCCCTGCGCGGATCCAAACTTCCCATCATAAAGGCGAAGGTGGGCCCCCAGATCCTGTCGCTGATCTGCGACGAAAAAATTTTTCAGGCCGTCCCCGTGAAAAAAGAAGTCAAGGCCGTTGTGAGCGGACTCTACGTTCTGGACGTAAAAGGACTCCACGGCAGGGTCGAAGCGCCGCCCGCAAAGAAAAAAGGCCGTTTCCGCCGGGCTTTGGAAGCCGCCCAGGAAAAAGCCGGCGCAAAACCCATCAAATAAATGAATGGAAAATAACGGGAGCGTAAGAGCCACATGGACGAATATCGGATAAAGGCACACGCAAAGATCAATCTGGGATTGGACGTACTCCGCCGGCGGCCCGACGGTTATCACGAAGTAAAAATGGTCATGCAGAGCGTCGGGCTCTGCGACGAGCTGACGCTTCAGAAAATTCCGGACGGAATCCTTCTCACCACGGACGATCCGGAACTTTCCTGCGGAGAAGACAATCTGGTCTTTCGGGCCGCAAAGCTTATGTTTTCCACCTTTCCCGTCCCGGGAGGCGTACACATCCATCTTCAGAAAAAAATTCCCATCGCCGCAGGCATGGCGGGCGGCAGCGCGGACGCGGCGGCAGCCATGAAGGGCATCTGCCGTCTGTATGATCTGGACACTTCCCTTTCCGGGCTGATGGAACTCGGCATGACGCTGGGCGCGGATGTCCCCTACTGTGTCCTCGGCGGTACGGCACTTGCGGAAGGGATCGGAGAAAAGCTGACGCCCCTCACCCCGGCGCCGGATTTCTTTATCGTCGGCGCAAAGCCGGACATCAGCGTTTCTACCAAATATGTCTACGAACATCTGGATGCTGCCGGCATCCAAAAACACCCGGACATTGACGGCATGGTTCTCTCCATAGAATCCGGAAGCCTTCAGGGGATCCTGGACCGCATGGGCAACGTGCTGGAATCGGTGACCGTTCCGGCCCATCCGGTGATCGATACCCTGAAGCGCAGACTCAGGGAGCTGGGGGCGGTAAACAGCCTGATGAGCGGCAGCGGCCCCACCGTATTCGGCATTTTTCTGTCCGAGCGGATGGCGGAATTTGCGTGCGAGCAGTTAAAAAGCGAACCGTCGGCAAAACAGGTCTTTCTGACCACACCCACCTAGAAAGGCGGCGACTATGCAGGAAACTTTTCAGACCAATATGGATGCTTTTCTCCCCCTGCGGGACGTGGTCTTCAACACGCTGCGCCAGGCCATCCTGATCGGCGAACTGAAGCCGGGCGAGCGTCTGATGGAGATTCATCTCGCGGACCGTCTTGGCGTAAGCCGCACTCCCATCCGGGAAGCGATCCACAAGCTGGAGCGCGAGGGACTTGTCACCATTGTGCCCCGGCGCGGCGCTGAGGTCGCCCAGATCACGGAAAAAAGCATGAACGACGTTCTGGAAGTGCGCCGCGCGCTGGACGCCCTCTGTGTGGAGCTTGCCTGCGACCGCATCACGGAAGAGGAACTGGCGGACCTGAAGACAGCCTGCGACCGTTTTGAACAATGCGTCCGGACAGGCGACAGCAAAAAAATTGCCCAGGCGGACGTCGCACTGCACGACATCATTGTCCGGGCCACAGGAAATCAGCGCCTGATCCAGCTGGTCAACAACCTTTCCGAGCAGATGTACCGGTATCGGTTTGAATATATCAAGGACAGCAGCCAGCACCAAACTCTGGTGGAGGAACACCGGATCATCTATCAGAGCATCGTGCGCAAGGACAAAAAGACTGCGGCGGAAGCCGCCAGAACTCATATTGACAATCAGGAAAAAGCCATCATCCGGCAGATCCGGCTGGACAGGGCGGGCAGCGGAGAGTAATTTCTGCGTACGCTTTGGAATAAACTGGAAAGACACGGGCAATAATTTCGGTATCCCGGTCCCTGTGAGGGACAGAAACGAGGTTATTGCATGAAAAAAAGATGGATCGGAATTCGTATTGCGGCCGCTCTGTGCGCCGCGCTGGGCTGGTGGGGTTTTCTTTACCCCGAACTGACGCTTACTCCGGACACTGTCGTCCTGAGGCTGAACGAGGACGGCGGAGTCCGCAGAGAACAGGCGTATGACTGGGAATTTGACAGCGCTCTGTACCGGGATCTGCTGGACGCCGGCCCGGAAAGGATCACGTTCCGCAGCAGACTCCTGACGGATTTCGGCTCACTTCTGGAGGCATTGGAGCATGGAGACAGATAACGAACTGAAAAAAAACGCCCCCATCGGGGTTTTTGATTCCGGCGTGGGCGGATTGACCGTATTCCGGGAAATCATGCGCCAGATTCCCAATGAAAAAATCATATACTTCGGCGACACCGCCCGGGTTCCCTACGGCAGTAAATCCAAAGAGACCGTCACGCGCTATTCCGAACAGATCGTCCGATTCCTGCGCACCTTTCACGTCAAAACCATTGTGGCAGCCTGCAATACGGCCAGCGCCTGCGCGCTGGAAACGCTGGAACAGAATATCGATATCCCCATTATCGGCGTGGTCAAGCCCGGCGCAAGGGCCGCCGTCAACGTCACAAGAAACGGACGCATCGGCGTGATCGGCACGGAGGCTACGATCGGAAGCCAGATCTACGCGGAATACATAAGCAAGCTGGACAAAAACGTGTCCATCTATGGCCGTGCCTGTCCTCTCTTCGTCCCTCTGGTGGAGGAGGGACTTCTGGAGGATCCCGTCACAGATGAAATCGCAGGACGGTATCTGGCGGAACTGATCGATATCGACATTGACACCCTGCTTCTCGGCTGTACCCACTATCCCCTGATCCGCTCCACCCTTTCCCGGATCGTCGGAGATAAAGTCACACTGGTCAATCCTGCATACGAGACCGCTCTGGAATTAAAGAACATGCTGCAGGCAATGGACCTGCTGAACGAGGATCCGCCCGGACTGGGCGCGAACCAGTACCGTTTTTATGTCAGCGACAAAGCCGATAAATTTGTCCGCTTTGCCAATTCCATCATCAAATACGGCATCCTCTCGGCAAAGACCGTGAACATCGAAGCCTACTGAATCGGAAAGGACAGTCCCATGGAAAAACAGGTTTTTCTTACCCTCGTCGGGCGTCAGCGCAGCCCGGAAGGAGAAGAGACCGTTACGGAACAGTCCGCGGAAGCGCAGTACAGCGAACGCAACGGAGCTCTTTATCTTCTCTATGAGGAAAAGACGCAGGACGGCGGCCGGATCAGAAACCGAATAAAGTACAGGGAACCGCTGCTGGAGCTGACAAGGCAGGGAGCGGTGACCACCCGCATGATCTTTGAACCCGGCCGGGAGCACACCACGGACTACGCGACTCCCTTCGGCCTGCTGAGACTCGGCGTCCGAACCGCCGCCGTAGAAACAGACTGCGGGACGGACCGGACGAAGATATCCGCCCGCTACACGCTGACGGACCACGGAGAGCCCATCTCCCACTGCGAAATTTACATTTTCGTTCAGAACAGGGGTTAATTTTTTATTTTAGCAGACCGATATAGAAAGTGAGATCATGGATGATGTTGCGCCCGGCGACGGGCAGAAGTGGCGTTTTACGCCGGAAAGAGGGAAAAAATGAGTGTAAACGGAGTTACATCGACACAGGCCGCGGCTGCCTACAGCTACAATACGATCGACACGAAAGCCGCTGAAGAGACCAAAGCTGCAAACGCAGCGGAAGAAAAGAAGGAGGATTCCGGCGTTATTTACGAGCCTTCCGCAGAAGCGCAGGCTGCTTCCTCCGCAAAGAAAACGTATACCCCCGACACAAATCTGATCAATAAGCTGAAGGCCGACGCCGAAGCCCGCACCGCTCAGCTGCGCAGTCTGGTGGAAAAGATGATGGGCGGACAGGCCAACGCTTACGGAAAGGCCAACGATATCTGGCAGTTCCTGCGTTCCGGCAACTATACCGTGGATCCCGCCACAAAGCTGCAGGCGCAGGCGGATATCGCGGAAGACGGTTACTGGGGTGTGAAGCAGACTTCCGACAGGATCATTGATTTCGCAAACGCGCTGACCGGCGGCGACCCCGACAAAATCGAGGAAATGCGCGACGCCTTTAAAAAGGGCTTTAAGCAGGCGGAAAGGGCCTGGGGCGGATCCCTTCCCGATATCTCCCAGCGCACTTACGACGCCGTGATGGAGAAATTCAACAAGATGGCCGAGGAAGCAAAGACAAAGACTCAGGCCGTTCAGGAGGAAGATCCCACCAAATAGTCCGGAAAACGAAGCGATCGAAAGACAGCCATACCCGGGTTGATTTCCGGATATGGCTGTCTTTTTGCCTGTCATGCAAAAATCCCCGCATAGCTGCAGAAAACTGTGGTTCAGCCCGCGCCATTCGCAAAGCCGCGCTAACGCGCTATCCGGCGCCGCGCGCCTGCCTTTGCTCATGAAATGGCGCTCCCTCGGCAGTCGTATTCATCGAAAAATTCATGCGAACATGATTTTTCGATGCATCCGGCTGCCGGCTGAACTGTCACCACAGAAACTCTTCAGCCGCCCTTTACCACCAGCAGTTTCTGGCCGGGCGTCAGTTCGTCGCTGTCCAGGGAATTTAATTCCCGCAGCGTCTCCACGGGAACATAATATTTTTTCCCGATATTCCAGAGGTTATCCCCCGGTTTCACCACATACGCCGCCATGCCGGGCAGACTGCCCATCCTGCCGCTGTCCAGCTCGGAGACCGTCACCTGTCCGATCAGTTCCACGGAAATATTCTGGAACACAACGGTGGAAAAGCTTAAGACAGCCTTTACATCCATCTCTTCCCCGTCCAGCATGGTAACCTGCAGCTGCTCCACCTCCGCGTGTACCTTCCCCAGATCCTCCGGCGCGATATCGGGCACCTCCAGCGTGTAACGGTAGGGAATCTGCGCCTGGGTACATCCGTAGGGCGCGTCGTCCTCCCCCGTGATGTAAAGCACCTTTACGGACATGCTGCCCTGAAGCAGAATGCCGTTTTCCACAACGCTCTGCTGCGGCGGCAGGACGCTCCCCTCGCTGTGCAGAAGCTGCAGTACGCTTCCTTCGCTTACATGGATCCGGTCCGTAACCTTGGTTTTTCCCGTGACTCTGGCAAGCAGTCTGCGCAGGCCGGCCCGGTGGGAAACCGTGCTGATCTCGCTGGAGACGCCGTAAATGTCCGATATGATCTCCAGCTTTTCCTCCTCGTAGACGCGGACGGAAATATCCAGTACCAGCTCCAGTCCGATCCCGCGTTCTTCCCCGTCAAAATCCGGGCGCACCGTCAGCTCCTGCTGGCCCATGCGATACCTGATATCCGGCGTCATCCCCTCCCTGCATCCATGGCATTCCAGCTCGCCGCTGAAGGGAAGCGTACTTTCAAAGGAGCGGACGGGATGTTCCTCTCCCTCTCCTTCATACAGGAGAAAAACATGCAGGTCTCCCGAGACGGCAAGCTTTTCCTCCATCGCCTTAAACTCCACGTCTCCCAGCGACAGATTGCTCCAAAGGATCTGGAAGATGTTGGGATAGTTGGAGGGCAGCGTCATTTCCTCCTTCAGCCGGAAAATGTCGTTTTTGCAAATTGCAATCTGCGCAAGCTCAAGAGGCATCTGGCGGTACTCCGCCTTCTCTTCCCCGCGCAGGGCGATGGGGGCTTCCTCGTCGTAGAGTTCTTCCACCCTGGCCGTCAGGGTGATCAGAGACTGTATCTTCAGCTTTCTTGTATTGATGATCCCCACCGTCAGATCCTCGGTCTCGCTCTCCACCGTTACCGTATCCGCAGCCGTGGCTCCCTGAAGATTGATTTTCTCTTCAAAGGGCATCTTTCCTTCCAGCACGGCAAGACCGCCGCCCTCTTCCGCAGTATGGTACAGCACGCGGTAACAAAGCCGTCCTTTTACGGTGACGCAGTCTGTTCCCGGCCGGATCTCATCAACGGCGACTTCTCCCCTCTCCAGATTCAGTGTACTCACATCAGGCTTATTTTCCGGCACGTTCACATCATCTTCCAGGGCGGACTGGATGACCGCTTCCGCTCTGACGCGATCCATATGTATGTTTCTCCGTATCAGCTCCACAAAAATACCTCCAAACATATACTGATATAAGTATATATATGAAGGTATCTTCCATGATATGTCTGATTCAGTCTTCCACGGCGCCGATCAGGTCGCTCAGATTTTCCACTTTGTAACGCCGCATATAACACTCGATTCCGTCCAGCACCACTTCCGTTGTACAGGGATCCGCAAAATTCATGGCGCCCACGCTGACCGCGCTGGCTCCCGCCAGCAGAAACTCCACGGCGTCCTCCCCGTTTGCAATGCCTCCCATGCCGATAATGGGGATCTTCACCGCGTGGGCCGCCTGATAGACCATCCGTACCGCTATGGGCTTGATCGCGGGCCCGCTCAGTCCGCCGGTCCGGTTGGCAAGGGCAAATTTCCGTTTCCGGATATCAATTTTCATGCCCATGATCGTGTTGATCAGCGAAAGGGCGTCCGCCCCCGCTTCCTCCGCCGCCTTTGCCATTTCCGCGATGTCGGTGACATTGGGACTCAGCTTCATGATGACAGGCTGTCTGGCGTGACGCTTGATCTCCCGGGTAATCCCGGACAGCGCGTCCGCATTCTGTCCAAAAGCAATGGCGCCCTCTTTTACGTTGGGACAGGAGACGTTGATCTCCAGCATCGCCACCGCCGGTTCTTCCCCGAGCCGTTCCACCACTTCCACATAATCCTGCACCGTCCTGCCGCAGACATTGACGATGACTTTTGTGTCAAACTGCTTCAGAAAGGGGATGTCCCTCTCCAGAAAAACGTCTATGCCCGGATTCTGCAATCCGATGGCGTTGAGCATGCCTCCATAGACCTCCGCCACTCTGGGCGTCGGATTTCCGGGCCACGGCACGTTCGCCACACCTTTCGTAACCACCGCTCCCAGCCTGTTCAGATCCACAAACTCGGCATATTCCATACCGGACCCGAAGGTTCCGGAAGCCGTCATCACAGGATTTTTGAAAGTCACGCCTGCGATCGTTATCTGCGTATTCATAAAACCTCTTTTCCGCCGGCGCAAGAGGCCGGCCCATTCTCAGATATCCACTTCGCCCGCTTCAAACACCGGACCGTCCGTGCAGATGCGCGCGTTGTTTACGTTGGTATGGTGATGCACCTTATTGGTCTTCACCACACAGCCCAGACAAGCCCCCACGCCGCAGGCCATACGTTCCTCCAGAGAGATATACGCCGGGATCCCCTTCTCCTGCGCATAGGCCTTGACCGCCCTGAGCATCGGCATGGGCCCGCAGGCATAGAGAATATCGGCTTCCGGCGCCTTCTGCCGGATGGCGTCCAGAACGTTTCCCTTCGTCCCCACGCTGCCGTCCTCCGTGGCTACATGCACCGTGCCGTACTGCGCGAGATCCTTCTGCAAAAATCCGGCCGTGTTGCAGTTCTGGTATCCCACCACAATCTGTTTCTCCGCCTTCAGACGCTTCGCCAGCTCCAGAAGGGGCGGGATGCCGATCCCTCCGCCTATGAGAAGCGCTCTCTTCCCTTCTCCCCTTTCCAGAGGAAAACCATTTCCCAGAGGTCCAAGAACGGTGAGATATCCCAGTCCGTCGTTTGGACGGCGCAGAGACATTTCGTGGGTTCCCGCCCCGGCGATCCGGTAGACGATGCGCAGCGCCGTCCTGTCCGCGCTCACCTCGCAGATGCTGATGGGTCTGGGAAGCAGCAGACTCTTGTCCTTCAGAAAGACGCCGATGAACTGTCCGGGATTGACCTCGGGCAGCTTCTGAACCGGCTGGATCCACATGTCATAAATAGAGGGAGCGATCTCCCGGTTAAGGATCACTTCCGCCGATACCCTTCTCTTCATATCCTTCCGCCCCTTTCTTTTTTCGCCTTATAGACCTCCACGCCGGAAGCGATGGTCCTGACCACCTTTCCCTTCAGGTTCCATCCCGTAAAAGGCGTATTGTCCGCCCTTGAGGCATAATCGCCCGGCACCATGCGCGCGTAGGTATCGATCAGGATCAGATCCGCCGGACCGCCCTCCTCCAGATAGCCCGCGTCCAGATGATACAGCGCGGCAGGATTCGTGCTCATCAGTCTCAGAAGCTGGCACATTGTGAGATACCCCTTGTCCACCAGCTCGGTAATTCCCAGCGCAAGCGCCGTCTCCAGGCCGATGATGCCGCTGGGCGCCTCCGCGATGGGCTGCGCCTTTTCCTGCGCGGTATGAGGCGCATGATCCGTAGCGATCATGTCGATGGTGCCGTCCACCAGTCCCCTTATGATCTCCATTCTGTCCTCTTCTCTGCGCAGCGGAGGATTCATCTTTGCCAGAGAACCGTACCTTTCTACCGCCTGTTCCGTCAGCGTGAAATGATGGGGCGTGGCCTCCGCATGAAGATTGGTTCCCTTCCGGCTTGCCTTCCGCACCAGTTCCACGCTCTCCGCGGCGCTGATGTGCTGAATGTTGACGCTTGCCCCGGTCTCAAGAGCCAGCTTTATATCCCGCTCCACAAGCGCGATCTCCGCTTCTCTGGGAGATCCCGCAATGCCCAGCTTTTCGCTGGCCTCCCCATGGTTGATCCCGTTTTCCGAAATAAGCGCCGGATCTTCCTCGTGAAGACTGACCGGCAGATCCAGAGCCGCCGCCTGTTCCATGGCGGCTCTCACGATCCCGGGATCTGTCAGCGGCCTGCCGTCGTCGGTAAATCCCACCGCGCCGGCCTCCGCCAGCTCTCTCATGGGAGTCAGCTCCCTGCCCTGCATCCCCGCCGTCACGCAGGCGCAGGCGTACACATGTATCCCCGTGCTGCGGCCCCGGTCCAGCACATACTGCAGGGTCTCCCTGTTATCCACAGGCGGCCTTGTG
Source organism: uncultured Acetatifactor sp. (assembly GCA_947586055.1). Lineage (GTDB taxonomy): Bacteria > Bacillota > Clostridia > Lachnospirales > Lachnospiraceae > Acetatifactor. The sequence goes on along the minus strand of CANPXL010000003.1, from coordinate 18,317 downwards.
TTCGCCATCATCACTACCGACGTATAACCGCCCTTCGCCGCGGCGGCCGCGCCGGTGGCAATGTCTTCCTTCTGCGTAAAGCCCGGTTCCCTGAAATGCACATGTCCGTCCACCAGGCCGGGCGCCACCAGAAGTCCTTCCGCATCGATCACCCTGCAGCGTCCGGAGACCGCCGCAAGATTCTTTCCGATCTTCACGATTCTGTCCTTTTCCGTGAGAATGTCGTACTTCCCGTCCCTGCCGGATTTGGGATCGATCATATACCCGTTTTTGATCAGCAGCATAAGCGCCTCCCTGAAACCTTTTTCTACAGTTTATCACGAATCCGGCAAAAAGAAAAGAGCCACCGCACCGACGCGCTTTCCCACAGTAACAATTCAGCCGTGCCTATTCAAACAGCACCGTCATATCCAGATATTCCGTCTTGATCACTATGTAGGGATAGGAAGGCGTTTTGTTCGACTTCTCCGATGCTTCCGGTCCCAGAAGACTCGTGCCGGCGCAGATATTGGTCTGCGTCAGATACAGTTCATCGACCGCGATGCTGTAGCCTCCCGTCTCCTGCTCCCCGTAGCCCACGCAGATATAAAGATACTGGTTGTCGCTGTAGGTAATCTGAAAAGGATCGGCCTTTTTCTCCTCTATGATCGTCAGCAGTTCCGCAGGTATCTTTTCCTCGCTGAGCACCGTAAATTCCAGATCCCGCAGCTTTATGGTCTCTTCCTTTAAAAAACCGCATCCTGCCAGAAGCAGCGCCGCCGTAAACAGGCACAGCAACACCTTTGGCAGGCGAGGTCTCTTTCCCCGCTTTTTCATCATTTCTTTGCATAACCCTTTTTCTTTTGCTCTATTCTATGTACACCCGGGCTGTTTTATGATAAGATGGGAAGAAGCGGGACGGCAAAACGCCGTGCGCAAAAAAGAAAGCAAAGAGAGATTTCCGTATGTTCCGTTTTATTATCCTTGTCCTCTATCTGATACTGTTTCTGGTCCTTTCCATCCCTGTTCTGATCGCAGAGTGGATCATCGGCAAATGCAACCCGGGCGTAAAGGACCGAAGCTCCAGAGCCATTGTAAACTGGGGCTTTCGATGCATCCGGCGGCTGGCCGGAACCGAGCTGATCGTCCTCGGGCGGGAAAATATCCCGGACGACACGGCGGTGCTCTATGTGGGCAACCACCGCAGTTATTTTGACATTGTGCTTTCCAGCCCTGTTTTTCCCGGGGTGACAGGCTATGTGGCAAAGGCGGAAATGCGGACCTGGCCGCTGTTAAATCTCTGGATGAAGAACATCCACTGCCTGTTTCTGGACCGCTCCGACATAAAAGAAGGGCTGAAAACCATCCTGAAGGGCGCCGAAGAGGTAAAAAAGGGCATCTCCCTCTGCATTTTCCCTGAGGGGACCCGCAACAAAGTCAACGACACTTTTCTTCCCTTCCACGACGGCAGCTTCAAGATCGCGGAAAAGGGAAAGGTTCCCGTAGTGCCCATGGTCATCGTCAATTCCGCCGGCGTCTTCGAGGACCACTTCCCAAAGATAAAAAAGGCCCGGGTCGTCATCGAATTTCTGGAACCTGTCCGCCCTGACAGCCTGGACCGGGAAATAAAAAAGAATCTGGGCGGTTACGTAAGCGGGATCCTGTCCCAGCGGTACTTTGCGCTGAAGGAGACCTACTTTTCCTGACCCGTTTCCGATTTTCCCCCGAGCTGAGCGTATACTGCCAACGCGTCTTCCACATGAAAGGGTTCCGTGTTGTGGTTTCCCTCCGCCCCCGCCGTGACCAGAACATATTCTCTGCCGCCCGCCCGGCCAAAGCTTGCCAGACAAAGCCCCGCCTGAGAGGTGTATCCTGTCTTTCCGCCGAGCAGCGCCGCTCCCGCACGTTCCGCTTTCTCAAGCATCCCGGCAAGGTCCTCGCTCCCGTCGATCACCTGAAACAGGGTGCTCTCCATGACCAGCCCGTCCGGATGTCCCGCCAGAGCCCCCGTCCGGTATTCCTTCGTCATCAGCGCGCGCCGCAGCGTCTCGTTTTTCAGGCACTCCCGCATCAGAACCGCCATATCCTCCGCCGTGGAATAATGCCCGTCGTCGTGCAGTCCGGTGGTATTACAGAAATGAGTATGTTCCATTCCCAGCTCCGCCGCCTTTTCGTTCATCCACTCCACAAAGGTCTCTTCGTCTCCCGCCAGCCACGCGGCGTAAACCGTACAGCACTCCGCCCCGGACGGCAGAAGCATCCCGTAGAGCAGATCCTCCGGCGTCACTTTCTCTCCCGGTTCAAATCCTGCCAGAGAAGCATGCGCCGCATAGAGAGCCGCAAAAATTTCCTGAGGGATCTCAATCGTCCCGCTCCAGTCCTGCGTGTGTTCCACCGCTACCAGCGCCGCCATCAGCTTGGTCATGGACGCGGGATACATTTTTTCATCGCCGTTCTTCTCCGCCAGTATCTGTCCCGATTCCACGTCTACCAGCGCCGCGCAGGGACTGTAAAGGGCGTCCAGCGCAATGTCTCCGAATTCCGGAGCCGCCCCGCCGCTCTTCTCCGCCGCATCTTCCCCGTCCTCATCCATGAGAATGACGTTCGGAACAGGGAATCTCGCTTCTGCGTCCCCGTTTCCTCCTTCCGCCAGCCGCCAGATCAAAATAACGCAAAGTGCCGTCAACACCAGATAACATAAAACTTTCCGCATCGTTCTTCCGCCTCCTGTTCTTTTTGGAACAGTTTCCATGATAGACGTCCCAAAGGACGGGCGGATTAATTTTTCCTTGCCGTTTTCCTAATAAATGATTAAGATTCCCCCTGTTTTTCCCCCAGCGCGTTTTTCAGGAATTCATACCGCTGTCTCTTCTCCGCCTTGCCGAAATGATACGGGGACTCGCGGTCCTGAACGGGATCGTCCCCGTAGACGAGATCCTTTGCTTTTTCCCCGAACTGTTCGCTGGTCAGGTCAAACGTCACGCCGTTTACTACATTGTAACAGTGTATGCTGCCGTTATCCGTAGTCATCCCCCGCACTTCCCCGCCAAAAATATCCTGCGCGAGAAAAGCGGTTATGGAGCACTGTCCCAGCGTCCTGTTTTCCGGCGTCCATTCCGCTCTCATGCGGGGCGCGCAGGTATCCGCGCACCATAATCCGGCCAGGGCGTCATACAGGTCCGAGGGTGTGACGATCCCGGGGTAGATCTCCTTCCGGGCGCGTATGGCCCCCGCCTTATCTCTTCCGTAATATCCAGACCCCCATTGCAGTTTTGACATTGGAATCTCTCTCCTTTCTCCGCAGCGCGCGTCCGGCAGCCGTCCCGCTTAAGCCCGGCAGTCCCGTCTCTCAGAACACCTTACATTTTTCCCCCGCCTTCAGCCGACAGACCTTTCGCTCCCCTTCATACTGGAATGTCATCTCCAGATCCCTCCGGGACAGCGCCGTACACTCCGTCAGCTTTCCGTCCCGCCAGTCCACATCCAGAACCACGTCGCCTGCGGACACGATTCCTTTCAGGCTGCCCCGCTTCCAATACTTCGGCAGGGCCGGAAGCAGCTTCACCCTCTCCTCGTCGCTCTGCACCAGCATTTCGGCAATGGCGGCGGCAGCTCCCAGATTTCCGTCGATCTGGAACACATAGCCGTCACCCATGGGATGGTTGTCCATCAGATTGACAAAAGTAGACTTCGTCCACAGTTTATTCAGGTTCTCCAGCGCCTTTTCCCCGTCGCCCAGCCGGGCGTAAAAATTCACAATCCATGCGCAGCTCCAGCCCGTGTGCCCGCCGCCGCAGGAAAGTCTTCTCTCCAGCGTTTTGCGCGCCGCCTCCGCAAGCTCAGGCGTCCGATCCGGCGTAATCCGGCCGGAAGGATACAGGGCGTACAGATGGGAAATATGCCGGTGGCCCGGCTCCTGTTCCTCGTAATCTTCCCGCCATTCCAGAAGCCGGCCGTGGCGCCCGATGGAAAGCTTCGGAATTTTTTCCAGTATCCGCTTTGTTTTTTCCTCCATGTCGGTATGGATGCCGAGCAGTTCGGAGGCTTTCAGGTATTCCTCCATCAGATCCTGCAGAATCTCGTTATCCATGGCTGCTCCCACGCCCACACAGCCCCTTGCGCCGGACGGCAGAATGTAGGTGTTTTCCGGGGAGACGGAAGGACACGTCATCAGCCTGCCGTCCACCTCGATCAGAAAGTCATGAAAGAACAGCACCGCGTCCTCCAGAATGGGATACATCTTTTTCAAAAACGCCAGATCAAGGGTATAGAGATAGTGGCGCCAGATATGGGTACAGAGCCAGGCCGCCCCCATGACCCAGTAGGTAGCCGGAACATAGATGTCCTGAGGCGCGCAGTCCCCCCAGATATCGGTATTATGGTGCGCCACAAACCCTCTGCAGCCATACATTTCCCGGGCTACATGCCGTCCGTTCTCCCACATCCGGAACAGATGGTCGAACAGCGGAAGGTGACATTCGGCCAGCCCGCACATTTCCGCCGGCCAGTAGTTCATCTCCGTGTTGATGTTGATGGTATATTTGGAATCCCAGCAGGGTTCCATGGAATCGTTCCAGATCCCCTGCAGCGTGGCCGGGAGGCTCCCCGGGCGGCTGGAAGAGATCAGAAGATACCTTCCGAACTGGAAATACAGCGACGCGAAGGAACCGTCAAAACCCTGTGGCGCGCCGGACAGTTCCCCGCCTTCTTCCTCCGTCTCAATGCGCAGCGACACCCGCCCGTACAGATCCTGATAATCCGCAAGATGCCGCCGCTTCACTTCCTCATAGCCGGCCTGGGCGGCAGCATCCAGCCGGGCGCGCAGAGCCTGCCGGAAATCCTTCTCGTAAAAGGAGGTCTCGCAGCCCAGATACAGCACGATTTCCTCCGCGTTCCGGATCACAAGGTGTTCTCCCACAACACGCCGCACGCCGCCCTTTACCCTGGCCCGCACCGCCGCCATCCAACACACGCCGCCCTTTCCAAGCGTGCCGTCCATAAAAATGGTTTCGTCGTCCAGCTTCCCGGAATGATCAAAAAACTTTCTCCGGCTCAGTCTGGCTTCCAGAGAAATGCTCCCCTCCGAGGCCTTCATACGAAGAACGATGACGCCGTGGGGATAAGAGGCAAAATACTCCTTCCTCACCCTGCAGCCTGCCAGAGCATACTGCTCCGTAACCATGCCCTCCCGGAGATTCAGCTCTCGACAATAGGGCGTCTCCCCGCCGTTTTCCCGCGCTTTCCCGGCGTCTGCTCCCTCCGCCGCGCCGTCTGGTCCTTCTAACGCGTCCGGATAGAACAGTTCAAGGTCCCCCAGCGTCTGATAAGGCCGTTCTCCCTGAGGGGTTCCGGAAAACGCCAGGCAGAGCAGTTTCTCCGCTTCCGGGATTTTTCCCGCCAGAAGCAGCCGTCTCACTTCCTCCAGATGGCCTTTTGCGTCCGGATTCACGCGATCCACCGGGCCCCCATACCAGATGCTGTCCTGATTCAGCGACAGCCGCTCCCGCCGGATACCCCCAAAGACCATCGCGCCCAGCCGGCCGTTTCCGATGGGCAGCGCTTCCTCCCAGCGCGCGGCCGGATGATCAAAGAAAATCGTCTCCATCTCTTCCCTCCCGTCCCTTTTGCCGTCTTACCGTCACTTCCATACTATACTGTCCGTGGACCCGTGACAACCTTTTTCTGTTCCCGCCTTTTGTATTCCTCCCTCCGAACTTCCAGACAGACATCCGTTCCGCCGCGCCGTCTGCGGGAACCGTTCACAGCGGCAGTTCCACGGTAAAAGTTGTCACCCCGTCCCCGCTCCGGGCCGTAATGGCGCCTCCGTGAAGCGTCACGATCTCCCTTGCAATGGCAAGTCCCAGTCCGGCTCCGCCCGTATTGGTATTTCTGGTCTCGTCAAGCCGGTAGAACTTTTCAAACACGGCGTTCAGCTTCTGCGCCGGAATGGTCCTGCCGCGGTTCTGAAAACAGATCTTCAAGGTGTCTTCCCCCTTTTCCCCGCGGATCAGGATCTCCGTATCCGGATAGCTGTAAGCTACCGCGTTTTTCAGAATATTGTTGAACACTCTGGCAAGCTTCTCTCCGTCTCCCTGTACGCTCAGTTCCCCGCAGCCTTCCAGTCTGACCGTATTCCCGTGGGCGTTCAGGATGGGATAAAACTCGTCCGCAAGCTGCACCAGCAGAAAGGACAGATCCACCGTCTCATGTTCCAGTACAATCTGCGAAAGATTATACCTTGTAATCTCAAAAAATTCATCGATCAGCTTTTCCAGCCGCAACGCCTTGTCCCATGCGATATGCACGTACTTCGCCCTCTGCTGCGCCGGCATGTCGGGGGCTTCCTCCAAAAGGCTCAGATAGCCGATTACGGACGTCAACGGGGTTTTCAGATCATGGGCCAGATAAGTGATCAGATCGTTTTTCCGCCCGGCTTCTTCTCTCAGAAGCTGCTCCTGTCTCTGGAAACCGGATCGGATCTCCGACATCCGCGCCGCCACCTCCGCGTACTCCGGCGGAAACACTTTTCCCGCTTCCCTGTCGCTGTCCATGTATTCGCCGATCAGTTCCCCCGCCCTGTGCAGAAGCTTCCGCTCACGGTAGGCGCTGTAAAAATACGACAAGACGCGCACGGACAGAACCCATAAAAACACGATCACGATCATCGTCTCCAAAAGCAGCACCTTCACCTCCGGCCAGCGGATACTCCTGTAATAATATCCGGCCCCCGAACCGTTAAGCTGCCGCCATTCCTGACTGACGTAATTCTGTTCAAACCAGTCCACAAAAAATCCGTTCAGAAACCGGTCGAAAAAAAAGAACAGCATCCTGCACGCAAACAAAGCGCCCGTCATGATCAGGACCGTGACCACAATACGCCGAACATTCGCTTCAGTCTTCAATTTTATATCCGCACCCCCAGACCGTTTTAATGTACTTTGGATGTTCAAAGGAATCTCCCATTTTTTCCCTGAGATGCCTGATGTGAACCGTTATGGTATTATTGTTCTTCGTATAGTATTCGTCCGCCCAGATCAGATGAAACAGTTCCTCCGCGCTCACCACCTGATTTTTTCTGGCACACAGGATCCGCAAGATCGAAAATTCCGTGGGCGTCAGGTTCAGGGGCCTGTCGTTCAGGGTACACTGATGCGTCTTTTCGTTGAGCGTCAGCCCTCCGATCTCCATTACGTCCTTTTCCCATTCTTCCGACGCATTGTAGCGCTTATACCGTCTCAGCTGCGCTTTCACCCTTGCCACCAGCTCCAGGGGCAGAAACGGCTTTGTGATATAGTCGTCCGCGCCCAGCGTCAGACCTGTGATCTTGTCCGTCTCTTCTCCCTTCGCGGTCAGCATGATGACCGGATAGGTATATTTTTCGCGGATGCGTCTGCAGATCTCCATCCCGCTCATCCCCGGCAGCATCACGTCCAGAATGGCAAGATCCGGGCGCTCCCGTTCCATGATTTCCATGGCTTCCGGACCGCTGCCGCATTTCCATACCTGAAATCCCTCGTTGACCAGATACAGCTCCACCAGATCCGCAATCTCGCGTTCATCATCCACGATCAGAATTTTTTCACTCATTTTGTGTTACGCTCCGTTCCGGACAGTATAAAAAACCAAATCCTTTTTCAGCATACCGCGGCGGCGCCAAAAAAGGATTAAGATTTTCATAAGATTATGAAACTTTTCTATTCCTGAACCAGAAGCGCCAGAACCTTTTCAAATTCCATGGCGTGGGATGCCTTGATCAGCGCCGTACAGCCGTCCGGCACATACTTTTCCCGCTCCCTCTCCAGCGCATTCAGAAGCTCGTCAAGCGTGGGGAAATAAAAAACCTGCTGCCCGGCGGAAGCATGTTCGCTGGCAGCCCGGAATAAATGGATACAGCGCCCGCCGGCGCACAGGATGCGGCCGATCCCCTTTTCCGCGGCATACCGGCCCACCTGCCGGTGCAGCTCGTCTTCGTTTTCTTCTCCCAGTCCGAACATATCCCCCAGGATGGCCGTCTTTTCCGTATCCGCCATGTCCAGCAGATCCAGCGCCGCCCGCATGGACGCGGGATTTGCGTTATAGCAGTCGTCGAGCAGCGTATAGTTTTTCAGAGGGATCAAATGATCCCGGCCGTTGACCGGCGCAATTTTTTCGATCCCGGCGGCGATCTGCTCCTTTGTAAGCCCCAGAAGTCCTCCCACGCACGCCGCCGCGGCGGCGTTCAATACCATGTGGATTCCCGGAAGGGGTACATGAACCCGGAAGGAAACGCCCTTCATTTTCAGAACCGCGTCGCTGCCCCACAGTCCCTTTCCCTCTATCTCCTGCGCGCTGACTTCCTGATCCGGGCTGCCTCCAAATCCGAAGAAATGCGGTCTGTGTCCCCTGATCTCCCGGATGGGCACAAGCTTATCGTCCTCGCCGTTGAGACAGACCTCCCCGTCCGGCGCCATGAAATCGAAGATCTCCGATTTTGCCTTCAGAATCCCGTCCCTGGACTTTAAATGATCCAGATGACTCTGCCCGATGTTAGTTATGACACAAATGTCAGGTTTTGCCATTCTGCTCAGCCGATGCATCTCTCCGAAGTCGCTGATTCCCATTTCCACCACGGCCACCTGATGAGACCGCTCCATGCGAAGAAGCGTCAGGGGTACGCCGATCTCATTGTTGAAATTGCCCTCCGTCTTCAGGACACTGTACTTTTCTGCCAGCACGCCGGCGATAAATTCCTTTGTGCTGGTCTTTCCGGCGCTTCCCGTGATTCCCACGACCTTGATCCCCAGCTTCTCCCGGTAGTATTCCGCAATCTGTTTTAACGCCTGCAGCGTATCCTCCACCAGAATATAGCTGCCCCATTGCGCCGCTTTCTCCGCTTCCCGAGACGCCGTCCCGGGCTCCTTTGCCACGACGGCCACAGCCGCCCCTTTTTCAAAGGCCGAGGGGACAAATTCATGTCCGTCCACATGCTCTCCCGGCACCGCAAAAAACATACCGCCCTCCGACACTTTTCTGGAATCCACCGCGGCGGATGTGACATGCGTGTCTTTTTTCTGGTCGCCACACAAAACCAGTTTTCCGCCGCAGGCCGCGGCGATCTCTTCTATCGTCAGATCCATTTTTTCACTCCCTTCGCGCGTCGGCGCATATCCGGCCCCGGAGACATTCGCCGGACGGCAAACCTGACCCGGGTCCCGAACCGGCGGCGCAGACACAGCGCCTGCCGTCCCGGCTCACCGCCCGGAGAAACCGCCTTCTGTCTCATCTCTCTCCATGGCATCGTCCAGAATCCGCTGGCACAGCTCCCCGAAATCCATGCCCGCCGCGGCCGCTTCCTGCGGAAGCAGAGAGGTTGCCGTCATGCCCGGAAGCGTATTGGCTTCCAGACAGAACAGTTCTTCCGTATCGCTCATCACAAAGTCGATCCTCGCGTAACTCTGCAGCCGGAGAACCCGAAAAACCCGCTCCGCGATCTCCTGTATTTCCTCCGTCTTCTCTCTGGAAAGGGGAGCCGGACAGATTTCTACGGCGCTTCCAGCCTGATACTTCGCCTTGTAGTCGTAAAATTCCATTTTGGGCACCATCTCGATCACGGGAAGCGCCTTCCCGGAAAGAATGCCTACAGAGAACTCTCTCCCCTTTATGTACCGCTCCACAATGGCCTCCCTGCCGTAGCGGAACGCCTCTTCTTTGGCCGCCCGGTACTCCTCTTCGTTCCTCGCTATGCTCACGCCCACGCTGGAGCCTTCGCAGCAGGCCTTGACCACGCAGGGGAAAACCGGGGGTTCCTCCTCCAAAGCTCCCTTCTTCAGCCGGAATCCCGCCGGCGCAGGAATGCCGTACGCCCGGAACATATCTTTGGAAATTCCCTTATCCATGGCCATGGCGGAACTTACGGCGTCCGCTCCCGTATACGGAATTCCCAGCAGTTCAAAGCAGGCCTGTATCTTGCCGTCCTCTCCGTTCGCGCCGTGAAGCGCCAGGAAAACGCAGTCCGCCTGGCTGCAGAGTTCCAGCACGTTGGGGCCGAAAAACCGGGTTCCTCCGTCTTTCCTCAGGGCTTTCAGAGTCTCCGGATCCGGATTCACCTCGCCGATGGCGCCCACTCTGGCTGCCCAGTCCGTGTCCCGCTCAAAGATATCGCTCAGTTCTCCTTCGTATCCTAGGTATACATCCAGAAGAACCGCCTTATGTCCTCTGGCTTTCAGGGCTTTGTATATCATGCTTCCCGAACTGAGGGAAACATCCCGTTCCGTGCTGTTCCCCCCTGCCAAAACAATGATCTTCAACCATCCCGTCCTTTCTGTTCCTGCAGAAATTCTTCCTCGGCGGCCGCGAGCTGCGCCAGCAGCAGCAGATATTCGGATCTGTCCGAAGTCTCTTCATAAAAACTGACCGATTCCGGATTTATCCCCATCAGGTAATGCAGGAACTCTTCCACAATCCTTGTATATTGATAAATATTCATGACATAGTTTACGCATGACACCTGAATTGCCTGCCCAAGCAATTCTTCCGGTGTGTTGTCCGCCGCCGTTACGGGATCCGTCATCCTGCCGCAGCGCCCGGAGATGTCCTCCGCCCTGTCCATCAGATCCGCCATAAAGGTCTCGCACATTTCCACATCCACCTTCTGCCGGGTGGCAAGGTAAGTCATAATCCCCATCCGGTATCCCCTCTCATCCAGATAACCGCCGCCGTTTCCGAAGCGGCTTCTGTAATCCGCGATCTGATCCCGGTATGCTGCAAGGCCCGTGGCCCTGTAAAGCTCCGTCAGCGCAAAAAAACTGTCGGCGTCTTTTCCGGCCCCGTTCTCCGCCTCGCCGAACACCGTGGAAGCTCTCTTCAGGCAGTCCGTGGCGTATGATCTGTCATAATTCTGATAATTGTAACCGAATTTGGCAAGAAACGCCGCATACAGCGCCGTTTCGCTCTCCTCCACGCCCTCCGACTCCCGACAGGCGACCCAGGTCTTCAGGGCTTTCAGCACATCCGGCAGCCCGTCCCCGTCTTCAAACAGCGCCCCGTACCACTCAAACGCTTCCAGCAGATCCGCCGCGGCCGCCACCGAAAGGGTACCGTCCTCGCAGGCTTTTGTCAGGCTCTCAAGGTTTTCCCGAAACAGCTTGAGATAATATTTTTCCCGGATCTCAAACCGATACGACCGGCCGATGAGATCGCACACAAGGTAATACTCTCCCTCGTCTGTAAAATCGCTGAAATCGGCATACCCCCGATATCGCTGCGTCTGCCCGTCATACTCCGCTTTTTCGACGGCTCCGCTGTACACGGTCTCCCCGGTGCGGACGTCCACCAGCCGGAAGGTCTCCGGCAGCTCCTTTCCCTTCAGGGCGGCGCGCTTGACCCCCAACGCAGAATAGCCCCGCAGATCCGCCAGAATATTGGCGGACATGCGCGGAACCGCATAATCGACGACCGGCGCTTCCTCCATGCCGACGACGGCCGCTGATGGAATTGTACCGTTTCCAATCTCCGCTCTCCGGCCGCAGCCGACCGCAGAAACAGCCAGCGACGCGCTGCAGAGAAGAGCCAAAAACCGTCCGTTGTTTTTCACGGCGTTACCTCCGGATATGATACAGACATCTTACCACAGCTTTTCCCGGAGTGCAAATTTATTTGCCGGCTTCGTACACGATCTCGCCGTTTATGATGGTATAAAGCGTCTTTGTGAACACCTCCATGGGATTTCCGTCAAAAACGGCGAGATCGGCATCCTTCCCCGGCTCAAGACTTCCCATTCTGTCTGCGACGCCGCAGATATCCGCCGCGTAAAGAGTCATGGCCCTGTAGCCTTCCTCCATCTCAAGTCCGGCCTTGACCGCCATTCCCACACACAGGGGCAGAGACTGGATCAGAGACACCGGATGGTCCGTTGTGATCGCCGTCATGACGCCGGCCCGGTTCAGAATGCCCGCGGTCTTGAACGCCATATTCTGCACCTCAATCTTGTTCCGGCTGGCGAAATCCGGCCCCACAATGGCGGGAAATCCCTCCGCCGCCAGCTCTTCGGCGATCAGATGGCCTTCCGAGCAATGGTCCAGCGTCATATTCAGGTCAAATTCCCTTGCGATCCTGATCGCGGTAAAAATGTCGTCCACCCTGTGAACATGCGCTTTCAGCGGGATCTCCTTTCGCAGCACGGGCAGCCAGCATTCCAGTGTAAAATCCTCCCGGAACGTCTCCCCTTCTCTCGCCGCTTTCTCTTTGTCCGCCTGGTACTGTTTTGCCCTGTAAAGCTCTCTGCGCAGCATACCGGCGATGGCCATTCTGGTAGAGGGGCTCTGTCCCTGTCCGGAGTAATTCACCTTGGGATTTTCCCCGAAAGCCACTTTCATGGCGGCGGGGGCCTTTACGATCAGGTCGTCCACTCTGCGGCCATGAGTCTTTAAAAAGGCGAACTGACCGCCCACCACGTTGGAGCTGCCCGGCCCTATCATGGCGGCGGTAATTCCGGCCCGTACCGCGTCGTCAAAGGCCGCGTCCATGGTATGAATGGCGTCCACCGCCCGCAGCCATGGCGTGATGGGGTCCACCGTCTCGTTGCAGTCGTCCCCTTCCGCGCCCTTCTTTTCCTCCGTGATTCCCATATGGCAATGCGCTTCAATGATGCCGGGCATAATGATGCCGTCCGCGATCTCCAGCACCCGCTCATTGGCGGCGGGATGAATCCTGCCTTCATCCCGCCTTCCGATCTCGGCTATTTTCCCGTCCGCAATGCGGATATAGCCGTCTTTGATATCTTCTCCTGTCATCGTCTTCATGACGCCGCCAACAATATACATCCGTCGTCCCTTTCCGGAGCCCTGCGCATCCGCCGTCTTCCCACCGATCCGTCACTGGAACAGAGACATGGGATCCATTGCCTCTCCGTCCGCCGTCAGCTGCAGGTAAAGGTTGTCGCCTTCCTTCACATAATACTTTGTCGTCTTCTCCACCGCCGCAAAGATATCCCCGGCGTTTACATGACTTCCCACAGCCACGTTGACGTCCCGCAGCTGGCCGTATGTGAGCTGATAACCGTCTCCCAGATCCATCGTCACCGCGAGCCCCCGCTCCGCGTCCTGAGAGATATCTGTGACTTTGCCTTCCGCGCAGGCCGCCACAGGCGCCCCCTGAGGCGCGGCGATCACCATGGCGTCGCTTCTCTTGTAATGTCTCAGCGTTTCAAAATAGACGCTCTCCGCCATGCTGAAGGGGATCAGGACCTGAAGCTCTCCCTGCAGCGGCCGGAGCAGTCCGCCGCTCTCCGAAAAATGCAGCGTCTCCTGTTCCGCGGCGGGCGTCGATTCTTCCACTGCGGCCCCGTCGGCTTCCGGCAGACTTTCCGGCAGGCTCTCCGGCTCATTCTGCACGGACGGCTCCGTTATCTCTTCTGCAGAACCTGCCGTCTCTTCCGATTCCGTCCGGTCCTCCGTCTCCTGCGGCGGCGTCTCTGATTCCTCTGTCCTGGAATCATCCTGGTCTTTTCCGTCGGTCACTCCCGGAATCTCTACCAGACCGGAACCCGCTTCCATGGGCAGATAGTCCAGATCGTCTTCCATTCCCGAAATCTGATCCGCGGCATCCTCCAGAATATTGTCGCGTATCGGCGCGCCCCCGTTTCCCTCTTTGTTTTCCGCAATTTCTTTCGTTTTGTCATCCGCGCTGTTTTCCAGCGCGGAGAAATCTATGGTATAGCCGTCATCCTGGGACTTCCGTTCCTCAGACTGCAGATACACTCCCGTCATGGTCAGAGCCGTGAGTACAAAGACCGACGAAGCGATCATAATGATCCGTTCTTTTTTTGTATTGTCTTTTCTGTTCCTTCTCATTGCTGATTTCCCTTCCTTTTCGCGCATGCTTTGTGTTTCAGAAAGCATAAATTGTTTTTCCTGCTACCAGTTTGCCCGAATCAAAGGGAATTATACAAAACCAAACTGCTCCGACGCCGATTGCGCCGAAGCAGTTTCAAAAAGTTCCAATATGATTGCAAAAATACCGTTTTCACGGATCATGCGGAATAAGAGTGATTCACCAGATCCACATGCTGTACGGTTCCCGCCGTCCCGTTTTCATACAGAAAAACGCCGGTGTTGCGGACTACGCCCTTCACGCTTCCGTCCTGCGCCTGCTGCGTGAATTCCGTTCCCACGTTCTGCAGACAGATCGCTCCCACGCCGCTTTCCGCCAGACTGTACAATACGTCTTTTCCGTTTTCGTCCTTACACCAAATCCGCAGCTTTGACCAGACGGCGTCGTCCTCGTCGATCCAGCCGTCCCCGTCGTCGTCATACCGCGCCAGGTCCTTAAACCCGTTTCCGCTGGCGGTTCCAAACAGTTCCGTTCCGTCGTTGATCGTCCCGTCCCCGTTTTTGTCCAGCGCCAGAAATCCGCTGCCGGATCCCAGCTGGTTCACCTTATCCAGAACGCCGTCGCCGTCCAGATCAAAAAAGAACGTCTGGTCCGATACATCCGCCACATCCCCGTCCAGATTGATCACAAGGGGATCCGTCAGCTGCAGTTGCGACATCTTCAGTTCTTCCTGATATTGCTGCTGAAATTCCCGGCTCATTCCCACGTTTACCTGGAAGGTGATCTCTCTGCCGTCCGAAGTGCGCACCATTCCCTGCGTGGAAAAATTCGTGGTCTCCGACTCGTAATATGCGCTCTCCTGATACAGGTCAAACTGCTGCGCATTCACCGGCTGAAGCTCCATGGGCTGAAGCTGGTAATTGCTCCGGCGATAACCGAAAAACAGATCCAGAATGTAATTGACAGTCTGGTTTCTGATGGAATTGTATGTCTGAGCGGGCGTGTCTCTGACCGAAAAATGAATCCCGAATCTCTGCAGACGTCCCCGGATCTCCTCCAGTTTTTCTCTCTGCTGCGCTGTCAGGGGCTCATTTTCCTCGTTTGCCTGATTTTCGTTTCCGATCTGTGTGTGCAGGGCGTTCCTGCCCTGCGTCATGCTTTCCCGATAATCCGTTACGGAAAAGCGTGTGACTGTTGTGCGGGAAGCTCTGTAGCTTCTTGCGGATTCCATTCCTACTGCACTGGAATCAATCCTCAATCCTTTCTTCTCTCCTTCATGTCCACCCATTCCGTCGCCCGCGGGCAGTCTCATCCTCCCTGACGATGCCGCCCCCGCAGCGCGGAATTTTTCGGATTCCCTCCCTGTCCCCCCGCTTTCGCGTAAAAAAGGACGGCAGTTTTTCTGGAAAAATCCTTTTTCCGAAAAATTACCGTCCGTGGTGTCCATATGTTTACTCGGCAGCGGCTGGCCTGACCGCTCTCCTGTACTGAATATATCGACACATCTTCGTAATTCTTTAGCGCGCGGCCCTATTTTCCGTCATCCTGCTTCCGGATGAAATGAATCATCCTGCCCGCCATGAGATTTGCCAAAAGGTCCTTATGCAGCACAAGATTCGCACCGTAGGGGTTGACGACGATGCCCTGGGCGTCGCTCATCTTACCGTCGGCGTTCTTTCGCATCATCATTCCGATATAATCGTCAAACTTTAACGCAAAGGTAGGACAGGGCCGATTTTTTTCCTCCCACAGACGATATTCGCCCTCGTCGGTAAAGCCCATAAAGTACCTGTTGCCGTCCGATGCCGACAACATGGGAAACTGTACCTTGCTTCCCGGCAGGATCTTCTGCTTTCCCTCTTCCTCTTCCACAGGCTCCGGGTCTATCAGCGCCGGCGCCAGCAGTTCCGCTTTCTGCAGCTCTGTCAGAAACATTGCCAGATGGTTCTGTGTGTTGTCTGCTTTCAACAGCTCCATACTGCCCACCAGCATGGGGTTCGATACGCTTTTCTTTAATTCCATACCTTTTTCCTTCCGTCAGTCCCCGGCGCGTTCAACTCACACGATTATAGTTGATGAGACACCCTTTCAGGATAATCTGTCTCTCCTCGTCGGTCAGTTCGCCCAGCCGCAGTTCAAAACCGGTCATCCCGTCTTTTCCCACTCTATACGCGGTGATCGTCTCCGCTTTCTCCTGCACGGCTTTTTTAATGCCCGGGACAAAGAGATAATCCAGATTGGCAAAGGGAAGCTCACCCTCCTTTATCAGGAGGGGCAGCATACCCCAGTTGATCAGGTTGGAGCGGTAGCGCTTGGTGGCGTACTCATTGGCGATGTTCGCCCATCCCCCCAGCACCTTCTGACAGGATGCCGCCTGCTCTCTGGCGGAGCCGTCTCCCGGCTTCACCGCAAAGATGGTGGAGCCGAAACCGGTATTGGTGTGATTGACTTCCGGATACTGCGCCTTGACCGTGCCCATAATCTCCTTTAACACGGGCAGCGCCTGACAGGGATGCCCGCCGTTCATGCGCTCTTTCTCCGCCTTCTGAATCTCCTTTGCCCTCGCCACATAATTCGGATCCTTGCGGCTTAAAGTAAACTCCGCCAGTCCGAGAGGATTGGAGCGGTAGGAAGAGGTCTCTCCGGAGGGGATCAGCTCGTCGGTGGTGGTGACGGGATCATGGATCTCGCTGACCACCTGCAGCACCAGATTTTCCGGCAGTTCGCCCATAGCCGGCCAGTCCTTGATGTTGGGGCCGAACTGGATCTCCACATTCGGGTCCGCCACGCCGTGAGAATCGAACACCCGGTTTGCGTAAATGTTGCTGTCAAAGTGATACCTGTATTTCCCGATCTCGCCGTCGAAGTCGGTGGCAGGCGTCAATACGCCTCTGTTGGCCGCGGTTGCGGCAATGGACCTTGCGTCCATCAGCGCCACGGACGAGATCTGACCATTTTGAAGCTTGCTTCCCTCCCGGTTAGGGAAATTTCTTGTGGAATGGCGGATACTGAACGCATTGTTTGCCGGCGTGTCCCCCGCGCCGAAGCAGGGCCCGCAGAACGCCGTCTTGATCACGGCGCCTGTCTCCAGGATCGAAGCGGCGCAGCCGTTCCGGATCAGTTCCATGTAGATGGGCATGGAAGCGGGATAGACGCTTAAGGTAAATCCATCGGAGCCGATGTATCTTCCCTTCAGGATGTCGGCGGCGGCGCAGATATTTTCAAAGCCGCCCCCCGCACAGCCCGCGATGATTCCCTGATCCACCAGGAATTTTCCGTCCTTTACCTTGTCCTTTAAATGGAACTCTACCGCCCCGTCCAGACTGACCTGCGCGCGCTTTTCCGTCTCATCCAGAATATCCATCAGGTTTGCGTTCAGCTCGTCGATGGTATAAGTGTTGCTGGGGTGGAACGGCATTGCGATCATGGGCCGCACCCTGGACAGATCCACCTCGATCATTCCGTCATAGTATGTCACGTCCCCGGGGGCTAATTCCTTATACTCTTCTTTTCTGCCGTGGATCTCATAAAATTCCTCGATCTTTTCATCCGTTTTCCAGATGGAGGACAGGCAGGTCGTCTCCGTGGTCATCACGTCCACGCCGATCCGGAAATCCGCGCTCAAGGACGCCACGCCGGGGCCTACGAACTCCATGACCTTGTTCTTTACATATCCGTTCTGGAAAACGGCGCCGATGATGGCAAGCGCCACATCCTGAGGGCCCACGCCCTTTACGGGAGCGCCCGTCAGATACACGCCTACCACGCCGGGCATGTTGATGTCGTAAGTCTGATTCAGTAACTGTTTCACCAGCTCCGGGCCGCCCTCTCCCATGGCCATGGTTCCCAGCGCGCCGTACCGGGTATGGGAATCGGAGCCCAGGATCATTCTGCCGCCTCCGGCCAGCATCTCCCTTGCGAACTGATGGATCACCGCCTGATGAGGGGGAACATAGACGCCGCCGTACTTCTTTGCGCAGGTCAGGCCGAACATATGGTCATCCTCGTTGATGGTGCCGCCCACCGCGCAAAGGGAATTGTGGCAGTTTGTGAGCACATAGGGCATGGGGAACTTCTGCAGTCCCGACGCCCTTGCGGTCTGAATAATCCCCACAAAGGTAATGTCATGGCTGGTCAGCTTGTCGAAACGGATCTTCAGCTTCTTCATATTGCCGGAAGTGTTATGGCTCTTCAGAATACCGTAGGCGATGGTGTTTTCAGCCGCCTCTTCCCGGGTGATCTCCTTCCCCGTCTCTGATCTGACCGCCGCGGCCGCCTCCGGGCCGTCGGGCACAATTTTTGTCCCGTTTATCAGGTAAGCGCCGCCCTGTTGTAATGTGATCATATCGAAATCCTCCTCTGGCATTTTATCTTTTCAGAATACACCGTACAGAAGATATTATATAGGAAAACGAAGACCGTTGCAATGAAAAATATCAGCGCATTTTTACATGCCTAGAATGCCAAAGTAAATTCCAGTTCATATACCCATACCAGATTTAAGTCTGGCACTCACTCCTGTATAATGG
>CANPXL010000002.1 GCA_947586055.1 uncultured Acetatifactor sp. | reverse complement strand
AACAAAACGCATGGATATGGGAATTTAAATTTGAATACATTTGAGCCATTTCCTAAAAATCCTGCAATCTCTAAGGTATTTAGGGAAATCGGTCTTGCCGATGAGTTGGGTTCTGGTATGCGGAATACTTATAAATTTACCAGGTTGTATTCCGGCGGCATTCCGCAGTTTGTGGAAGGTGATGTTTTTAAAACAGTGATTCCGCTGAATGAAACAGCTACAATGAAATCGGGTCCAAAGGCTAGTGACCAAGTCAGTGACCAAGTCAGTGATCAAGTCAGTGACCAAGTCGGAAGTGGTGCAGTTGTAGAAAAGATACTTGAATTTTGTAAAACAGCAAGAACCAAGAAAGAGATTTCCGAACATATAGGTTATAAAAATTTAACCTATATGACAAGAACTTATATTAAGCCATTATTGGAGAGTGGTAAGTTGGCATATACAATACCGGAGAAACCGCAGAGCAGGTTACAGAAATATGTAACGAAATGGTAAACAAACGATAGAGGCGCTGCAGACTCCGCTTTGGAGGACGGATTTTTTCAGGGAAACTTACAAAAAATTGCCGCCTTGTCATCGGATGGTTAATGTGGTAGAATGTCCTTATTCAAGGGAGGAGCCATATGAATCTTGTGATTACCATGAGCCGCCGGTACGGCACCGGCGCCAGCATGATTGCGGAGGAACTGTCGCAGAAGCTGGGGATACCCGTATATGACAAGGCTTATATTGAAAACGAGATCAACGACGACGACTTTTCCAAGGAAGCGGAATTCATCCGGGAGCTTGCGTCAAAGCCCTGTATCATCCTGGGGCGCTGCGCTTCCGAAATCCTGAAGGATCAGCCGAACGTATTCAACGTCTATGTCTGCGCCGACAAGGAGGACCGGATCCGTCGAATCATGCAAAAGGAAGATCTGGACTACGAAAGCGCCAGAACTCTTTTGGAAAAGAACGATAAACAGCGGGCGCAGTTCAATCTGGAACACACCGGGAAAGTGTGGGGGGACGTGAACAACTACCACATGATCCTGGATACCAGCAGGCTGGGTGCGGAAAACTGTGCGGACATTCTGATCAAGTACTTTGAACGGATCGACGTGATATAACCGGTTGAAGCTGCAAAGCGGCAGTTTTTGGTAATAATAGCCAAAAACAGGCCGCTTTTTTTGTGCATTTTGTCTTTGAAATAAATTTTGAATGTGGTAAAATGTGGGGTGGTACGGAGGTGAGACAATATGTTGGTCCTATACTTCCTGTTATGGGTGGTTTTTAACGGAACAATCACGCCGGAGATCTGCGTTTTCGGCGCTGTCATATCGGCGGCGCTGTTTGCCTTTACCTGCAGATTTATGGGATTTTCCGTAAAAAAGGAGATTCTGTTTTACAAAAAATTTCCGTTTTTTCTGCGGTATGCGGCCGTGCTGGTGAAGGAGATCGTAAAGGCGAATTTCGGCGTGATTCGTATGATCCTGACTCAGCGGGAGGAAGTGCAGCCCGTTCTGGCAGTTTTCCACTCGGACTTAAAGACCACCGTGGGAAAGGCGTTTCTGGCAAACGCCATCACCCTGACGCCCGGCACTATCACGGTCTCTCTGGAAAACGACCGGTATACGGTGCACTGTCTGGACGAGAGTCTGGCGGAAGGAATGAACGACAGCGTTTTTGTGGAGGATATCAGAAAACTGGAGGAGTAGCCGCTGCGGCCGCCCGCTGCGGAGCCTGTGAAAATGGGAAAAGGGATGGAAAGTTTGGACAAAGCTTACGGAATTTTGTTTACGGCTGTGCTGATCGTGATGGCGCTGCTTGTTGTGCTGTGCCTGATCCGGGCCGTGATCGGCCCGAAGATCGCCGACCGGATCGTAGCCGTAAACATGATGGGAACCATGGTGATCGTCATGATCGCCGTTTTGACTTTGATGCTGGGGGAGGGCTATCTGGCGGATATCTGTCTGATCTATGCCATGATCAGTTTTCTTGCCGTGATTGTGCTCACCAAGGTTTATATGGGCGTGTATTTGGAGCGGAAGCAGAAGGAGGCGGCCTTGGAGGAAGAGGATGAGCCGTCGGACATGCAGGAGGAAGGCGCGGATGGAAGTATTTGAGTGGATCCGGTTTTTGCTGGGGGCAGGGCTTCTGCTGGCCGGCGTTTCCATTTTTTTCATTGAGATGATAGGCGTGTTCCGGTTTCGGTATGTGCTGAACCGCATGCACGCGGCGGCGATGGGAGACACGCTGGGGATCGGGTTCTGCCTGCTGGGCCTCATCGTGATGAACGGTCTGAATTTTACATCCCTGAAGCTGTTTCTTGTGATCGTGTTTCTCTGGTTTTCCTCGCCGGTCTCTTCTCATCTGATCGCGAGGTTCGAGGTTACGACCAACGAGGATCAGGAGGAACATTACGGCAGGAAAAATCTGGACGAGCAGCCGAAAGGCGGCGGAAAAGAGGAAATATGACGGTATTTACCTGTATTCTTCTGGGGTTTCTTGTAGTCTGCGCCGTTGCGGCCAGTCTGTCGAAGAGCCTGCTTAACACGATTCTGATCTTTATGTCCTACAGTCTGGTCATGTCCGTGATCTGGATCATTCTGGAGTCTCCGGATCTTGCCATCACGGAGGCCGCGGTGGGAGCGGGCGTGACGACGGTGCTGTTTGTGGTGACGTTAAAGAAGATTCACGCCATCATAAAAGAAAACGACCAGAAGGACCAAAAGGAAACGGACGGGAAAGAAAAATAAAAAACGGCGGCCGTTGCAGGCGGCGGAATGAGAGGAAATATGAGCAGAAAAGTTCCTCAGGAACAGTATGAGAAGACATTTTCCTTTAAATTTAAGAGATGGCTGGACGGCACGAAGGATCCCTTTCTTGACACGGTGGAGATGAAGCCCCAGAAGCCCTTTCAGGAGACGGAGGAAGCGGCGGCGCGGAGAGCCGGGGACAGGGAGCGTATCGCGGAGCGGGTCTACGATCTGGAGCATAACAGGCTGATCCGTTTCTTTAAACGGTTTTATAAGATCATGTCCGCGCTGTTCTGTATTTTTCTTGTGGTGATGCTGCTGGAAGCCGTATCGTGGCTGCCGACGGTAGGAGAGCCGGACAGGCCGGTGAACAACGAGGTCTCCGCGCGGTATATCGAAAACGGCCTGCAGGAGACCGGGGCCGTGAACATCGTAACGGGCATGATCCTTACCTACAGGGCCTTCGATACCTTCGGGGAGACGAACGTGCTGTTCATCGCCGCATGCTGCGTGATGGTGCTTCTGATGGTGGACGAGGCGGCGCTGAAACGGCAGGAGAGCACCAACGACAGGCGCTACGAGCCGAAAAACGATACGATCCTGCAGACCGTGGCGTTTATCCTGTGCCCTGTGATTTTTATTTTCGGGATCTATGTGATTCTGAACGGGCATCTGTCTCCGGGCGGCGGTTTTTCCGGCGGGGCGATCATCGGCGCGGGGCTGATCCTCTATCTGAGCGCGTTCGGGTTCCGAAAGACCCAGCGGTTCTTTAACGAGAAGGTTTACACCGTGGCAAAGGTCACGTCCCTGCTGATGTACGGGCTGATCGGAACCTATTTCTATATTACCGGGGCAAACGGCATGGAAAACCATATTCCGCTTGGCATTCCGGGACATATTTTGAGCAGCGGCATCATCCTTCCCATCAACATCTGCGTGGGAATCGAAGTGGCGTGTACCATGTATGCGTTTTACGCGCTGTTCAGAAGAGGAGGAATCTGAAATGGGAGCGCATTTGCTGACAAACTACGGGGAAGCGGTGGCGATGATCCTGTTCGGCATCGGATTCGGCAATCTGCTGCTGCAGAACAATCTGATCAAGAAGATCATCGGCTTAAATATCATGGACACGGCGGTGTATCTGTTTCTGGCGGAAAAGGGATATATCCGGGGCCGGGTGGCGCCCATTGTGACGGACGGCGTTCAGCAGGTGGAAGCGTACATTAACCCGATCCCAAGCGGTCTGGTTCTGACGGGGATCGTGGTTTCCGTGTCGGTGACGGCGCTGATGCTTGCCATCACGATCCGGCTTTACGGAAGATATCATACCCTGAATCTGGACGAGATCTCCACCCTGATCAAAAAGGGGGGACAGTAAATGGAACTTATCCTCAATTTTCCCGCCGTCTCCATTCTTCTCTGCCTGTTCGCGGGTATCGTCTCGTCGGCGCTGAAGGCGAAGGGGGCGGGGAGAGTAAATCTGGCCCTGATCCTGACGGAGATTGTGCTTCAGTTTTTTGTGCTGATCCAGACGATCGCGCTGGGCAGACCGTACGTATATGTGATGGGAAAATTCCCCGCCCCCTGGGGAAATGAGATCCGGGTCGGCGTGCTGGAAGCGTTTATGGCTCTGTTTTTCTGTGTGATTATGCTGCTGTGCATGCTGGGCGGCAGCAGGGAGCGGGAGAAAGAGCTTGAGACGGGAAAGCAGCATCTCTATTACATTATGATTGACCTGCTGCTGTCTTCGCTGCTGGCGCTGGTCTATACGAACGACCTGTTCACGGCTTATGTGTTCGTGGAGATCAACACCATCTCCGCCTGCGGTCTCATTATGATCCGTCAGAACGGCAGAACCCTGGAGGCCTCCATACGGTACATGATCATGAGCCTTCTGGGCTCCGGCCTGCTGCTTTTGGGCATCTGTTTTCTGTATGATCTGACGGGCCATCTGCTGATGAGCAATATCAAAGAACAGGTACAGCTTCTGGCGGCCTCGGGGAACTATCATATTCCTCTGATCGTGTCTCTGGGGCTGATGTCGGTGGGACTGGCCATCAAGAGCGCCCTGTATCCCTTTCACACATGGCTGCCGGACGCATACGGATATTCCACCCTGTCATCTTCGGCGATTTTGTCCTCGCTGGTGTCGAAGGGGTATATTTTCCTGCTGCTGAAGATTTTTTACCGGGTGATCGGCTTTGATATCGTAAGGGAGAGCAAGGTCATCAATGTGCTGTTCGTGTTCGGCATTTTCGGCATGATCATGGGTTCCCTGAGCGCTATCCGGGAGGACAATATCCGGCGCATGATCGCTTTTTCCTCCGTGGCCCAGATCGGTTATATCTATATGGGCTTTGGACTGGGCACCGCGGAAGGCGTCATTGCCAGCATTTACCATGTCGTGTCCCATTCGGCCAGCAAGTCGCTGTTGTTTGTGGCGGCTTCGGGGCTGACGGACGCTTCCGGAGAAAGCTGCCGCTATCCGGACTTAACCGGCGCGGGTTATCGGAACAAGCTGGCGGGGGCGGCTTTCACCGTGGGAAGCCTGGCTATGGTGGGTATGCCTGTCTTTTCCGGATTTATTTCAAAGCTGCTCTTTTCCCAGGCTGCCATCGGGCATAATTTCAAGATGCTGCCCACGCTGATCGCCCTTGCCGTCAGCACGATCCTGAACGCCATTTACTTTATGAAGACCGTGATCCGAATCTACACGCCGCCCTCCGGGAAAGAAGAGATGGCGGAGGGAAGGGTCATCGCGGCGAAGGAAAACAGAAGGAAATCGGCGGCGCTTGTCTGCTTTATTGCCCTGAATCTGATCCTTGGGTTAAATTCCGAGCCCATTATCAGGCTGATCCGAAGCGGACTGGAAATGTTTGGATGATAAGTTCCTTTTAAAAAGGAGTGAAGGAAATGGATATAAAACTGCTGATTCCCATACTTGTGCCGATAGCGGCGGGACTGATCCTGCTGTCCGGCTCTTTTGCGGATCATCGGAGAGGAAAAAAGGACGCCGGCAGCGGAAGAGGGCTGTCCGCGGCTGTGATGACAGTATTGTCGTTTTCTGTGTTCGCGGCCCTGTACCTTGCCTGGACAGGGGAAAGGAGCCTGACCCTGTTTCCTCTGGTGGAGAAGATTCCCGTATATTTCCGGATAGACGGCACCGGCAGATTCTTTGTGACCGTAGTCAGCGTAATCTGGCTTCTGACAGGCGTCTATTCCCTTGTCTATATGCGCCATGAGGGCGGTGAAAAGCGGTATTACGGTTTTTATCTGCTGCTGTACGGCGTGCTGGTGGGACTTGACTTTTCCGGCAATCTTGTGACCATGTACCTGTGTTACGAACTTATGACACTTGTGTCGTTTCCTCTTGTTCTGCACAACGGGACCAGAGAGGCGATCATGGCGGCGTTAAAATATCTGTTTTATTCTATGTGCGGCGCTTACTGCGGCCTGTTCGGCATCTTTATCCTGAACCGGTACGCGGATTCCCTGACCTTTACGGCCGGAGGGACGTTACGCAGCGCGGCGGGGCACGAGAGCATCCTTCTGATCGCGGTGTTTGTCATGCTGATCGGCTTCGGGGCAAAGGCGGGAATGTTTCCCCTTCACGCATGGCTGCCGGCGGCCCATCCCGTCGCGCCTTCCCCGGCGTCGGCGGTGCTCTCCGCCATTATCGTAAAATCCGGCGTTCTGGCCGTGTTCCGCGTGGTGTATGAGATCGTGGGCCCGGAATTTTTACGGGGAACGTGGGTGCAGTACGCGTGGATGACGCTGACGCTGCTCACGGTGTTTATGGGCTCTCTTCTGGCCTACCGGGAGAAGGTGTTTAAAAAACGTCTGGCCTACTCTACCGTGAGCCAGGTTTCCTATATTCTGTTCGGACTTTCCCTGTTGTCGGATCAGGGGGTGCAGGGCGCGTTCCTGCATGTGGCGGGGCACGCGGTGATGAAGAGCGGACTGTTCCTTGTGGCGGGCATATTCCTGTACCGGTTCGGCTATACAAGGGTGGAGCAGCTGACGGGCATGGGAAAGAAAATGCCTGTGACGATGTGGTGCTACACCATCTTTTCTCTGGGATTGATTGGGATCCCGCCCACCGTGGGTTTTGTAAGCAAATGGCGTCTGGCGGAAGGGGCGCTGGCGCAGGGCGGCGTCTTCGGCGCTCTGGGCGCGGGAGAGGGGACGATTTCCGCAGGCGAGATCGGGATCTTTTCCTGGCTTGGTCCGGTTGTGCTTCTGCTGAGCGCGCTGATGACGGCGGGATATCTGCTGCCCGTTGCGATGAAGGGATTCTTTCCCGGCGGGGAGACGGAAGGCATGGATCTTAAGCGGGAGGAGCCTTCGCCTTGTATGCTGGTTCCCCTTTTGATACTGGCGGCGCTTACCCTGATTCTGGGAATAGCGCCGGGACCGCTGGAGTCGTTCATCGGAAAGATCATCCGTTAGAGAGAAGAAGGAATGATGTGACATGAGTAAATGGATAATGCTGATTGTTGTAATACTGCCGATCCTGACGGGAATCTCGCTGTGTATGATTCCGTTCCGGAAAAGGCGCTCCATGCTGATCTATCTTGAGATCTGCGTGACCCTTACTTCCCTGCTGGTGCTCTGGATGCTTCTGGATCAGCCCCGGGAAGCGCTTACGGTGTTCCGGTTTACGGGAAATTTAAGCGTAACGTTCCGTCTGGACGGGCCGGGAAGCATCTATGCGGGGCTGGTGGCTTTTCTGTGGCCGTTGGCCATGCTGTATTCCTTTGAATACATGAAGCATGAAAAGGGAAACGAAAAATCCTTTTTCCTGTTTTACGTGGTCACATACGGCGTGACGCTGGGAATTGCGCTGGCGGAAAACATCCTTACCATGTATTTCTTTTTTGAGATGCTCAGTCTTGTGACGCTGCCCCTTGTCATGCATACCAGAACCCGGGAGGCCATCCTTGCCAGCCGGACATACCTGTATTATATGCTGGGCGGCGCGGCGTTCGCCTTTATCGGCATGATCTTTATCCTGACTTATGGAACCACGTCTTCCTTTGTGCCGGGGGGTGTTCTGAATCCCGAGACGCTGGGGAGCCGCTCCGATCTTACGCTGTTTATCTATGTGATCTGTTTCTGCGGTTTCAGCGTGAAGACGGCTCTGTGGCCGTTTTCCTCCTGGCTGCCGAAAGCGGGCGTGGCGCCCACTCCCGTCACGGCGCTGCTTCATGCGGTGGCGGTGGTGAATACAGGCGCGTTCGCCGCCATGCGGGTGACCTACTACAGCTTCGGGCCGAAAGCGGTAAAGGGGACATGGGCGCAGGGCGTTGTGATGACGCTGGTCATCATCACCATTGTGTACGGATGCAGCCGGGCGCTGAAGGAGACCCATCTCAAACGGCGGCTGGCATGGTCCACGGTCAGCAACCTGTCTTATATCCTCCTTGGCGTGACGTTAATGTCGCCCTTTGGGCTGGTGGGGGCGATGGCGCATCTCATCTTTCATTCCTTCATGAAGATCTGCTCCTTTTTCTGTGCGGGAGCGGTCATCTATAAAACAGGAAGAAATTATATTTACGAGCTGGACGGGTTCGGGCGGAAGATGCCGAAAGTGTTTTTTATCTTTACCGTGTCGGCGCTGGCTTTGATGGGCGTACCGGGATTGTGCGGGTTCGTGAGCAAATGGTATCTGGCCCGGGCGGCGGTGGAGAGCGGTACGGTCCTTGGGATTCTGGGAGTCGCGGCGCTTCTGATCTCCGCGCTTCTGACTGCGGTTTACATGCTTACCATTGTAGTCAGAGCCTTTTTTCCGGGGAAGGATTTTGACTATGAGACGATCCGGGATGTACAGGATCCAAACTGGATGATGCTGGTCCCTCTTGGGATCTTTGTTGTGGGTATTTTCTGCTTTGGCCTGCATGCGCAGCCTGTGATCGGGTTGCTGGAGAAGATCGCGGCGGCGTTTTGAACAGGGCCTGCGACGGATAGAAAGAGCCGCTTCTGCGGCGGAATGGGAGGAATCCTGTGAGAATGGAAACGGTTTTGGCGGTTTTGGTGTTTTTCCCCTTTGCGGCGGGGATCCTCAGTTATATCACGGGCGCGTTTTGTCTGAGAAGAAACGGCGGGACGGAAGAAAGGCAGGAGACGGCCAGAGACGCTGTGGCGCTTACGGCCGCGGCGCTGGAATTCGCGCTGATGCTGTGGCTGGCGCTTACGGCCGTCGGTCCTGCGGGCGTGAAACGGGAGTGGACGTTCGTCCTTCCGGACGTCTGCGGAATGTCGCTGGGATTTACACTGGACGGATTCCGGGCGGTCTATGGCTGCGTGGCTTCCTTTATGTGGATGATGTCTGCGTTTCTCTCCAGAGAATATATGGAACGCCATAAAAACAGGAATCGTTATTACCTGTTTTTGCTGGTGACGCTCGGAGCGGTGATGGGAGTCTTTTTCTCATCGGATCTGTATACGACGTTCCTGTTTTTTGAGATCATGTCCTTTACCTCCTACGTCTGGGTGGCGCAGGAGGAAAACGCTCCCTCCCTCCGGGCGGCGGAAACTTATCTTGGGGTGGCGGTGATCGGCGGACTTGTGATGCTGATGGGGATCCTTCTGCTGAACCGTATTCTCGGGACGCTGGAAATCTCAGAATTGTCTCAGGCCGCGGCGGCATGCGAAAGCAGAGGGCTTTTGTACACTGCGGGCGGCTGTATGCTGGTGGGCTTCGGGGCAAAAGCGGGCGCCTTTCCCCTTCACATCTGGCTTCCCAAGGCTCATCCCGTTGCGCCTGCGCCTGCGTCGGCGCTTCTTTCCGGCATCCTGACAAAGACGGGAATCTACGGAACGCTGCTCTTAAGCTGCGGGCTGTTCCTTCACGACGGGGCATGGGGAAGGGTGATTCTTGTTCTGGGCGTGATAACCATGCTGGGCGGCGCTGTGCTGGCGGTCTTTTCCGTAGACTTGAAGCGGACCCTCGCCTGTTCCTCTATGTCCCAGATCGGATTTATCCTCGTCGGGATCGGAATGCAGGGGCTTTCCGGGGAGGAAAACGCGCTGGCGGTACACGGCGCCATGCTGCACATGGTGAACCATTCCCTGATCAAGCTGGTGCTGTTTCTGGCGGCGGGCGTCGTATATATCAATACCCACGCGCTGGATCTGAACGAAATCAGGGGGTTCGGGCGAAGGAAGCCGTTTCTGGCGGTTTCTTTTCTGACCGGCGCTCTTGCCATCGGGGGCATCCCGCTGTTCGGGGGGTATGTGAGCAAGACGCTGCTGCATGAAAGCATTGTGGAATACGGCGGCGGAGCCTGGATGGGAGCGGTGGAAGCGCTGTTTTTGTTTTCCGGGGGGCTTACCGTGGCCTACATGACGAAGCTTTTTGCCGCGGTATTTCTGGAAAAAAATGAAGATGAGAAGAAACAGGCGGAATACGACAGGATGCGTTCCTTCCGGAATCCCCTCACGGGAATCGCTCTGGGGGGAAGCGCGCTTGTTTTGTTCTTCTGGGGAATTGCGCCCGGCAGGACCATGGATCCTGTGGCGGAGCTGTCCCAGGGCTTTATGGGACTGAACGAGACGGGAGAGAGCGTGGCGTATTTCAGCCTGACGAATCTTCGTGGCGCATTGATCTCCGTTGTCATCGGAGGACTTGTATATTCGCTTGTCATCCGCGGACTCCTTATGAAGCGGGACAGCGTGACGGGCAGAAAGGTTTACGTCAATCTGTGGCCGAAGTGGCTGGATCTGGAAAATCTGTTGTACCGGCCTCTGCTGCTTTCGGTTTTTCCGGCGGTTTTCGGCGTGGCGTGCAGGGTTCTGGACAGTCTTCTGGATACGCTGGTGGTGCTTCTTCGTAAGAGCATATACCGCAACAGTCCTCTGCCGTACGAGAGGCCGGAGGGGAATGTGTTTACGGTTCTGCTGGGGAGAATATGCAACGCATTCCAGGCCATAGGGAACTTGACCTGGCGCAGAAAGAACCCCGTCCACAAAGATTATGTGCATCTTGCAGCCATGAAAGGGGAGGAACTGAGGGAGAGCGGCCTTGTGATCCAGAGGAGTCTTTCTTTTGGCCTGCTTTTATTCTGCATCGGCCTGACGCTGACCCTGATTTATCTGGTTCTGTGGTAAGGGAAAAACTTGGAATCACTTGACGTTGCCGTAACTGTTGCAGGTGAGACTGACGTCTATATCAACATTATTTACTTCAACAAACCAATCTTTTTTGGTATAATATCCCTTTCCGTATGCGGTATTTCCGGATTTTGTGGCGGATCCGTCGGAAAAAATCCATTGATCGCTATAGATGGTCTGTGTGAAGCTTGCGTCTATACATGTGGAGGAAATACCGTAATCATAAGAGAAAACTGCGGTGAGCGTATATTTCCATTCCAGATTGCCGTTGGGATCTTCACAGCAAATATCGCGGGATTTCGTAATTGTCGTTGTTGCTCCTTTTATGGACATCTCTCTTTCCGGTTCATAAACGGGGGAGATAACAAGTTTGCTTCCGTCGTCAAAAAAAACAATAGTTGACTCCGATTTTGTCTGTACGCTCGAGGATATTGTCTCAGCGGCGTGGACATGCAAAGTGTTCATTAGTATTATTAATAAAAGAAGGGGTAGTATAAGAACGGTTCTAATTTTTTTCATTTTTATTTTCCTCTGGAATTTCGGTATTTGACTTATATGTGTCATAAGGGGGTGAAACGGTAATTGTTATAGATGCTCTTCGTATGACGGAGGCCATATATGCGATTACAGACAGCAGTATAACTATAGTCAAAGTGCTGACTATTTTCCAGCGGATTCCCCTTATTTTTGCTTTGTGTAGAAGTTCTTCATAATCTTTTCGGTCAAAAAAGCTGTTGGCGATCTCTTCCGGCGCGCCGAATCTTTCATAAAGCATTTCCATTGTCAACACCTGATCCGGAGATTGAAAGAGATTGATATCTTCTTTTAATTCTTTTCGCAAAACAGTTTTCAAATGTCTCGGACAGGTAAGCTGATCGTCAATTTCTTTCAGATAACGGTGAATTATTTTTTTCCCCTTCATACTGCTATTTCTCCTTTTTTCTGCTCCAATAGTGTCTGCTGCCGGAAAAAACAGAACACCTACCGTGTAGAGATAAAAGCTCTTTTGTAATTTCTTTTTTATTCCTTGATTGTTAAAATAATATACTAAATAATATAGGAAAAAGAGATTTTTTACAATACTATTTTGAAAATAGTATATTGACAGTAATATAAGGAAATGATACTATAAATGCAGGGTCATTATAAAGAATGTGGTATTAGTGAGCTCAATTAATACATAAAGTGTTTTACATCGTTTTATGACGATAACAAAAATTTAAAGACGATAGGAGGATCGTTATGAAGAAAAAGAGCGTCAAAAAAACAATTATGGCAGCACTGTTATCCCTGTCGGTACTGTGTACGACGGCATTTGCCTTTCCGGCATCGGCAGCGACGGAAAGCGTGAATGGATGTGAACACAAAAATCAAAGGGTTATTTCTTCTGTCTTCTTGGGGTATAGTAATGCTAATCCTTCGACTCATCAAGTGACATATGAAAATACTTATATGTGTGAAGATTGCAAGCAGGTACTTCTGCCTGCAAAAAAGGAGTCTTATTCTGAACCCCACAAGCAGAAGCCGGGTACCGTTTATTGTGTCTGCGGCTACTATTTGCATTAATTTTTATAAAATGGTATAATACCATTAGATTGTTAGGAAGCGTTCCGGGATCCACAAGGCTGTATTGCCCGAGAGGGATTCCCGGACGTTTCTGTAAAGATGGTTCTGTATTGCGAGAAGGAGATTCAGATGGTAAAAGGAAAGAAATCGAAAAAAAATCAAAAAAACATGACATGGAAGACAGGGATGCTTCTGGTTTCCATTCTGCTTCTTTTCTGTGGCTGCGGCTCCCGGGGGACATCGCAGGAAACAGAGGATATCGAGATCTTTTACCATGCGGACGACGGAGAGTTCGACCGGGATGTTGTTCTGGAATGGGAGGATGCCTCGGACGAAGGGGCGGATTCTGCAAAGGAAAGTGAAAAAACAGTAATTACGCTGGCGGCTGTGGACGGCGCAAAGGGAAACGAAACATCCTATCTTACCATGCTGGTAACGCAGTTCAACAGAGAGAACGAAAAATATCAGATAGAGCTGAGGACATGCGGTTACGGGGAGGAACTGGCGACGATGAGGGATCGGCTGTCCGTGGAAGTGGGAGCCGGGAAAGGACCGGATATCATGACGGATGAAGTGTTCCCTGTAAGTTGGGAGATCATGGACAGCGGCGCTCTCGTGGATCTTGCCCCCTATCTGGAGCAGAGCGATGTAACGCCTGAGAAATACTTTCCCGCGTACGCGGGCGCTGTCTCGGGGGATCGGATTTATGGGATCAGCAATAGCTTTGCCGTCAGCGGTTACAGTGTGGATGAAGAAGTACTGGGAGATCGGGAGCCGCCGGAGAATGTGGAGGCTTTTGCGGATCTGCTGTGGGAATATACCGGAAAAGGGTCTTTTCTGGGAGAGCAGGTACAGGGCAGGTATATTCTGGCATACTTTCTGGAAGGCTCGGAGGACCTCTGGGGGATGATCGATTGGGAAAAGAAGACCTGCGATTTTACAGGGCCGCTTTTCTCCAGATTCCTTGAGATAGCAAGGCGGTACCGGGGGGACGGGAAAAAAGGGTATGCGCCTGTGGTGCATAATTACGCGGTTATGATGACGATGACGCCGACCGACAGTATGGCGCTTTTCTGTCCGGGGAGTGTTCCCATCGGTTTTTATTTTGACGACGGCGCCCACTATCAATACAGTCAGGGCGGGAGTATGCTGATGATCAACGCGAACACGGAACATCTGGAAGGGGCATTCGCTTTTATCTCTTATGCCCTGAGTAAAAAAGGCCAGAATCTTGCCGGCGGAACTCCGGTAAACAAGGAAGTGTGGGAGTCGGAGTATCAGTATTATCTGGATCTGCGGGAACAGGATCCGGATAACCCTGTACTGCCGTCTGTAACTGAAGAAGGCAGGCAGGAAACTCTGGCGGCCTTTGAGGATGCGCGGTACGTGTCGAGACGGGCGGAGGCAATCCTGAATATCATATATGAGGAAGCGGACGGTTATCTTGAGGGAGAGAGAGACGTAAATCTGGAGGATGTGGTCGACAAGATCCAGAACCGCGCGCAGCTGTATTTGGATGAGAGGAAATAAAGAAGGATTCTGCCGGAAAAGGGGAATGCAGCTTGACAGGCTGTTACGGGGGGGTAAAATAAGAATCAGGATTCATTCTGACGAATCCGGCTGAAAACAGGAGATATTTTCTAAAGACAGGCAAGAAAGAAGGAGACCAGTATGGTTGTAAAAAAGGCAAAGAGAAAAAACAAGATGCAGAAACTGATCCCGCTGGCCTGTGCCGTTTTGCTGTTTACGTCCGGCTGCGGCTCCCGGGGGGAAACGCAGGAGACGGAGGATATTGAGATCTTTTACCATGCGGACGACGGAGAGTTCGACTTAGAATATGGCTATGGCACTTCATGGGAAACGCCCTTGGAGGAGGTGAAAGAGGGAAAAGTTGTAGTTACCCTCGTGGCGCTTGACATGACCGGAGGGGCAGGGTTATCGCCGCTGACCCTTCTGGTGAATCAGTTCAACAGGGAAAACGAAAAATACTGGATAGAACTGGAGACATGCGGCGCCGGGGCGGAGTTGGAGACGATGTGGGATCGTCTGTCTGTGGAGATTGGCGCCGGGGGCGGGCCGGATATTATGACAAACGGGGTATTTCCAGTGACGCAGGAGATCATGGACAGCGGTATACTGGTGAACCTTGCTCCCTATCTGGAACAAAGCGGCGTGACGCCGCAGACTTACTTTCCCGCCTACGCTTCTGCCGTCTCCGGGGATCGGATCTACGGGATCAGTTACTGTTTTAGCGTTGATGGATACGCTCTGGATCCCGCGGTTCTTGGAGACAGGGAACCGCCGGAGGATGTGGAAGCCCTGGCGGATCTTTTGTTAGAGTATCCGGGACACGGATCGTTTATCGGGCCGTCGTTGCGGGGACAATACATCCTGGAGCATCTTCTGGAGGGGTCGGAGGATCTCTGGGGAATGGTCGATTGGGAAGAAAATACCTGTGATTTCACGGGGCCGCTTTTTTCCAAGCTGCTCGAGGTCGCAAGACGCTATCGGGAAGACGGGAAAAAGGGGTACGACCCTGTGGTGCAGGATTATTATGTAGGTACGCCATGGCCGCCTCTTGAGAGTATACAGCAGACCTGTCCAGGGAGTGTACCTATCGGATTTTACTTTGACGATGGTATTCACTATCAGATTGCCAAAAACGCGGATATGCTGATGATCAATGCGAATACGGAGCATCTGGAGGGGGCTTATGCTTTTCTGTCTTATACCCTGTGCCAAAAAGGCCAGAATTTAGTGGGCGGAGAGCCGGTGAACAAGGAGTTTTGGGAGTCAAGCTATCAGTATCAGCGGGAGTTAAGCGAAATGCGGCAGGTGCTTCCGGACCCCCAGTTTCCCATGCCGCTCCTGGACGACGAGACCAGACGGATAACGGTGGAAATTTTAGAGGACGCGCAGTATATGTCCGTGCGGGCATCGGCAATCCTGAATATTATATATGAGGAAGCGGACGGCTATCTTGAGGGAGAGGGAGATGTAAAGCTGGAGGATGTGATCGACAAGATCCAGAATCGTGCGCAACTGTATTTGGATGAGAGGAAATAAAGGATCCTGCCGGAAACGCGCGAATATCCGCAATTACTCTTCTTTCCAGTCCATCAGATTCCGAATGCCGGAAAAAACAAACCGGATCTGTTCCGTACCGTATGCGAGGTACTGCATGCCTTCGTCTTCGATATGGTAATAGACGCGAAACCGTTTCTCTCCCACAAGCTCCCTGCGGGAGGAAATCAGGCCCCGGGAAGACATTCTGTATAAGGGCCCGTACAGAGCGGCTTCCTTCAGATCAAACGCCTTCAAAGTACGTTCGGCCAGAGCTTTTCTGATCTCATATCCGTACATATCGCGTTCGCTGAGCAGACGCAGGATCAAAAGCTCCGTAATGCCGCCCCGTACATTTTCATAAATATCTTTTTCCCACTTCATGGTCTTTGTTCCTTCTCTTATATAAGAGATAATACATAAAATAAAAATTTTTTACAATATTATTTTAAAAATAGTAAGACAAGAAGCGACGGCAATATTTGTGCCGGCGCTTTTTTGTGCTTTTTACGGTTAAAGGGACGTTAAAGGAATCTTAAGCGGTTCTTAATGGGTTTTTGGCCGGGGAATATTGATCTCAGACAGGCGGATGTTACAATATTTTTAGAGCGCATCCATTCCGGCAAAAGGCCGGGCGCGGGGCTTTAAGACTTGGCAATAGAAAGCGGGTAGTCTTTGACATTGCCGCAGAATAAAGAGAGGGAAATTTCATGAAAAGGAAAGCCGTTTTCATTCTGACAGCAGCGGCGCTTGCCCTGCTGTCCGCCGGTTGCGGAGCGAAAGAGAAGCGCCCTTCGGAAGAAGGCCGCGATCTGAGAGCCGAGATTGACGCGCTTGCGTCTGCGGAACAAAGAGAAAATAACATGGATCCTTATGCGGCGGAGTGCGATGTCCTGCTGTTTGCGGAGGAAGGCGGGAACGGTTCGGAAGGGGCTGGCGGCACGATCTTTCTGGGTTCCTCCAGAGCCTGTTTTTTTGAAAAGCATCTTCCCGGGGCCGCAGGGGAAGACCGTCCCGGGATTGTTTATACCACGGCCGCAGGAGAAAACGGCGGGGTAAAGTTTGAGACGCAGGGGCTGATTCGGGAAGTGGGACCGGTTGCGGGTACGGACCACTGCCTGACGCTGGAGAGCGAATATCTGGAAGACGAGGGGCGTCTCCGGTATGTTGTGGCAGAGACGGATGAAACCGGCCGGAGAATCCGGGAAATCCCGCTGGAGCCTTTGGATGAAGAGGGCGCAGGGGAGGGGACGGCGGGACTATCCTGTCTCGCAATGGACGCCTCCGGCGCGGTCCATCTGGTATGGTATACACCGGATGGCTGGAAGTACCATATTCTTTCACAAGAGGGGGAGATTCTGGCGGAATATGTCCCGAAGGAGGGAGAGATCCTCGGCCTGATCCCCTTATACGACGGCCGGGTCGCCTTTTGGACGGGCCGGACGGACGAGAGGGAGATCTGGAAGGCCGCGGGAGACAAGGCGTCCATGGAGACGGTGTTTGGATATCTGGACGCGGAGACGGGAAAGGCGCAGGAGCTGGCGCGTTTTGAGAAGGGAATCTATCTCTGGACGATGCAGGACGAAAAGACGCTTGTCTATGCGGACCAGAAGGGGATCTACCGGCGCGCCCTGTCCGGAGAAGAGGAAAAACCGCTGTATCTGTGGGCGAACCATGGCATTGAAATAAAGGATGTGTACGCCATGGAGACAGAGGGCGCGGAAAGGATCCGCGTAATTTACGGGGATCCGGAGGGGTGCCGCCAACTCTGCCTGAAGCCGTCGGAAGGAGAAAACGGGGAAATCTGCGAGATCACCATCGCGGTGTCCGAGAGCAACGAGTCCTATTATGTGCCGATGGTGGTGGAGTTTAACAAGAAGTATCCGTCCTGCCATATCCGGATAAAAAATAATTACGACGCGGAGGATGCGACGGCGCTTCTGACGGAGCTGACGGCAGGCGGAGGACCGGTTCTGGTGGATACGAGTCTGACCGGCTTTGAGGAACAGGAAGAGCTGTGGCAGCCGTTGGATGAAGTGATGGAGCAGCTGGGCCTTTCGGAAGAGCTGATCCCTGTGACGATGGAAGCCGGAAAGATCGATGGCGTCCAGTACGGGGTCGTGTGCGACTTTATTCTCCGGACACTGATGACCGCTGATCCGTCCCTGGAAGACTGGGATTATGATACCTTTATACAGTGCGTGGAAGACAGGCCGGCGCTGGAAGCGATCTACGACGTGCCCAGCGCAGGTTACGGGCCGTATTTCTTTACGACGTTTCTCAGCCACGGCGTTGACGATAGTTTTCTTTGGGACGCGGAAAGCGGAAAGACCTTTTTTGACAGTGAAAAGTTTCGTACAGCGCTCAGACAGGCAGAAAAATATGTGGAGAAGGAAGAAAGGGTTGAACCCGGAAAGACCATGCTGGAGGGGAAGGTACTCTTGAATGATATATATATCCGTAGTGCAGAGGAACTGGCCTACTACCGTATCATGTACGGAGAAAGAGCTCACTTTATCG
Organism: uncultured Acetatifactor sp.; assembly: GCA_947586055.1. Taxonomy (GTDB): domain Bacteria; phylum Bacillota; class Clostridia; order Lachnospirales; family Lachnospiraceae; genus Acetatifactor. Next base: position 148,932 of record CANPXL010000002.1, on the reverse strand, counting down.
GTTACCCCACAGAGACGGGAGCCCGCAGCCTGATATGGACCGACGGGCCTCTTGCCGTCCGAAAAACCGCTTCGGACAGGGAGAAGCTGGTGGCTTACGCCTTTCTGGATCTCTGTCTGTCATATGACGGACAGGTAAAGATGAAAAATGCCATTAGTTTTAATTTAAGTGTGCGCTGGGATGTGCTGGAGAAACAGATTGCCACCATCGGGGAAAAATTCCAGGGGAAAGGGGATGTTGTTTTCAATGATGAAACCAGAGATACCGAACAGGATTGGAAAACGATGCAGGATTTGTTGGATCATGCGAAGCCGTATGGAATGCTCCCGCCGGAACTGAGGGATATTCTTATAGAGGAACTGGAACAATATTTTTCCGGGGCGCTCCCAGAGGATATGCTCATCGACCACCTGGAAAGCAGAGTGGGATTGTACCTGGAAGAGAGGAAATAACGAAAGATATTTTGATATTGAAAACCTCCCGTCAAGTTGATAAAATACAGTTAAAGGAATCAACCAAATGAATGGGAGAGTTTTACAATGATCAGTTTACAGCTGGGATGTCTTGGGATCATCGCTCTGATCGCGATGCTGTATTATTCTGCGCACAGAAAGCATGGCTATTTTCATAACCTTTTTTCGGTTCTGCTCGGTGTAACGGCGGTTTATATCGGAATCAATATAGCTACCGTGTATGTGCTGGAGGCGAGTCATAGGGTTCATCCGATTCTGTTAAAGACCGTATTTTTCCTGTACTATGCCAATCTTGTGGCGCTGATCTACGTGGCGTTTCTTTACGTGGTGTCGATGGTCAAGGAAAACTATCAGGAGTCCCGGATCAAAGGATACCGGTGGTGCATTCCTGTTGCCGTCGCGGTATTGTGTCTGGTTGTGATTCCCTTCGAGGTCAAGCCGTTTCCGGGGGGAGCGTACGTCTTCAGCCCGGCTGTCGTCATTGCGTATCTTGCCATTATTTTTTATATTCTGGTGCTTCTTTGTCTTTTTATCAGGTACTGGAAGCTGATCAATCAGAAAAAGCGCCAGATCATCTTTGTGGTGTATCTTGTCATGGCGTCCTGTATTCTGTCCCAGACGTTTCATCATATGGCGGCGATCAGCGCCTTTGCGGTGACGCTTCTTGTGGCCGGGCTGTATCTGAGCGAAGAGAGCCCAGACGTAAAGCTGATTCAGCAGCTGCAGGTCGAAAAGGCCAGGGCGGACGCCGCAAACAACGCAAAATCCGCCTTTCTGGCAAATATGTCCCACGAGATGAGAACGCCCATCAACGCCATCATCGGCATGGATGAAATGATTCTGCGGGAATCCAGGGAGGACGAGACAAGAGAGCACGCCATCGATATCAAAAACGCGGCTCAGATCCTGCACAGTCTCATCAACGATACGCTGGATCTGTCCAAGATCGAGTCGGGAAAGATGGAGATTGTTCCGGTGGAATATCAGCTGAGCAGTCTCATCAATGATCTGGTGAACATGACGTCCGTCCGTGCCGACGCGAAAAACCTGAAGCTGATCGTAGAGGTGGATCCCGGACTGCCGTCCGCCTATTTTGGAGACGACGTAAGGATCCGTCAGGTACTGACCAATATTCTGACCAACGCCGTAAAGTATACCAGCGAGGGTTCCGTCACCCTTACCGTCAAACGCTCGCTTGTCCAGGACGGCCTTGCGGTGCTGCATTTTTCCGTGGCGGATACCGGCGAGGGTATCAGAGAAGAAGATATGCCGAAGCTTTTTGCGGCGTTTGAGCGAATTGAGGAAGGCAGGCATCGAAAAGAAGAGGGAACCGGCCTTGGCATGAGTATCACGACGAAGCTGCTGGAGCTGATGGGAACCAGGCTTCAGGTGGAAAGCGAGTACGGAAAGGGCTCCAACTTTTATTTTGATCTGGAACAGCGAATTTTGAATCCCCAGCCCATTGGAAATTTCCACGAAAATATCCGGAAGATGGCGAAGGATTACAGCTACAGCGCATCCTTTGTGGCTCCGGACGCAAAAGTGCTGGTGGTGGACGACAACGAGATCAACAGGAAGGTTTTTATCGGCCTGTTAAAGCAGACAAAGGTTCAGGTGACCGAAGCGGCAAGCGGGAAAGCCTGTCTGGAGCTTGTCGGGCAGCAGCATTTCGACCTGATCTTTCTTGACCACATGATGCCGGAGATGGACGGAATAGAAACGATGCAGCGCATGAAGGAGATGCCGGAAGAGGAGAACCGGTGCGTCGGGACGCCCGTGATCATACTGACGGCCAACGCGGTCACAGGCGTGAGGGAAGAGTATCTTCAGATGGGCTTCGACGAATATCTCGCAAAGCCTATTGTGCCCGATAAGCTGGAAGCCATGATCCAGCGTATGCTGCCGGCAGGACTCGTCAGGGGCGGACAGGATACGAAGGGAGAGCAGGCCGGGGGAGAGCGGAGCGCAGATGCGCAGAGCGGCGGACAGGAGCCGGCCGGACCCGGACTTCCCGAGACGGAGGGCGTGGACTGGAATTACGCAAAGCTCCATCTGCCCGACGACGACCTGATCCGAAGCACGGCGGAAGAGTTTCGGCGCAGGCTGGAAAAGGAAGACGCGCTGGTGGAAAATCTGGCGGCGGATTTGGATTCGCAGGAAGGGCTTAAGAATTACCGCATTGAAGTCCACGCGCTGAAGAGCTCCGCAGCCATGATCGGGGCGATGCAGCTTTCCGCGCTGGCGGCGCTTTGCGAGCGGTCCGCCATTGACGGGGACAGGGAGCGGATCCGCCTTCTGACGCCGCTGCTTCTGGAACAGATCGGGATCTACCGGGACAGGTTTGCGCCCTTCGCCAGACAGCAGGCGGGAGAGAAGGATATTTCCGACAGGACGGAAATTATGGCGCTGCTGGATATGGTGGAGACTTCCATGCAGCAGCTGGATTTTGACAAGGCGGACGAAGCGATGGCTTCCCTGCGGGAATACCGGTTTGAGGGAGAAAGCGGCCAACTTATGGATCAGCTGGAAGGATACGTAGAGAGTCTGGATGCACAGGCCGCGGAGCAGACGGCGAAAAAGCTGGCTGGTTTGCTGTAGAAGGAGAGATAAAAGATATGATAAAACTGTTGTTTATCGGTAAATTCAATAAGCTGACGGAGGATACAAATTCTTTCCTGAGCCAGTATTTTAATATTCAGATTTGTTCCGAGAGCCCGGACGCGGTAAAGGGGATGCTGAAAATGTGCAATCCCGATCTGGCGCTGATCAGCCTTGTGGGCTTAAGTCCGGATTTTGCGCCGGTATACCGGGAACTGGAGCTGAATTACAGGAGACTTCCCGTGATCACGTTCGGCACAGAGGGGGAGATGGCGGATTTTAAGGAGTTTTATTCCAACAGCCAGTTTCAGGCTCTGAAGCGGCCCATCAGCAATCCCGACCTGCTTTACGCGATATGCAGGCGAATGAATATCGATCCGGACGAACTGGAGCAGCAGAAAAAAGAGCGGGCGGGAAGAAAGAAGAAGCATGTACTGCTTGTGGACGACGATCCCACTCTGTTAAGAAGCCTGAAAACCCTGCTGCAGGAACAATATAAGGTTTCCATGGCCGTGTCGGGAGCGCAGGCTATGATGATACTGGGGAAAGGGATGCCGGATATTATTTTTCTCGACTATGAGATGCCGGTCTGTGACGGCAGACAGACGCTGCAGATGATCCGGGAGATGGAGGAAACTAAGGATGTGCCCGTTGTATTTCTGACCGGCGTGGCGGACAGACAGCATGTGGAAGCGATCCTTGAGCTGAAGCCCGCGGGTTATCTTCTGAAGCCGCCCGTAGCAGCTACGATCATTCAGATGATTGAAAACCTGACCTGAACAAAATTGCGGCGGCAGTCCGATCAATAGTCGGAATGCCGCCGCAAAATTTTAGTCCGTCAGATCTCTTCTCTGTTTCCGGCTTCCACAGCCCGGGCGAAAAGGATTGCAGCGAGGTCGGCCACAGCGTTTACGATCATGGCGGCCGCCACAAATTTCCAGAGAAGCTTCGTGCTCTCAAAGGGATTCGCCAGAATGACGCATCCGAATATCAAAGACAGCACGGCGCCGATTCCCGCAAGATACCACCGGTTGATCCTCATGCGGAGCATATCCACCATCCACTGGATGCGGATGATGCCTGTAAACACGATCACGATGCCGTAAATGACCGTGATGATGGGAAAGGTATCAAGGAACCAGTCTGTCTTAAACAGGCAGAACAGTCCGAATGTCAGCGCGCACAGCGCTTTTGCCAGACCCTGACTCAGGCTGGCCTGCGCGGGGCTGGTCCGGAAATACTGAACCGCGGTAAGGACGCCGGAAATCACGAGAAGGATTCCGCCGACCTTGATGATCGTTCCCGTAAATCCCATGGGATCCATAAAAAGCAGAACTCCCACAACAATTTCACAGAGACATAAGATGGCTTTTGTACCGTATTGAAATACATTTTTCATAGAGAATACTCCTTTCGCTCCCGGTTTTACCGCGGGGGCTTTTTGGATTTATAAATTTTCCGGCAGTGATTTTCCGTCAGGCCTGTTCTTTGACTTCCTTTTTCTTTTTGAAGTTTACCAGGAAGAGACTTGACAGCAGGGCGATCACGTACAGAACGATGGTCACGTACAGGACAGCCTGATAGCCGGTGGGGTTCACCATTATGGTTTCGGAAGTTCCGTCGGCAAGCTCATGAAGGATGGGTTCCTCATTGCCGAAATGGTTTACGATAAAGGTTGCCATCTGGTTGCCTGTCAGTCCTGCAATTGCCCATGCGGAAAGGGTAATACCATGGATCGCGCTGATGTTCTTCATGCCGTAGTGGTCGGAGAGCAGGGTGGGGACATTGCTGAAGCCGCCGCCGTAGCCTGCGTTTACAACGAACAGGAGGATCAGCACAAGGATCATGAAGAGGGTATGCTCTCCCTTGTCAGTGATGCCCTGCGTCAAAATGACAAGACCGGTAGCGACGATGGAAAGGATCAGCATGATCTTGTAAATGGTATTCCTGTCTTTGAAGGTGTCGGCCCAGGCGGAAAATCCGAGGCGGCCGCCGGCGTTGAACACGGCGGTTACGGAGGAAAGGATGCCGACGATGCCGGCGAGACCGATGCACTTAATGATCATTTTTTCCTGAGAGATCAGCGCAAGGCCGCAGGTAATATTCAGATAGAACATGAGCTAGATGCCGATGAAGGTAACGGGCTTCTGTTTGATAACGTCGATGGCGCGAGCGCCTTTTTCTGTCGTGGCAGGTTCATGCCAGCCTGCGGGTTTGGCCAGAAGCAGATGTCCCGCAAACATCATGATGAAGTAGACAACGGCAAGGATCAGGAACATCTGGTAGATACCGTCTTTTCCCAGGGTATCCAGCAGCGCCTGCATAATAGGGCTTGCAATGGCTTTCGCTGCGCCGAAACCCGCCACGGCAAGGCCGGTGGCGAGACCCTTCCGGTCCTCGAACCAGAGCATCAGGGTCTTTACCGGGGACAGATACCCGGTGCCGAGACCGATACCCATGATAAAGCCGTAGCAGACGTAAATACCGATCAGCGCCAGTATGCTGCCCCTGTGTGCCCCGCCGTACCAGATAAAGAATCCGGTGCCCGCCATGCCGGCGGCAAAGCAGATGGAAGCGATCAGAGAAGATTTATGGATGTCCTTCTCCACAATGTTTCCAAGAAAAGCGGCGGACATGCCAAGAAAGAAGATCGCGAAGCTGAAAGCCCACTCTGTGGCGGCCTTGGAAAAACCGATGTAGTCTGCGATCTCCTGGCTGAAGATGGACCAGCAGTATACGGTGCCGATGCTGCAGTGGAGCAGCAGCGCGGGAATCGCGGCGCGGATCCATTTGTTCTGAATGTTTTTCATTTTTCTTTTCCTTTCCCAATTCTGTTCTTTTTACGGATCTTTCCGATGCTTCCGGAAAGATCCGTTTTTTAAAGTACTGTAGCTTTTGTCATTTTACTCCTAACCGGCATTTTTTTCAATACTTTCGGAAACGGAATTTTCCGCGAAAGCCGGAGAAATGTCTTTTACCCGTGCGCCCGGCAGAGCACGGTTTTCTCAAAAATATCATTTTCCGCGAGACAAAGACTACTATTTCCCTTCCGTCGAGATCGGTTCGATGATGGAAGCAAAAAGGGAGGTCAGCTTTGCCATACCCTCTGCGGGTTCGTGCTGCACTGCCCTCGCGTAGATTTCATACTTGGCGGTCTTGTCTGATGTGCGGGTATTTTCTCTGGAGGTGGAAACCTTTCCGGTTATGTTTGCGTGAAATCCCCATTTGGAAAATCCGGCATCGGAATCAGTTTCGGAACTGCCGGAATCCTTTGTGGAAATCACATCCTTTACTTCCATGGAAAAATGAACGGTTGTTTCGTCCATGGTAAAGGCTGGCACGGGAACGAGGGAGAGCAAAGGCGCTTCCACCTGCACCTCAACCGTTTTAACGTCTCCTTCCGGAGAGACGATGGTCCGGGGCAGCGTAAAGGAAATGCTGTTGATGGTTTTTTGGCCTTCTTTTCCCTCCTTGCTGTCTTTGAAGGCGAGTTTGAATAGATTGTCCAGATAAACTCTGCAAAGCTCCGCCTGTCCGTTCGCCACGGCGAGAATGGGCGAGCAGATCAGATGATCGATGGGCAGAGCGGCCAGAGAGCTCATGTTTTCCGGGGTGTCGTCCCCGGTTTTTGCAGGGATTCCCATGTTTGTTTCAAGTTCAGGCATAATGTATCCTCCTTATTGTCAGATTATTTTACAAAACTCCGTATATAGCCGGGCAATTCCTTCTGACGGAGCGTTGCGTTTAAAGACGAGTTCCATGGAAGAGCGGTTATCTCCGTCCGACTCATCCTCCGCATCCGGTGCGCCCACGTCGCAGCAGACGGTATTGGATGATTCCACGGTTGGGCGGATGTTCATTTTAAAAATAACTTCCTCCAGATCCAGACTGTTATGTAACGCCAGAGCCGCCACCGGCACGGAAACCGTTTTTTCTCCATTGCCGCAGGGAAGATGGATCTGAATCATCTTTGCCTCCAAAACGGGGTGGGAATCGTTTTTGGCATCGATGCCGGTCGAATCCGTGTCAAAATAACTCAGAAAGTTTCCGATGGCGTTGCTTTCCATTTCCCTTTGCGCTTCCGCTACGGTCAGACCGAGGGAAGCAATGAGATTTTTTAATTCAAGCTTCATACGAGAGGCTCCTTTCCTGTTTCTGCCTGTTGATATCGCACCAAAGTACAGATTCTGTCGCCGGTAATATGATATTTCCCGACCAGGGTTTCAAGATCGTCGCTTACTTCCACGATCTGATGACGGTCGCTGCTGGCGATGGGCGCCCATACCGCATAGCGCCCTGTTTTCATGATTCCTTCGGTCTGCTCTTCCGATATTGTTCCGAGATCTGTGATAAAAAATTTCGTATGCATATAGCGGTTCCAGTCCATAAGTATTTCCTCCTTTCCACAGCAGATGAAGCGGTCTTGGAAGCAGAATATGTCAGATATAGATGTATGTGCTATGTCTGTCCCCATGCTGTCGGTAACTGCACTCCAGATAGTTCCGTGCATACCGGATGTCATGATATCGGTGAGAATGATAATAGTAATTTATGATCTGTTTGGCGTCGTCCACAAGATAGTTGCCTTGATTGGTACTTTCTTTTACAAACAAAACCAGCAGGCCATGACAGATAATATGATGATCCCATGGCATTTCCGTGAGAAATGCGCTGCGGAAAAGATCCGGAATTTGCCGATAAGTATTGGGATCATGATTGTTGAGCAAATACGGAATAATCTTGCGCATACAATCTGTCAGATAGGAAAGGCGCTTTCTGTTTTCTATGTCTGCTATGCGTATCCCATGCTGGATCTGTGCGTTCTGGCCGATGGATCTGTTAAGACGGTCAAGAAGGATACGTGGTTCCAGCGGCTTATAGTAGATTTCACACGCACAGGGAGCACTGTGCCAACGGCCGCCGCTCTTTTGCCAGATGTGGTCTTCATTGGCGCTGCTGGTAATGTCAAACCATGCCAGAATGACAGTTTTGTTTCCGCGCCGATATACGCGCAGCTCATAATCGCAGATGGAATTGCCATAGCGCACCTGCTTGGCAAGCGAATAGGGATAACATACGGCAATATGGCACTGATTTGTCAGCTCTTCCACCGCGTAACCGTATGCCATGTAAAGGCTGGAAGGGATCTGCTCGCCCTGTTCGGTGTGAAAGCTGTTAAAGTATTCCCAGCAGTTCAGGTACCAGTTGTTCAGTTTGAGATTTTCGTTGTTCGGATGGCATGTGTATTCCGAAGACAGGACTGCTTCGGCGTTGCTCCTGACCTTATCGGCCAGCATCTCAGTGTATGTTTGAATAGCGGCTTGATCTTCCTCGGGCAGTTGTTGATAAACCCTTTCATTATAAGTGATTTTATAGTTCATCCGTTTCTCCGTCCTTTCTGTAATCTGGACAGGCCCTATTATAATTAATATGCACGAACAGGATATTTTAGAACCTCAGACAAAAATTTTTTTAGAATCTTTCTTCGGCTGTCATCAATTACAGTCAGCCTTGACAGTCAGCCGACTCTGTGTCAGAATACAGACACGGGGATCGGTTTTTATCCCTGCAGCAGCCGGGGAGGATACGTTTCGGAATGAAATCCGTATAACAAAATTTGTGCCGTCTCTGACCGGGGCGGCCATATATCTTCAGACCATGGGGACTTTGTATGGGCATATATCGGGACAATGTGGAGGATTTTAAGATGTTACGCATATAAAGCGCCCACTTTGATTGCGATCGGGTGCTATAACGGAAATTTTTCCCTGGATCGAAATCAGTATTCTTCCATGTTTGAATGGGTGGAAGCGAATTATGAATGCGTCGGCGACGGAACCTGGTGGAGATTTTACCGCAGAAAGGGAACGGACGGTCCGTGAGAGAGCCGGTTTCCGGGAAGCGCGTCAGCGAGGGCCCCGGAGCGCAATGATAAAGGAAGGGAACGAACAATGTCATACGATGATTACAGCAATGCATTAAAGATGGGACAGAAGGAGTACCGCGCCCGGCTTCTCAAGGGGGATTATCCCTATCTGCCGGCGCTGGATGAAATTCTCTCCTTCGTGAATGTGGAATATGAGACGAGTCTCGGCCTGTGCGAGATCCCGCTGGAGCTGATCGTGGGGACCAGGACAAGGGGAAGGACCAACTCCTTTGCCGCCAATTTCATGCCGCTTCTGGGCTCTCATACGGAGTTTGCCGGAAAGTGGGTGCAGCTTTGCACTTCCCTGCAGGAAGAGGGGCTGCGGGACGCGGTGAAGGTCTATGAGTTCATGAATCGGTTTTATGTGCTGGAGGGCAACAAGAGGGTCAGCGTGCTGAAATATCTGGACGCCTACAGCCTTCCCTGCAATGTGATCCGGGTGGTTCCCAGACGGAATGACTCCAAGGAAAATGTCATCTATTATGAATTTCTGGATTTTTACGCCGTCACCCACATCAACCACATTTATTTCAGCGAAAAGGGTCGTTTCAGCGAGCTGTTAAAACAGATCGGCACGCCGAAGGGAGAGGTATGGTCCTCCGACGACCGTCTGGAGTTTAACGATGTATATACCCGTTTCCGGAAGGCGTTTGAGGCGAAGGGGGGAAACAAGCTCCCGATCACGGTGGGCGACGCCCTTCTGGCTTTTATCACGGTGTTCGGCTATCAGGAGACGAAGGAGAAGAGCACGCAGGAGATCAAGAGCGATCTCGCGAAGGTCTGGGATGAATTTGTGGTGCTGACGGAGGAAAAGACCATTGAACTTTCCATGGAGCCGTCCAGAAAGAGCGATTCTCCCGCCCCCTATAAGAACCTGCTTAATCTGATCCTTCCGGAGAACGCAAACCGGGTGAAGATCGCGTTCTTCTATGAGAAGACGCACAGGACCTCCAGCTGGGCCTACTCCCACGAGCTGGGCAGGCTGTATCTGGAAAATGTATTCCCGGGTCAGGTGGAGACGGATTCCTTTGAGAACATTGTCGCGGGGAAAAACGATCTGGAGCGGATGGAACAGGCGATAGAGGACGGATATAATCTGCTGTTTACCACCAGCCCGGTGATGATTCCGGCAAGCCTGAAGATCGCGGCAAACTACCCGGACATAAAGATCCTGAACTGTTCTCTGAACATTTCCCATCCTACCCTGCGGACATATTACGCCAGAATGTACGAGGCAAAGTTCCTTGCGGGCGTCATCGCCGGGTCAATGACAACTACAGACAGAATCGGTTACATCGCCAACTACCCTATCTACGGCATGGCGGCGAGCATCAACGCGTTTGCCATGGGCGCGAGGATGGTGAACCCCAACGCGAAGGTATATCTGGACTGGAGTACGCTGCGGGACAGAGAGGTCGGGATTCTGCACGATCCTGAGATCAACTATGTCATGGATCAGGACATGGCGTTTCCCGGAAGCGTATCGAGACATTTCGGACTTTACCGTGTGGACGGCGATGCTCTGGACAATCTTGCGATGCCCACATGGCACTGGGGAAAGCTTTACGAAAAGATCGTAAGGATCGTATTGAACGGCACATGGAAGGTTGACGCCGCCGTGGGAAGCCGCGCCATCAATTACTGGTGGGGATTGTCCTCCGGGGCGGTGGATCTGATCTGTTCCCAGAATCTGCCCCAGGGCACAAAGCGGCTTGTGGATCTGTTCCGCAACAATATCTGCTCCGAGGTGTTGATCCCCTTTGCCGACGAGATGCGGGCTCAGGACGGAACGGTCATGAACGCCGCCGGTCAGGTTGTCTCCCCTCAGGATATTATCACCATGGACTGGCTGCTGGACAATGTTGTGGGAGAGATCCCTTCGATTTCGGATCTGACGGAGGAAGCGCAGGCGGTGGCAGGGATACAGGGGCTGAGCAGGATCCAGACGCCGGAAGCATAGACCAATCTGAAGAAAAGTGGGAACAGCGGATGAAAATTATGGCGATTGCCGATCAGGAATCAAAAGCATTGTGGGATTATTTTGACAAAAGCATGCTGGAGGGGATTGATCTGATCCTCTCCTGTGGGGACCTGAAACCTCAGTATCTGTCATTTCTCGCTACCTTTACGCACGCTCCGGTTCTGTATGTGCATGGAAATCATGACGACCGTTACGAACAGACGCCTCCAGACGGCTGTATCTGTATCGAAGACAGGATCTATGTATATAAAGGGGTCAGGATATTGGGGCTCGGAGGCTCCATGCGGTATAAGCCGGGGGAACATCAGTATACCCAGACCCAGATGCGCAAGCGGGTACGAAAGCTCTGGGGGCGGCTGAAATATCACGGAGGATTCGATATCCTTCTGACTCATGCGCCCGCCTACGGGCTCAACGACGGCGACGATATGCCCCACAGAGGGTTTGAAGCGTTTCGTACCCTGCTGGACAGGTATCAGCCTGCCTATTTTGTCCACGGTCATGTTCATATGAATTACGGAAGAAATTTTCCGCGTCTTTCCGCCTATAACGGGACGCAGGTCATCAACGCTTATGAGAAATATATCTTTGAGACCGCGGTGGACGGAGAGACTGTAAGGTAACAGTTCAGCCGGCAGCCGAGGGCTGAACTGTTACGCCGTAAGCGATGCGCCGGATACGCAGCATTAGAGATGCTCCGCCCGTGGCCGCGGTTCAGGTTCAATTTTTGTCGTGGATCTCGCTGTGCAGCTCCTGAAGGGATTTCACGTCGCTGTCCCCGTGGGTTTTCACATACCGGATGCCGGTGGCCGTTGCCATGGCGGCGGCGATGGTGGTCATGTAGGGGATCTTCGCCTTGATGGCGGCTTTCCGCAGGTAGCTGTCGTCGTGAACGCTGTCCTTCCCGATGGGGGAATTTACGATCAGGTCGATCTTGCCGTTGGTGATCAGGTCAAGGATGTTGGGACGGCCCTCATAAAGCTTGTTTACCTTCTGGGCAGGTATGCCGGCGGCGGTGATGAGTTCGAAGGTCTTGCCGGTAGCGACGATATGGAAGCCGCAGTCCGCGAACTGCCTTGCCACCTCCACTACCTCGTCCCGGTCCTTTCGGTTGACGGAGATCAGGACGGTTCCCTCCAGGGGAAGTCCGGACTGGGTCGCCTCCTGCGCCTTGAAGAAGGCTTCGCCGTAGGAGCGGGACAGGCCCAGAACTTCGCCGGTGGAGCGCATTTCCGGTCCGAGGACGGGATCCACCTCCTGAAACATGTTGAAGGGGAATACGGCTTCCTTGACGCCGTAGTTGGGGATTTCCTGTTCCTTCAGTCCCGGAACCGGAGAAGGTCTGCCGGTCAGCTGGGAAGTGATGATCTCCGTGGCGAGAGGGACCATGCGGATGTTGCAAACCTTCGATACCAGAGGAACGGTGCGGGACGCTCTGGGATTTGCTTCCAGAACGTAGACGACGCCGTTTTCGATGGCGTACTGCATGTTCATAAGGCCCTTCACATGCATTTCCTCCGCGATTCTGCGGGTATAATCCTTGATCGTTGCCACGTTTTCTTCGGAAATATGAACGGAAGGAATGATGCAGGCCGAGTCTCCGGAGTGGATGCCGGCGAGCTCAATGTGTTCCATCACGGCGGGGACGAAGGCATGGGCGCCGTCGCTGATGGCGTCCGCTTCGCATTCCAGCGCGTGATTCAGGAAGCGGTCGATCAGGATGGGGCGGTCGGGAGTCACGCCGGTCGCCGCGTTCATGTATTCGGTCATACTGTCGTCGTCGTACACGACCTCCATGCCGCGTCCGCCCAGAACGTAAGAGGGGCGGACCATGACGGGATAACCGATCCGCGCCGCAATGTCCAGAGCTTCCTCTACGGTGGACGCCATGCCGGATTCCGGCATGGGGATATGAAGTTTCTCCATCATGGCGCGGAACCGGTCGCGGTCCTCCGCAAGGTCGATGACGGAGGGCGAGGTTCCGAGGATCTTCACGCCGTTTTTCTCCAGATCCGCGGCGAGGTTCAACGGGGTCTGGCCGCCGAACTGCGCAATGACGCCCAGGGGCTGTTCCTTTTTGTAAATGCTCAGGACGTCTTCCAGCGTCAGGGGCTCAAAGTAGAGCTTGTCGGAGGTGTCGTAGTCCGTGGAGACAGTCTCGGGGTTGCAGTTGACGATAATGGTTTCAAATCCCAGCTTTTTCAGGGATTTTGCCGCATGCACGCAGCAGTAGTCGAACTCGATGCCCTGTCCGATGCGGTTGGGGCCGCCTCCCAGAATCATGATCTTCGGTCTGTCGTTCTTCACGGGATTTTTGTCCGGCGCGTTGTAGGTGGAGAAGTAGTACGCGCTGTCCTGGGTGCCGCTTACATGGACGCCCTCCCAAGTCTCTTCCACGTTCAGGGCAATCCGGCGGCTGCGGATGTCGTCCTCGGAGATTCCGAGGATCTGGCTTAAGTATTTGTCGGAGAATCCGTCCTTTTTTGCCTGAATCAGAAGCGCATCCGGGGGCAGAGAGCCCTGAAAGCCCAGCAGAGCCTCTTCCTCGTCTACCAGCTCCTTCATCTGACGGATGAACCAGGTCTTTACATGGGTGATCTCGTTGATCTCTTCCACGGAAGCGCCCTTGCGCAGAGCCTCGTACATGATAAAGTGGCGCTCGCTGGAGGGAGTGATCAGCTTTTTCAGAAGCTCGTCTTTTGTCAGGGAGTCGAAATTTTTGGCGTGCCCCAGACCGTAACGGCCGGTCTCAAGGGAGCGGATGGCTTTCTGGAAAGCTTCCTTGTAGGTCTTTCCGATGCTCATGACTTCGCCGACGGCGCGCATCTGGGTGCCGAGCTTGTCCTCCACGCCCTTGAATTTCTCGAATGCCCAGCGGGCAAACTTGATCACTACATAATCGCCGTCCGGCACATAGCGGTCCAGCGTGCCGTACTTTCCGCAGGGAATTTCCTTCAGGGTCAGTCCGGAAGCCAGCATGGCGGAGACCAAGGCGATGGGGAAACCGGTGGCCTTGGAGGCGAGAGCGGAAGAACGGGAGGTGCGGGGGTTGATCTCGATGACAACGATGCGGTCCGTCCTGGGATCGTGTGCAAACTGCACGTTGGTTCCGCCGATGACCTGGACGGATTCCACGATCCTGTAGGCCTGTTCCTGCAGCCGCTTCTGGGTCTCCTGAGAGATGGTCAGCATGGGGGCTGCGCAGAAGGAATCGCCGGTGTGGACGCCCATGGGATCGATGTTTTCGATGAAGCAGACCGTGATCATATTGTTGTCCGCGTCTCTTACGACCTCAAGCTCCAACTCTTCCCAGCCCAGCACAGATTCCTCCACCAGAACCTGACCCACGAGACTGGCCTGAAGGCCTCTCTCACAGACGGTCTTCAATTCTTCGCGGTTGTAGACCAGTCCGCCGCCCGCGCCGCCCATGGTGTAGGCGGGACGGAGCACCACGGGATATCCCAGCCCCTCGGCGATGCTGAGAGCCTCATCCACGCTGTAGGCGACCTGACTTCGCGCCATCTCAATGCCAAGAGCGTTCATGGCCTTCTTAAATTCGATCCGGTCCTCGCCGCGTTCGATGGCGTCTGCCTGTACGCCGATGACCTTTACGTTGTATTTATCCAATATGCCTTTTTTGTTGAGCTCCGCACACAGGTTCAGTCCCGACTGTCCGCCCAGGTTCGGGAGCAGGGCGTCCGGCCGTTCTCTGGCGATGATCTGTTCCAGCCTGTGGACGTTCAGAGGCTCAATGTAGGTGACATCCGCGGTTTCGGGATCCGTCATGATCGTGGCGGGGTTGGAGTTTACCAGTACGATCTCATAGCCCAGCCTGCGCAGCGCCTTGCAGGCTTGTGTGCCGGAATAGTCGAACTCGCAGGCCTGACCGATTATGATGGGGCCTGAGCCAATGATAAGCACCTTGTGGATATCTGTTCTTTTTGGCATTCGTATCTCCTCCTGATGTGGTTTTAGAAGCGGACCGGCTTCTCTTTTTTCTTCTTTTCACTATTTACTATTATATAGGAAACTGGAGAAATCACAAGGATTTTCAGAAATTTATTCAAACCGAAAAACCTGGCGGAAGCTCTTCGGCATCGGCCCGCAAAAATGTTCCGGTGACTTGACAGAGCATGTCGATATGGTAGAATGTTTGATAAATCAGGGCTCCGAAAGATGTGACGGGAGGCTTTCGTTTTATGGAAAAAGAGCGGTTGAGATACCTTGATTATGGAAAGGGTGTGGGTATTGTGATGGTGGTCGTGGGGCATTCTACCTTTTTGCCCCCGGCGGCGCTGGCGTATGTTTCGGCTTTTCACATGCCTTTATTTTTTGTGATTTCGGGAATGCTGCTTGTCTGCAGACGGGAGGTGGAACGCCCTTTGCGCGATACGGTCCGCAGAAAGGCGCGGAGCATTCTGATTCCCTATGTCATGTTTACCGCCGCCTACCTGATCATAGATATCGCCGATATGTACCTGAAACTGGAGCCGCTGACCTGGGCCGATATCGCCGGGTCTCTGGTGGAATTCGTCACTCTTTGCGGCATGTCGGTGCTCTGGTTCCTTCCGGCGCTTTATTTTGGAGAGCTGCTGTATCTGGGAGGACGGAAGCTGTGCCGCCGGTCCGGTCATCCCAATCTGGCGCTTGCTTTGACTCTTCTGGCGGCAATTGTTGTTTCAAAGGCCGGCAGCAGTGCATTTCACGCCTATTACCCTCTGGACAGGAATCTGTTCTGCCGATGGATGGGGTATTACATATTAGTTATTCTGCGCAGTATCTGTGCCTTCTGTTATCTTTGTATAGGTGGTTTTATCTATAATTTTTGGTTGGAGCGGGCTGATCTGGGAGACGGCGAAAAAAGAAGGGTTCTTTTCCGGATCGCAGAGATTGCCTGGGGTGTGTTCCTTCTGGCCATGGTGGGCGCGGTCAGCCGTTTCAACGGCACTGTGGATATCCGGAGCATGACCCTTAACAACCCCGTCCTGTTTTATCTGGGAGGGACGGCGGGAACCCTCGGCGTGCTGCACCTGTGCAGGAATATCCGCAGGTGCTTTCTGCTGCGCTGTCTGGGTGAAAACTCTCTGATCGTCATGGCCACCCACCTGGACTTTCAGGTTATGTATTACGCACACCGATTCGGCTACGGGATGAAACAGTTCGTGAAAGGAGCGGAAATGTTTTTCTTTTATTTTCATATTACAGCGGCCGTGCTGTTGGCGGAGCTTTTCCTGATTTATGTCATCAACCGCTGGTTTCCGTTTTTTCTGGGTAAAAAACCGCGCAGATAAACGATTGCGTGCCGGCCGGATCTGCGGTATAATGACCTTATTCCGGACGGAGGGCGGTCTGTTTTGCGGTTTGTGCATCGCAGGCAGCGACGCGAAGTCAGTTTGGGGATCGGGCTGAATGCCCGCGGAAATAAAACAGAAATCGGAGGTATTGGTATGAACGGACAGATGGATTCACAGCTGGAAAAAATAATTGACGCGCTTCCTGTGATCAGACAGTTGTTTACGCAGGATGTTTATCTTACCGTCATGGATGCGGACGGGATTGTCCGGGGCTATTCCATTCCGGATGGAAAAAGGCCGCAGATGAAGGTGGGAGACGCCTTCCATGATCCTACCGGCGCGCTGGGCGAAGTGCTCAGAACGGGAAAGGCGAAACATAACCGTCTCCCCAAAGAGGTGATGGGAGAAATTTTTGAGGGGGAGCTTGTGCCGGTCATGAACGGATCCGCCGTGGCGGGCTGCATTATCTGTACCTATTCCGTGGACGTAAAGGAGAAGATGACCGTCATCACCTCGCAGTTTCGGGAAAAGGTAAACAATATCCAGAGCTCGCTTGAAAAGCTGCTGGGAGGGATTGAGGACCTGTCTTCGCTGTTAGCCAAAATGGATCAGATCGCAGGCAATGTGGAGAGCGACGTCCACAACGCCGTAGAGGTCGTAAATAAGATCAACGGCAACGCGTCCCGCTCCAACATCCTTGCCCTGAACGCTTCCATCGAAGCCGCGAGAAGCGGAGAGTACGGCCGCGGCTTTGCGGTGGTCGCGGGAGAGATGGGAAAGCTGGCGAACGACAGCGGCAAGTCGTCCTCCGAGATCAAGGACACCCTGAACAACATCATGGAGCACCTGAGCGTGATCATCTCATCCATCAAGGATGTGGGAACCTTCGCAAAGGTATACAACGGAAATATCACCTCTATCCAGAGTGTGCTGGGCGAGACCATTGAGCTGGCCGGCGAGCTGGAGAAGGATATCCGGAAGCGCTGAGCGGCGGGAGAGGATCATCTCTCAGGATCATCTCTCAAATTTCCAGGTTTCCATTTCATAACCGTCTCCGTAAAAGATCAGGTACAGATCATGTACGCCTGTGACGCTCTGCGTCAGCCCGGCGGTCACTGTGGTAAAATCGGCCGCGGCCTTTTCCAGGGGAAGATATCCCAGGATCTGGCCGTCCGGCCTGTCGATCCGAAGCTGGATCACGCCCTTTGTCCCGTCGGGATTCTTAATGTCCGCGCTCCAGCGCGCAGGAGAGTCTTCCCCGAAATCCACGCCCTTTATGAGGACGAAATCCCCCGTTTCGATTCCGCCCAGCGCCATATTTCCGGAGCCGTATTTTTCGCTTTCCGCATCGGCCGGAACGCATTCGATCCCACCCATGACGGCCATGTTCACCGCTCTGTTGTCCTCGTAGGGATCTACATAGGACAGCTGGGCTCTTCCGCTCAGCGTCTGACGGATCTTTCCGATGGTTCCGTCCTCCTGTATGTCGAAGGCGTCCACATGGGTACAGCGGTAGCCGTGCTCCACGCCCATGGCCTTCTCCAGCACCCGGGTGTGATAGGTGATGTACCAGCCGCCCCGGAAGGAAAAGACGCAGTGGTGGTTATTTCCGTACAGGCCGAAATACCGTCCCGGGTTCTCCAGAATGGTTTCCTTTAGCGTAAAGGGCCCCATGGGGCTGTCGCTTTCCATGCAGGCGATCTCGCCGTTGTGGAATCCGTATTTTTCGGTTCCGGCTTCGTCCACCTGCCAGTTGGTGCAGTAGGTATAATAATATTTCCCTCCAGCCTTATGGATGCCGGAGTCCTCGAACAGATAGGGCGCGTCGATCGTCACCGGTTCCCCCGCAAGGCTGATCATGTCCTCTCCAAGCTCTACCACGCGGGCCGTTCCCGGATCCGCGGTCTTCCCCTCGGGAACGCCTCCGCCGAAATACAGGTAGGCTTTTCCGTCGTCATCTACCAGCACGGCGGGATCGAATAGCCAGAGCACATCGCTGCAGTTTGGGGTCTGTCTTGTGATCAGCGCTTTTCCCAGAGGGTCCGTAAAGGGGCCCGTGGGGCTGTCCGCGGTAAGGACTCCGATTCCGCCGCCCGCGTCGGCAAAATAAAGGAAGAATCGGGTTTTACCGTCTATCTCTTTCCAGGCGGCGGCAGGCGCCCAGGAATTGCGGGCCCAGACGGCGGCGCCGGTGGAGGATGCGGCGTTGATGGAGCCGTGATCCGTAAAATTCACCATGTCGGAGGTGGAAATCACGTTGATGTTGTGGATTTTGCTGTATGTGTTTTCCGCGATGTTTCCCTCCGCGTCGTACTCAAAGGCGTCGGCGGTCATATAGAAATAGACTCTGTCGCCGTAGACCATGGCGTAGGGATCCGCGCCAAAGCGCTGGGTCATCAGAGGATTTGCCTGATGAATTTTTTTGTAGCTTTCGGTGAGAGTAAGGTCTTCAAATAAGGCGTCGTAATTGTTGTTTTTCGTTTCCATCTCTTCCGTTTCCTCCATGTTTGGTGTGGACTGATCCGTTTCCCGGGCGGATTCTTCCGCCCCGCCTGGCGGGAAGGTCTCTCCCGGGGACGGTTCGGTCTGTGAGGGCGAAATGCCGGTTGCGCAGGCGCACAGCCCGATCAGCAAAAAGAGATTCAAAGCTGCCGCGCCCCTTTTTATCAGGTTTTCCGTCCGCTTTCTTTTCTGCATGGATGGTTTCCTCCTTTTCCGGACTGATAGTATCATACCATAAGACGGAGAAAAAGGGAATTCCGATTGTGGTCTTTTTCATTGAAACAAAAAGACGCCTGTGTTACAATAAATTCTGTACCCGTCGGGACTGTCAAACGGCAGTTTATGTGGCTGCTTCTGCGGGCGGTTTGGGAAAAGAGGAACTATGTCGGATCGGTTTTCGAGAACGGAACTTCTTCTGGGAAAACAAAATCGGGTTTATCACGGAGGACGGTATGATAAAGATTATTTCGGACAGTACATGCGATTTATGTGAAGAATTGCTGAACAAGTACAATATTTCCATTCTGCCCCTGCATATTCTGCTGGGAGAAAAGGAATATGAGGACGGCAGGGATATTTCCATCGATGAGATCTATCGCTGGTGCGAAGCCGTCAGGGAGACGCCAAAGACGTCGGCGCCTTCCCTTGAGCGGGCGGTAGAGCTGTTTGAACCGTATGTGAAAAGGGGAGACGAACTGATCTGTTTCTCCATCTCGGATTCCATGTCTTCTTCCGGGAATATCATGCGTATGGCGGCTCAGCAGCTGGATGCGGAGCACAGCATCCATGTCCTGGATTCCCGAAATCTTTCCACGGGGATCGGGCTTTTGGTTGTGCAGGCGGCGGTCATGGCGCAGGAGGGAAAGCCGGCCGACGAGATTGTCCGCAGGATAAAGGAGTTGATTCCCAGAGTGAGAGCCAGCTTCGTGGTGGATACGCTGGTCTATCTTCACCGGGGCGGCCGCTGCAGCGGGCTGGCGGCCATGGCGGGAGGGGCTCTGAAGCTGCATCCCAGAATTCAGGTCACGGACGGAGCCATGCAGTCCGGAAAGAAATACAGGGGCAGCATGGATAAGGTGATCCTTTCCTATGTCAGGGACATGGAGGAAGAACTGAAGACCGCAGACAGGGACCGTGTGTTCATCACGCATTCGGGGTGCAGCCGGGAAATTGTGGAACAGGTGCGGCAGTATCTGGAGAGCCTTGGCATTTTCCGGGAGATCTGGGAGACCAGGGCCGGAGGCGTGGTCTCAAGCCACTGCGGCCCGGGGACGCTGGGAGTGCTGTTTATCGCCTAGCGGGGACGCCCGAGGAAAAGAATGCATGGACAAAGGGAAACTCCATGTATTACAATTGCTGTAACGGAAAAGTGTTCGGAGGAGATGTCAAATGGCGGACAGACTGTTTTCGGTGGAAGAATACGCCGCAAAGGCCAGACAGGCGGTGGCGGAGGGGATTGTGATGCTGCGCAACGAGGACGGAGCGCTGCCCCTTGCGAAGGGAACAAAAATCGCGCTGTTCGGGCGGGGTCAGTTCAACTATTACAAGGGCGGCACCGGGTCCGGCGGCATGGTGAATACCAGGTACGTTACGGGAATCGCGGAAGCTCTGGAACAGTCGGGGGAATACGAACTGAACCGCCGGGTGAAGGAGGCGTATCTGGAATGGCTGGCGGATCATCCTTTTAACAGGGGGATCGGCTGGGCTCAGGAACCATGGTTTCAGGAGGAAATGCCCCTGTCGGAAGAACTGGCCCGGCAGGCCGCAAAAGAATCCGACGCCGCCGTTATTATCATTGCCAGAACCGCAGGGGAAGATAAGGATAACGTGGATGGGCCGGGAAGCTATCTTCTGACGGACACGGAGGAAAAGCTGCTGGAGACGGTTTGCGGCGCGTTTCGCCGCACGGTGGTGCTTCTCAACGTGGGCAATCTCATTGATATGAAATGGGTGGAAAAATATGCTCCCTCCGCCGTTCTGTATGTATGGCAGGGCGGTCAGGAGGGCGGGAACGGCGTGCTGGACGTGATCAGCGGGAAGGTGTCGCCCTCGGGAAGGCTTACGGACACGGTGGCAAGAGATCTTCACGACTATCCAGCGGCGGAATGGTACGGGGATCCGAAGAGAAATTTTTACGCCGAGGACATTTATGTAGGATACCGCTATTTTTCTACTTTTGCGCCGGAGAAGGTACTGTATCCCTTCGGATACGGCCTGTCGTACACTTCTTTTTCCATGGAGACGGAACTTGCGGGGCTGCCGCCGGTCTTCTACCGGGGGATCATGCTGGAGAAGCATACCCTGAAGATCCGGGCCCGGGTGAAAAATACCGGCGCCTGCAGCGGCAAGGCCGTGGTCCAGGTCTATTGTCAGGCGCCGCAGGGGCTTTTGGGGAAGCCTGCCCGGGTTCTCTGCGGTTTTGCAAAGACGGACTGCCTTGCGCCGGGCGAAATGCAGGAGCTGACGGTGAGCGCGCCCTGGACGCTTCTGGCTTCCTATGACGACTCCGGGGTCACGGGCAACCGGTCCTGTTATGTGCTGGAAGCGGGAGAGTATGTGTTTTACGCGGGAGAAAACGTAAGGGATGCGGAACAGGCGGGGAAGCTCACCCTTGGCCAACCGGTGGTGATCCGTCAGCTGGAGGAGGCAATGGCCCCCGTGACGGCGTTTTCCCATCTGCGCCCGGGGGAGAGACGAGGGGACGGAACCTATGCTCCGGCGTGGGAAGAGACGCATCTGCGCACGGTGGATCCGGCCCAAAGGCGCCTGGAACGGCTGCCGAAGGAGATTCCGTACACGGGAAATCAGGGGTTCCGGCTTGCGGATGTGGCGGCGGGACTTGCCACCATGGAACAGTTTGTGGGACAGCTGTCGGACGAAGAGCTTTGCTGCGCCGTGCGGGGCGAGGGAATGTGTTCGCCGAAGGTGACGCCCGGAACTGCGGGCGCTTTCGGGGGACTGACGGAAAGCCTGGCGGGGTACGGCCTGCCTGCCGCCTGCTGTGCGGACGGACCCAGCGGCATCCGCATGGACTGCGGAACGGTGGCGTTTTCCATGCCGATAGGGACTTGTCTGGCGTGCACCTTTAACGAGGAGCTGGTGGAAGAACTTTACCGGTGGGAAGGGATGGAACTTCGCAAGAATCAGATAGACACGCTTCTGGGACCTGGAATGAACATACACCGGTATCCTTTAAACGGCAGAAATTTTGAGTATTTTTCCGAAGATCCTCTCGTGACGGGGAAGATGGCGGCGGCACAGCTGCGCGGTATGCATAAGTACGGCGTCACGGGAACCATCAAGCATTTTGCCTGCAACAATCAGGAGGATCACCGCTATACCGCCGAGGCGGTGGTGTCCGAGCGGGCGCTGCGGGAAATCTACCTGAAGGGGTTTGAGATCGCCGTAAAGGAAGGGGAAGCCCGGTCCGTCATGTCTACCTACGGGCCCATGAACGGGTTCTGGACCTCCAGCAGCTATGATCTTCTGACGACCGTTCTCCGGGGAGAATGGGGGTATCGGGGAATCGTGATGAGCGACTGGTGGGCGATGGGAAACGAGGAAGGCGGCGCGCCCGCCATCCAGAATACCGGGGCCATGGTGCGAAGCCAGAACGACCTTTATATGGTAACGGAGGACGCCCTGACCAACGCAAACGGGGACAATTCTTTAGAGAGTCTTGCAAACGGAACTGTCACAAGGGGAGAGTTTCAGCGGAGCGTGGCGAACATCTGCCGCTTCCTGCTGTCGTCGCCGGCGTGGCTGAGAAAGCAGGGAATCGAGACGGAGCTTGACGCACAGCTTCGGCAGTGCGCGGAGGAGGAAGACGACATGGGCGACGGTCCCGTGATCCCGGTGTCCGTGGATGTCATCGGAGAAGCGGATCCCGCGCAGATCGACACCTCCATGGGGAAAAACAATATCCTGCAGGTGACGCTCAAGGAAAAAGGCCGGTACCGTCTCGAAATGACGTGCCGGATTTCGCCGGATACCGTGGGCGCGGCCCAGATGCCGGTGTCGGTATTTCAGGACAGAAAGCTGGCAAAGACCATTACCCTGACCGGTCTTGACAGGGAATGGGAGAAGCGGATCGTGGAATTTCCCGATCCTGTGGAAAAAGACCGTTTTCAGGTAAAGCTGTTCTTCGGGCAGAGCGGCGTTGAGATCAGCCGGATCTGCATTGTGAGAGACCAGCGGTAGCAAAGGTTTGGAAAGATGCGGCCGGCGCATCCGCAGAGGGGCGGATGCAGGGAACGGACGCCGGGGCGCCGGGCGGTGCGGAAAGGGGAAACTATGGAAAAGTGGGCGAGAGCAAGGTTTCAGCCGGTGCTTCCCATGGGGAAGGACGGCAGCAGGATCACGGCATGCAGAGAGCATATCGGACTCTCCCGGGATGTCGCGAAGGAAGGTATGGTTCTGTTGAAGAACAGGGAAAACGTGCTGCCTTTGAAAAAGGGCAGCAAGGTGGCTTTGTTCGGAAAGGGGACCTTTGACTATGTAAAGGGCGGCGGCGGAAGCGGCGACGTGACGGTGGAGTACGTCCGCAATCTTTACGACGGTTTCCGCAGTCTGGAGGGAGAGGTCAGCGTGTTTGAAGAGCTGGCGGACTTCTACAGAGAAAACGTAAAACAGCAGCGTGCGGAAGGGAAAATGCCGGGTATGACGGCGGAGCCCGCGGTGCCGGATGAGCTGATGAAAAAGGCCAGAGCATATACTGACACGGCTGTCATAAGTATCTGCAGGTTCTCAGGCGAAGGGTGGGACAGAACCACCGAGCAGGGAGGAACCGAAAGAGACGGGCAGATGATGGAAGAAGGCATCGTGGATCTCGCGGCGAAGACCTTCGAGGACGGGGACTTTTATCTGAGCCACGGGGAGAGGGCGCTTGTGGACGCCGTCAAGTCTCTCTTTGACAAAGTGATTGTGGTGATGAATGTGGGCGGTATGGTGGATACCTGCTGGTTTCGGGAGGAAGACCGCATCCAGTCCGTGCTGATGGCGTGGCAGGGCGGCATGGAAGGGGGGATCGCGGCCGCGGAGCTTTTGATGGGCCACGGAAATCCCTGCGGAAAGCTGGCCGATACGTTTGCCCGCCGTCTGGAGGATTATCCGTCCACGGCCGGATTCCATGAGTCGGAGGACTATGTGGATTATACGGAAGATATTTATGTCGGGTACCGGTATTTTGAGACGATACCCGGCGCGGCGGAAAAAGTAAATTATCCTTTTGGCTTCGGCCTGTCCTATACCACCTTTTCGCTTTCCATGCCTTTGGTGGAGCAGCAGGGAGACGATCTCAGAGTCAGCGTCGGAGTATGCAATACCGGGGACATGGCGGGAAAAGAGGTCGTGCAGGTGTATTACAGCGCGCCCCAGGGAAAGCTCGGCAAACCTGCCAGGGAACTGGCCGCATTCCGGAAGACGCGGCTGCTGGAGCCCGGGGAGACCCAGACCGTCTATCTGCATTTTAAGGTTACGGACATGGCTTCTTACGACGATCTGGGCAAAGTGGCGGAATCGGCGTATGTATTGGAAAAAGGCGAATATCATTTCTATGTGGGAACTTCCGTGCGGGATACGGTGGAGGATAACTATGTCCTTGTGTTAGAGGAAGACAGAGTGGTGGAGCAGCTTTCCCGAAAGATGACGCCCACCCGGTTAAAAAAGAGGATGCTTTCGGACGGCACATTTGAGGAACTTCCTCAGGGAGAGCCTTATGATACGGACGAAAGTGTGCTGGAAAGGCGAAGGCCGGAGGACTACGACGGGCAGCTCCCCAGCGTCAGATTTCAACAGGGACATCAGTTTACCAAGCCCCGGGAGAATGTCCACAGCCTTAACGAGGTGGCGGAAGGAAAGCTGACGCTGCAGGAATTTCTCGCCCAGCTCTCCGACAGGGAGCTGGCGGAGCTTCTGGGCGGACAGCCGAATACCGGCGTGGCGAATACGCTTGGCTACGGAGATCTGCCGAAGTACGGCGTTCCTGCGATTATGACTGCGGACGGCCCCGCCGGTCTCAGGATCCGGCCTGAGTGCGGGGTCTGCACGACCGCGTGGCCCTGCGCGACCCTTCTCGCCTGCACATGGGATCCGAATCTTGCGGAAAAAACAGGCCGGGCCGGAGGCGCAGAGGTAAAGGAGAATAATATCTGCGTATGGCTTACGCCGGCGGTAAACATCCACAGAAGCCCGCTCTGCGGACGAAACTTTGAATATTATTCCGAGGATCCCTGTCTGACGGGAAAGATGGCGGCGGCAATGGTGACGGGGATCCAGAGCAACCACGTGGCGGCCACGGTGAAGCATTTCGCGCTGAACAACAAGGAGACCAATCGGAGAAACAGTGATTCCAGAGCTTCCGAGCGGGCCATCAGGGAAATCTATCTGAAGGCGTTCGAGATCATCGTCAGGGAAGCGAAGCCCTGGAGCATCATGTCCTCCTATAATATTATCAACGGACACAGGGCCTCGGAGAACAGGGAGCTGTTAGAGGACATTCTCAGGGGAGAATGGGGATTTGACGGTATGGTGACCACGGACTGGTGGACCTTTGGGGAGCACTACAAGGAGGTAAAGGCGGGAAACGATATGAAGATGGGATGCGGTTTCCCGGACCGTCTGCTGGAGGCCATGGGAAAAGGCGCCCTGACGCGTGAGGAAATGGAGACCTGCGCCGGCAGGGTGCTGGGCCTGATTCTTCGGATGGATTAAGGAGTAACGGCAGGAATTTTATGCGGAAAAAAGAACTGGACATAATCGGCGGTACAGACAACGGCGGAAAACATACCTATCAGTTTTATGAGGACTGGGACAGCAGGCCCGCGGGAAGAGGTACCGGAAACCGGGAGAAAAGCCGCAGGACGGCAGGAAATGCGCGCGGCGGCGCAGGACAAAGAAACGGGGGGCAAAACAGCGACGCAGAGCCGGGCAGCGCAAGACGGGGAAACAGGGCGCAGGAAACCGGGGGGCAGAAAGGACGCCGGCAAAAGGGACGGAGAAAAAAGAAGTCACTGCTGAAAAAGCTTTTTGTGACGGCGGCGGTGCTCCTGCTGGCTTTGGGGGCAGGACTTTATCTGCTGACGGGTCTGGCGTACGGAAAGATGAATTATTCGGAGATTCCGGCTTTTTCCGGTAAGCCCCTGCAGGAGGACGGCGTGATCCATATCCTCCTGATCGGAAACGATTCCCGGGAAAACGGCGAAGACGGAAGATCGGACGCCATGATACTGCTTTCCGTGAGCAGGAAAACGAAATCCATCTATATGACGTCTCTGCTCAGGGACATGTACGTGGACATTCCCGGACACGAAGGCAATCGGCTGAACGCGGCGTATTCCTTTGGAGGGCCGGAGCTTCTCATGAAGACCGTGGAAAAGAATCTGGATATTCCGGTCCATCGCTACATACAGGTGAACTTTGAGGCCTTCGCCGGACTGGTGGACGCGGTGGACGGCGTGGATCTGGAGCTCAGCACGGAAGAAATCGAGTACGTCAACGGCTATCTGGTGGAGTATAACATGCTGACCAACAGACCGCAGGGCACGGACAATATGGATCCCTCCCTCAGCGGGATGGTGCACTTAAACGGCCCTCAGGCGCTGGCCTACTGCCGCAACCGTTATCTCGGGACCGACTTCGGCCGGACACAGCGCCAGAGGAAGGTGCTGTCGGAGGTGATCCGGAAGCTTCCCAAAGCGCTGCTTCTGAACGGCACAGAGCTGGCGGACAGCCTTCTGCCGAATCTGACCACCAACCTGACCAAAGGCGAATGCTTCCGTCTGGGCCTGAAGGCGGCAAAGTTTCTGACTTATGATCTTGTTTCCGACAATATTCCCCAGAAGGGGACCTACAGCGACGCTACGATCCGCGGAATGGCCGTGCTGGAGGTGGATTTTGAGGAAAACAGAAAGTACCTGAGGGAGAAGATATACGGAGAGGAAGCCGCACGATGAAACCGAGGAAAATCGTGCCGCTTGCGATAGGAGCGGCTGTATGTATACTGACATCCTGCGGGAGCGCGCCATATCCGGACGGGACATTCCTGTCGGGTGAGACGGAAGACAACGGCGCCCTGGGCCATGTGGAGCCGATCCCCTACGAAACGCCGTCGGAAGAAGAACGGAAGACGCCGTTTCCGGAGCCAACGCCGACGTTGGAACCGACACCCGCGCCCGGTCCCGAGAAATTGACGATCACCATATCTGCGGCCGGAGATGTGACCATGGGCAGTTATTTTGACCAGGGATATTACGGCACCTTTGATGAAATGTATGATAAAGAGCAAAATCCCGCGTATTTCTTTGAAAACGTGTATGATATTTTCAGCGCCGACGATATGACCATTGTGAACCTGGAAGGGCCCTTGACGTTGGCGCAGGAACGCAGAGAAGAGCAGACTTACTGCATCAGAGGCGACCCGGAATATGTGAAGGTGCTCACGGCAGGCAGCGTGGAGGCGGTGAGCATGGGAAACAATCACCGTCTGGATTACTTTGAACAGGGAACCGCCGATACGGTGGAAGCCTTAAACGGAGCCGGGATCCCTTATGCCTATGACGGATATTACGGCGTATACGAGACCGCAGCCGGTATCACGGTGGGATTTGTGTCGGTAAATGAAGTGGGACAGGGCGCCGGCGTCGAAAAGTACATTAAGGAAGGCATAGAGACGCTTCGGGAACAGGAGTGCGGCCTGATTCTGGTCTGCTGTCACTGGGGGACCGAGCGGGAATATTATCCCGAGGACTACCAGAAGGCTCTGGGCAGAAAGTGTATCGACTGGGGTGCGGATCTGGTCATTGGCCACCATCCCCATGTGATACAGGGAATCGAAGAGTATCAGGGGAAGTACATCATCTACAGTCTGGGGAATTTCTGTTTCGGCGCAAACAGAAATCCCAGCGACAAGGATTGTCTGATCGTACAGCAGACCTTCACCTTTCTCGACGGCGTCAGGCAGGAAGAAACGCAGCTGAAGGTGATCCCGTGTTCCGTCAGTTCGGTGACGAACCGGAACGATTACAAACCTACGCCTGCGGAGGGCGAGGAAGCGACCAGAATTTTGGAAAAACTCAACGAGTGCAGCAGAGATCTGGGACTTGTCTTTGACGAGGACGGGATTCCCGCGCCGGCAGGAACCGGGAATGAGTAAGCGGGCAAACAGTCCGGCGGCCGCAGCCAATTATTATGACACGATGGGGGGAGCCAAAAAACATTTTAGGAGGTATCGAGATGGAAAAGAGAAAACTGGAGAAGCTGGGAATTGAAACTTCGCTGTTAGGCTTCGGCTGTATGAGGTTCCCACAGACCGCGGACGGGAAGATCAACGAACCGGAGACGGAAAAAATGCTGGACAGGGCCATAGGGGCCGGCGTCAACTATATTGACACGGCGTATCCCTACCATGGCGGCCAGAGCGAGGTCGTGGTGGGAAAGGTGCTGAAGAAGTATGACAGAAGTTCTTTCTATCTTGCCACGAAGCTGCCGGTGTGGATGGTAAATTCCAGGGAGGATGCAGACCGGCTGTTCCAGGAGCAGCTTACCAGACTTCAGACGGACTACATCGACTTTTATCTTCTTCACGCTCTGGGAAAAAGCCGCTTTGAGGATATGGTGAGACTGGGCGTGGTGGAAAGACTGGAAGAACTGAAAAAGCAGGGAAAAATAAAGTATCTTGGTTTTTCCTTCCATGACAGCTATGAGGTCTTTGAACAGATTCTGAATTATCGGGAATGGGATTTCTGCCAGATCCAGTTAAATTACATGGATGCGGAGGAACAGGCCGGACTGCGGGGGTATAAGCTGGCGGAGCAGAAGGGCGTTCCCATTGTTGTCATGGAGCCGGTAAAGGGCGGTTCCCTGGCGGCCTTTGCGGGAGATATCGCAAGCCGTTTCCACAGTCTGGACCCGGAGGCGTCTGTAGCGTCCTTCGCGCTGCGCTGGGTGGGAAGCCTTCCCAATGTAAAAGTGGTCTTAAGCGGTATGTCCACCATGGAACAGGTGGAAGACAATCTGAAGACCTTCTGTTCGTTCCGGCCGCTGTCCGAGAAGGAGAGCAGAGAGATCAGCGACATTGTGGCGCTGATCAGAAGCAGAGTCCAAAACGGCTGTACGGGATGCAGGTACTGCATGCCCTGTCCCGCCGGCGTGGATATTCCCGGAAATTTCAGAGTGTGGAACACCTACCACATGTATCAGAATTACAATGTGGTCCGGTGGAACTGGGAACACGAGCTGGGCGAGAGCAAACAGGCGAAATGCTGTGTGAAATGCGGAAAATGCGAGACCGCCTGTCCCCAGAAGCTTTCCATACGGAAAGATCTGGAGAAAGTGCAGGCGGACTTGGATAAAAAAGAATTTATTGTAGAATGACCTGAACTTCCCGCAGGCCGGAGGTCAGCTTTAATGTTCCGCTTCTGCCCGGCATTTCCAGCAGATAGTCGCCCTTAAAGCCCTCCGCGTCGGCGAAGCCGTTTTCGTCGGTGCAGATTTCACGGTCGGTCCACCATTCTTCTTTTATTAAGTGCATCAGACGCTCATAGACAGGCTTTACGGAATTGTCCCGGCGGATCACGCCGCTTGGCGCGTTCAGCCATGCCCCGTCTGCAAAATCCCATCCTGTGATGGCTTCCACTTCGGGGTGAGCGAACAGGATCCGGTACATTTCCTCGGTCTGTTCCATCTGGCGCTCTTCCCCTTCGGGGGTGGAGGGCCATTCTTTTACCTGAAAATCATTCAGATCTTCGATTTCAGGCGGAATCAGGCTGCCCGACACAAGGGTATTTTCGGTAAAATGAAGGGGAAGACCAAAATACGCATACCGTTCCAGAACCTGCTCCAGCTTTTCCGCACCCCAATACCCCTGATGCTGATGGGACTGGATCCCGATGACATCAATGGGAACGCCCGCCTGCAGACAGCCGTCGATCAAAATCTCATAAGAGGCGGAAGTATTGAAATCGTTGATCAGAAGCTTTGCGGCAGGATTTGCGGCTCTGGCGGCGGCAAAGGTTTCCTTTACGATTCCGACCCGGCCGATATCCCTGCAGACTCTGGTAACGGCGTTGTCGTATTTGTCAAACACAGGCATGATGACGACCTCATTGATCACATCCCAGATGTCTACGGTTCCCTTGAAACCCGTCACTTCCCGCTCGATGCGCTGAAGCTGTTTTCTCAGAATGGTCTGGGTGTCATACTGCATCAGCCAGTCGGCGCAGGCGGTGTGCCAGCAGAGGGGATGCCCCTTTACGGTCACGTTGCGCTCCCGGAGAAACTCTGCGGCTTTCCTTCTGCTTTCCGTGTGAGGACGGCCCTCTTCCGGCTCAAATCCTCCCCAGTAAAACGGAAGTGTGCCGTAATTGTAAAGCGCAAGCCACTTGTCGATCCGGTCTTTCAGGCCGGCATCCGGACTGTCGGAATTCGCATAGGCCATAAAGTCGAATGCGCCGCAGCCGAACAGAAACTCATGCCTTGTCTGTCTCAGCCGCAGTCTCGCGGCGGCCACAGGATTTCCCTGCCGGTCTGTGACGCGCAGGCGGCATTTTGCCTTTCGGTGGGAGAGATCGTCGTATCTTTTCATGTAACCTTCCTTTCCGGTGCTGAATTTTCATCCCTGTGAAATTTTTGTTTTGCAGTTCTTAAAAATTATAATCATTATTTTACCTGAAGGCCAACAAAAAATTGCCTGATATTTCTTATTTTTTGTCAAATTCTACTTGATTTTTCCGCGATATTTCGGTAATCTGATAGGAAGAAAGGCGTTTTGGCACGATTCTGAATCTGCCCACAGGATAACAAAAAATGAAGAAAACGAATTCCTACGAAAATTTATACTACAAAGGGACGGTCAATGTCATCGGTTCAGACGTTTTCCCGCGAACCTTTCCGCTTCACTGGCACAATCACGTGGAGATCGCCGTTTTTCCGGAAGGTCCGGATACGGAAAACCAGCCGGTGCTGCATGCGAATCAGAATGTCTACCGGATGGAGCCCGGGGACATTCTGTTCATCTGGCCCGGCGAAGTTCATGAAGTCGTTGAAAACACGGACGGCAGGCTGATCGGGCTGCAGTTTTCCGTTGCCCTTTTTAACGAACTGCCCGACTTCGCTCCTTTCTTTCACCTTTTCCGGACCTTTCACCGGATTTCCCGGCAGGATGAGCCGGAACTCGCCCGGAACATGGAGACTTATATCAGACAGATGTTTTCCGTTCAGGAAAGCGGAAAGACCTTCTCCGGAGTGGAGACGGTGATCTGTCTGTATGAAATGTTTATGGATTTCGGGAATCATATAAAAAGCACTGTGCTGGAAGGGCCTGACCGTTATTGCGTCGGCGCGGGCAGAACCTTTGAAAAAATCAGCGCCGCCTGCAGCTATATCACCGAAAACTGTGAGCGTGAGCTTACGCTGGAATCTGCCGCGGCCTGCGCCGGTTTCAGCACCTGTTACTTTTCCAGGATCTTTAAGCGGTTTACAAATTACAGTTTTGTGGAGTATCTGACGCTGCAGCGGATCAAGAAAGCCCAGCAGCTTCTGGCGGACTCGGACAGAACCGTCACGGAGATCTCCTATCAGGCGGGATTTAAGAGTATTTCCACCTTCAACAGAGTGTTTAAGGAGTACAGGGGATGTTCGCCCAGCGAATACAGGAAGTATTATCTGAGATGAGATAGAAAATTTAACGGATCCAAAATTTATTTGGGAAATCTGTTTTTTTACTTGCACAATATCTTTGAGTGTGCTATGGTATAGTTATGAAATGAATTTCCGCACAACAGATTCTGAATTCTATGTGCGATGCGCCGATGATTCGGCGTCCGGCTTTTCGCCAGAATTTCATGAAACCATTATTTTATGCGGCGGAAAGCAGATTCTTCCGCCGACACCACAAGAAGGAGGAAAAAAATGAAAGACACGGAAATGCTTTCGGCAATGTCAGAATTGCTGGACAAAAAACTGGGCGGCCTTGAGGGGCGGATGGGCGGTCTTGAGGACCGAATGGACCGCCTTGAGAACCGAATGGGCGGCCTTGAGGATCGGATGGGCGGCCTCGAAGATCGGGTGGGCGGCCTTGAGGAACAGGTAGGCGGCCTTAAGGAACAGATAGATGGTCTTGAAGAGCAGGTGGGCGGCCTTGAAGATCGGGTGGGCGGTCTTGAAGAACAGGTAGGCGGCCTTCAGAAGGATATGCAGTATGTCAAGGTCGTGCAGCTGGAAAACAAAGTGATTCCCCGGCTTGACACGATAGAAGGATGTTATGTGGAGACTTCCAAAAGGTATCTGGAGCGGACGGACCAGATCGACGGTATGGCCGCAGACATTGTT
Source organism: uncultured Acetatifactor sp. (assembly GCA_947586055.1). Taxonomy (GTDB): domain Bacteria; phylum Bacillota; class Clostridia; order Lachnospirales; family Lachnospiraceae; genus Acetatifactor. The sequence continues at coordinate 116,832 of CANPXL010000002.1, read as the reverse complement.
GTTCTGAAGGATGTCGTTTCCAGGCACAGTGCGACTCTGCAGAGCCTGGAAGGGTGAAGGAAATACAGCATACAATGGCGAGTGATACACTTGAACCTGCTGAGCAATCCGTGAAGAAATCCTCCCTGACAAATCAGCTAATAACAATATCGTAAATTTTTTGAAAACATCTCTAAAGTATTTTAAAACCTCGTCGATATATCTAGTGTAAGCAACGATGAAGCAGTTGAAACAAAAAACATCGTTCTTGCAAAAAGCTCTATACCGCGTAGCGGTAATAATCGGATGTGGAAGCTTAAACGTCAGGGCCCGGCAGGAGGGCGGACGCATCCGGTTACAACTAAATAACAGTATTACTGACGCAAAAGGATTTGCGCAGTCAAAACAAGGAGGTAAACTTATGGTAGTACAACACAACTTAACAGCAATGAACTCCAACAGAATGCTGGGACTGACCAGCGGTTCTCAGGCAAAGTCCACAGAGAAGCTGTCTTCCGGTTACAAGATCAACCGCGCGGCTGACGATGCAGCAGGCCTGTCCATCAGTGAGAAAATGCGTAAGCAGATCAGAGGTCTGACCCAGGCTTCCGCAAACGCACAGGACGGTATCTCCGCAGTACAGACCGCAGAAGGTGCACTGAACGAAGTTCAGGATATGCTTCAGAGAATGAACGAGCTGGCAGTTAAGGCAGCAAACGGCACCAACTCTGAGACAGACAGAACCTACATCCAGAACGAGATCGATCAGTTGACCACCGAGATCGACCGTGTATCCGAGACCACCAAGTTCAACGAAGCTTATCTGTTAAAGGGCGACAGCAGCATTTCCAAGACTTATGTGTATTCTTATGCTGAGATTCAGGGCAAGGGCACAGCAGCAACCGTAATGAGCGCAGCTGGTAAAAGCAATATTACCGACACAACCACAGGCCTTCAGTTCTCGGTTGATTTTGAAGAAACTGCTGCTTCTGTTGACCAGAACGCATTGGCAAAGGCTCTCGTAGGTCAGGGCGTTACCGCAAGCAAGTACAGCAGATGGGATGCCATCGCGAAACAGGCAGTTACTTCTTATTCGATTACGCTGAACGGAGATGCCGCACAGAATTACAAGGTGGTAACCAATACGACTGGCGATACCAGTTCCACTTTTGATATTCTGGATGCCAACAACAAGAAGATTGCAACCATTACAGTTCAGGGCGGTACTGTTACAGGGGCAACGACGGATATTCCCAGCCAGTCTGTCAGCGCAGTGATCACTGGTGCAAGAGCAACGGCTGCAAAGGTAGCAGGTGAGGCTGCGGCTTACTATGACAAGGATGGAAACAAGATTTCCGCCAACGCTTTGAGCAGGTACTTCTCCATGAACAGTGACGGGGATAAGATGGCCAGAGCGGATGCGCCTCTTGTGTATGACGCACTCGGCAACCTGACGACACTGGATGCTGATGATGTAGAAGCAGAAAAGACGCTGACCGGCGATCTAACCCTGACCCTGCATGTAGGCGCTGATGCAACCACCAATAACCAGATCAACCTGAACCTGGCAGCGATGAGCTCCAAGGGACTGGGCGTGAACGGTCTGAGAGTGGACGGCGGCGACGACAGCAATGCTCTTAATGCGATTGAGACCATCAAGGAAGCTCTGCAGAAGGTTTCCACGCAGAGATCCGCACTTGGTGCAGTTCAGAACAGACTTGAGCATACCATCAGCAACTTGGACAACGTAGTTGAGAATACCACATCCGCAGAGTCCGCTATCCGTGATACCGATATGGCTACTGAGATGGTGAAGTACTCCAACAACAACATCCTGTCTCAGGCAGGTCAGGCAATGTTGGCTCAGGCTAATCAGGCTAACCAGGGTGTTCTGTCCTTACTTGGCTAATTGAGTTCGCTGTAGGAGTTTCAGACTCCATCTACCAAAAATGAAAAGGGACGGCTTTAGCCGCCCCTTTTTATGATAGTCGGAGCTGGGTAAGGCTCAAACTGAAAATGAGGATTTTATATGAAGGAGAATATACTGCTTACCGTCACGATGCTGGTCAGTGACCGTAAGAATACCATAGAAAAATGTCTGAAATCATTAGCGCATCTGCTGGAAGCCGTGCCCAGCGAACTGATCGTGGTGGATACCGCAGGAAATCAGGCTTGTATGGACATTGTGCGGCAGTACACGGATAAGATCGTAGCTTTTAAATGGTGCGACGATTTTTCCGCCGCCAGAAACGCGGGGGTGGAAAAGGCGCAGGGCCAGTGGCTCATGTATCTGGATGACGATGAATGGTTTGAAAGCACCGCAGAGCTGGAAAATTTCTTTTTGTCGGGCGATTTTCGCAGGTATCACGCCGCGGCATATATTCAGAGAAACTATGAGGATTCTGCCGGCAGTCGATGGAACGATGCGGATGTGATACGCATTGTAAAACGGGAAAAAGATACCCGTTTTGTCAGAAAGATTCATGAATATCTGACGCCGATCAATAATCCCGTCTGTTATCTGCAGGATTATGTCCACCATTACGGCTATGTATATAAGTCGCAGGAAGAGAAAAACCGGCACCTGTGGAGGAACATCCGGCTGCTGTTGGAAACGCACAGGGAAATGCCGGAGGATACCCATACCACAGCGCAGTTAATTCAGGAATACCTCTCCGCAGGCGAATATTTTTCCGCCATTCAGTCCTGCAGGGAAATCTGGAAGAGGAAGGACTGCTGGGACACGCCCTTCGACGCGCGATACGCTACCTATGCCATGATCACAGAGGAAAGACTGTATGTGATGCAGAAAAGATATGCGGATGGATATGCGACGGGAAGGGAGATGCTGTCGCAGAAAGGTATTTCGGTTCTTGCGAAGGGGGCCGTCTGTGACTTTATGACGGAATTTTGCTGGCGTCTGGGAAAATACGAGGAGACGTTGGAATATATTGACACATACTTTGTCTGCAGAAAGGAATGGGATCAATACTCCGATAAAAAAACGTTGGATGCTTTTTCTGAGTGCGCAAAATATATGAATTCCAAGGAGTTCTTTCAGTTATCCATGCTGAGGATTCATATTCGCGTACTCCAGAAGGAATGGGAGAAGGCAGAAGCCGCTCTGCAGGCTGTGGATTGGCAGGACGAAGCCATTATGTATCTGATGGAAACGCCGGGGGATGTGATCACCCTGTTGATCAATGGATTCTGCTGCCCTGCCTGCGTCTTGGCGTTGAGAACGCTGTATCATGAAAAGGAGATGCGGGCCCTGCTCTATTCCGCCATTGACAATCTCAAACCGGAGAAGAGAGAACTTCTTTTGCCGTACCTGTATCAGATTCCTCCTGAGGATGTCAGGTTGTGTTCTTACCACATTATCTATGCGGGCAAACAGGAAAATACGGATGCTGCGATTCCGGCGTTGGAAAAGATGCGGCAGCAGGGCTGGCCTTTGTTTCTGGAGGATGAGGAGTATTGGGACAGTCTTCAAAAGTTAAATGTGGATATGAATCAGTATATGCCGGAACTGAGCATTTATAGCTGGATAGAAACGGCGAAGCGGCTGTGGGCTCTGGTATCGATGGAAACCTGTGAGAAAGCTTATGTATGCCTGATCCGCGGCATGGAAAAAACGGATCTGCGTTATCTCTATCTGGGTGCGCTGATGACGGAGAAAAGGCTTCTGGCCAAAACGAATCAGGAAGAAGCATGGCGGCTTCTGCCCTTAAGCGAACTATGGAACCGGCTCAGTCTGCTTTCTCAGTATTGGGTATCCTGTGCCGCTTCTCTCTATCGGGAAGAGGTGTTTATGGGAGAGCTGATCGGCATCATTCCGCCCTGTTACCAGTTCGGGTGGTACATGATGCAGGCAGGCGCCGTAAAAGAGGAGAATCTGGGGCTTTTTCTCCGGAAGGTTGCCGACGCTGCCAAGGCCTATCCGGAATTAAAGGAACCCTGTAAAACAATTATAGAGGAATATAAATCATTATGACAAGTCAAAACATCATTCTTACCATTACCATGCTGGTCAGCGACCGCATAGATACCATAGAAAAATGCATGAAGTCTCTGAGACACCTTCTGGAGACAGTGCCCAGCGAACTGATCGTAGTGGATACCGCAGGAAATCAGGCCTGCATGGACGTTGTGCGGCAGTATACGGATAAGATCGTCCCTTTTCAGTGGTGCGACGACTTTTCCGCTGCCAGAAACGCAGGGGTGGAAAAGGCGCAGGGTCAGTGGCTTATGTATTTGGACGATGACGAGTGGTTCGAGAGCACCGGGGAGTTGGAAAATTTCTTTCTGTCCGGCGATTATCAGAATTATTCCAGCGCCGCATACCTCATAAGAAATTATCTGGACAGATCCGGCACCCAGTGGAGAGATTCCCATGTCGTACGGCTGGTCAGGCGTGAAGAGGGAACGCGCTTTATCCGAAAGGTACATGAGCAGTTCTTTCCTCTGAACAGTCCAGTCTGTTATCTGAAGGATTATGCCCATCACTATAACTATGCTCATGGTTCCAAAGAGGAGAGGGACCGGCATGCGTGGCGGAACATCCGTCTGCTGATAGAGGATCGCAGAAATTTTCCGGAAGATACCCAGATCACCGCGCAGCTGATTCAGGAATACGCGGTGGCAGAGGAGTATTTTGCCGCCATTGAACTGTGTAAGGAGCTTTGGACGGACGAAGAGAACTGGAAAACGATTGTCCGGGCTCAGTACGCTACCTATGCCATGGGACTGGAGTTGAGAATGTATCTTTTACAAAAACGATACGCCGATGGATATGAGGCCGGCAGGAAGATGCTGGAATATTTAAAAATGCGGGACAATGTGGTTCTGGCTAAAGCCCTTGTCTGCAATCTGATGACGGAATTGTGTTATCAGTTCAAAAAATATAGAGAGACGTTAGAGTACATCGACCGGTTTTATGTCGAAAAGAAGGAGTGGGACCGGTATCCTGACCATTATTCGCTGGACGCCTTTTCGGAGTGTGCAAGATATGTGGATGATACGGAAGCTTCGCGGCTGAAGCTGCTGCGGATCCATATCTATGTGATCCTGAAAGAGTGGGAAAAAGCGGAAAACGCGTGTAATGATGTCAACTGGCAGGACGGGGATCTTTCGCTGCAGGATCATACAGCCTCAGATATAGTAAGCCTTACCACGCATGTGCCGTATCATCAGGCGTATTCTCTGATTTTAAACGTCATCTATGGAAAAAAAGACAAAAGGCCTGCTCTCTATTCGGCCATAGATAAGCTGGAAGAGCAGGGAAAAGAAATTCTGTTGAAATACTTATCCCGGGTTTCGCCGGAAGACGCAAAGCTTTGTTCTTATCACCTGATTTACGCCGCAAAGGAGGGAGATAGGACAACGGCAGTGTCTGCCCTGGAAAAAATGAAGCAGGAAGGTTATCCTTTCTTTTTGGAGGATGAAGCGTATTGGAGCAGCCTGCAAAGGTTAAAGATTAATCTCAATGCCTATCTGACTGACTTTAATCAGTACAGGTGGATGGAAATGGTGCAACGGTTATGTAATGTGGTCGATCTAAAGGTCTTTGAGAAAGCATATCTGTGTCTGATCTGCGGATTGGAAAAAACGGATCTGCGCTATCTTTCTGTCAGCGCGCTTTTGATGGAAAAGAGATTGCGGGAAAAGGAAAAGGTATCGGGATTCGGTTCGGCGGAAGAAGTCTGGTCGGACTTGTTCCAATTATCCCAATACTGGGTGTCATGCGCCGCTGTTCTTTACAAAGAGGATGTATTTATGGGAAAGATGTTTTCTGCAATGCCGCCCTGCTATCAGTTCGCATGGTATATCATGCAGGCCGGTGCGGTAAAAGATCAGGATCATAGCCTGTTCCTCAGGAAGGTCGCGGATGCCGCCAAGGCGTATCCAAATTTAAAGGAATTATGTAAGAAGGTGATCCGGGAGAGCTGAAAATGCCCGCACCTTTCACAATTCTCTATCCGGGAAGGGATTCACATAAATTTGCTTTGCGGTATTCAGCAGCGCGGCCAGATAACAAAATGCGCTGTTGGAGATAATCATGCCCTTGCATTGAGTCATCAGGTACATGTCTATGTAATTTTTGCCCTGCGTGTTTCCTTCCACAAAGGTAACCTCAGGGAAGGAGTTTAACGCCAGCTCTTCCTGATGCTCTCTGCACCATGGAATATCATCGGAAAAAACGAACAGATGCCAATGTCCGGACAGTTTGGCGTTGAGGAAGGTTTCTATCTGTACCCGAAAAAATTCTGCCGGCTTTGCGCGGCCTATATTTACATAATCTCCGCGGCGGATGTGTATGGACACGGAATCGGTCCGGCGGATTCTTTGCAGATATTCCTGATTGCGGGAATCTGTGATCTCGGGGAAATGGAACTCCTGCAGAAAAACATTCTGGTATTTTGCGAACCAGTTTTTGTTGATCCAGTAGCCATGATAATAGACATCACCGGGAAGATCCAGTATTTCCGGATGGTATTGATTACAGGGTGTGTATTGTACCGGCCCGGAAAAAGGATTGAACCCGTTGTAAGTATCACCTACTTCAGATAATATGTAGAATGGTATTTCATTTTCACACAGTATGGTAGGAACACTTTTCCCTTTCCTGCGTTCCTCTAAAATAAAACTCCACACTTCGTCGTCAAAGCATTCACTTAACATGTGCGGTTTTAAGCCAAAGACAGATTCCAGTTCATATCCGTTGTGAACTGTGTTCAAGGCAAAATAAGAATCGTCCAGATACATGATCTCACCGGGGTGGGATAGCTCATAGTATCTGGCAAAGATATATTGAAATACCTGATTGGCAAGGCCGCCGTTCAAGAACTGTATTTTCATAAACAAACCCCTCTATAATAAAAATAAATGAGGAACTGTAATTCAAATATACCGTAAACTTCCCTTATGCGCAATATAAAGAAATAAATTGAGGAAAGATTAATACTGCTTAATACGGTTGCCAATTTTACTACGTCGTGCTATTCTAAATTCAGGAATTGATTGGAAAGCAGGGCGCCATGTCTGTGGCGCGGAAACGGAGAAATTATGAAAGAGCTCGTATTAAATAAGTTTCAGGAAATCTACGGCGATGCTGCCGGCGCAAGGGTCTTTTTCGCGCCCGGACGGGTAAATCTGATCGGGGAACATACCGACTATAACGGCGGACATGTTTTCCCCTGCGCGCTGACCATCGGGACCTACGCGGCGGCGCGGGTGCGGAACGACAGAAAACTGCGGTTCTTTTCCATGAACTTTGAAAGCAAAGGCGTGATCGAAACCTCGCTGGATGAGCTCGTTCCCTCAAAAGAAGCGGATTGGACCAACTATCCCAAGGGGGTTATGTGGGCCTTTGAACAGAGGGGAATGAAGATTCCGGCAGGCATGGATATCCTGTTAAGCGGCAATATTCCTAACGGCTCCGGCCTTTCTTCCTCCGCGTCCGTGGAGGTGCTGACGGGCGCCATGCTGAGAGAGTTTTTCGGATTTTCGGTCACCAATCAGGATCTGGCGCTGATCGGGCAGTATTCCGAGAATCAGTTCAACGGGGTCAACTGCGGCATCATGGACCAGTTTGCCATCGCAATGGGAAAGAAGGATAACGCCATTTTCCTTGACACGGCGGACCTTTCCTATGAATATGCGCCGCTTGTTCTGAAGGGCGCGAAGATCGTCATCGCCTGCAGCAACAAAAAGCGCGGTCTCGGGGACTCAAAATACAATGAACGCCGCAGCGAGTGTGAGACGGCTCTGGCGGAGCTTCAGGAAAAGGTAAAAATCAACAGCCTGGGCGATCTGGACGAGGCCGGTTTTGAAAAATATCAGTCCGCCATTCAGAGCGAAGTGCACAGAAAGCGGGCGCGGCATGCGGTATACGAAAACCGTAGGACGATCCGCGCGGTGGAGGCGCTGAAGAAGGGGGACATCGAGGCGTTCGGACAGCTGATGAACGCGTCCCACAGATCTCTGCGGGATGACTATGAAGTGACGGGAACAGAGCTCGACACGCTGGTGGAAGAGGCGTGGAAGGTGGATGGCGTCATCGGTTCCCGGATGACCGGCGCGGGATTTGGCGGCTGTACGGTCAGTATTGTAAAGGACGGTGCCATCGAACGCTTTACGGAACAGGTGGGAGCGGCTTATCTGAAAAAAATCGGCTACGCGGCGGATTTTTATGCGGTAGAGATCGGGGGCGGCCCCGAAGTTCTGTGAGGCATAAAAAGCATGAGAATTGCAGTCATCAGCGACATACACAGCAACTTCAAGGCGTTGGAGGCCTTTCTTTTCTTTCTGGAGGAACATCCTGTTGACGGCGTGATCTGTCTGGGGGATTATGTGACGGACGGGCCGTATCCGGAGCGGACGCTCGCCCTTGTCCACGGGATGAGCGAACGTTACCCCTGTTATCTTCTCCGGGGAAACAGGGAAGATTACCTGCTTCAGAATTTGGATAATCACCTGGGCTGGAAGCCTTCTTCCAATTCAGGCGCGCTTCTTTATACGCTGAACCGTCTGGGAAAGGAAGAACTGGACTTTCTGGGATCCCTTCCCACGGAGCGGGAGGTTTCGCTTGCGGGCTGTCCCGTCCTTTTTTGCTGCCACGGCGTACCCGGGAGAGTGCGCGGCAACACGCAGGAGGAGCGGGGATTGAAACAGAAGGCCCTGCGGGAACTGCACGGGCGTTTCCTGCTGGGCGGCCACAGCCATCATCAGGAGATTTACCGTCAGGAGGGAAAGATGTATCTCAATCCCGGCTCTCTGGGACTTGCCGTAGACGGCGTGGGGAGACGGGCCCAGTTTGCCGTGCTTTCCGGCGACGGACAGGGCTGGCGGGAGGAATTTTTCTCCATCCCCTACGACGTGGACGGATATCTGGCGGCTTTCGGAGAGGGCGGCGTGGAGGAAATGGGAATGACGCTGACCAAAGCCGTGAAAAAGACGCTGGTCACAGGCGTGAATTATTTTTATCAATGTGTGTTGGAAGTGATGAAAGAGGCGAAAGGCATGGGAACCAACGACTTTAGCCATGTGCCGGAGACCTTCTGGAAACAGCTGGAGAGACGGTTCGCCCTGTAAGTTCTGTGCCGCAGCTGTGCTGTTATTGTCTTGCGGAAGTCATAATCCGGCGGCTGTCTGCATATAGAATACAATAGACGGGATGGGCTTCAGATCCGGGGATATTCCCGGCCCAGATGCTTCAGGATAAGATCCCGGCCGGAGCCCCGAAGGGAGCCCGCCATGCCCTTTAAGCGCCGGATCTGGTCTTCCTCGCCCTTGGATGCGTAATATTCGGCCAGCCGGTAATAGGTGTGCCCGACGTCGGTGCCGGTATTCACCGCAAATTCCATCAGGACACAGGCTTCCTGCGGATAGCCCGCGTCTATCAGCGTGTCGGCCCATTTCTGCAGAGTGCGTACAAGCACGGTGTAGTTCTGGTCGTATTCCGACAGAGCGGTGATGTTGGCGGCGCCGTATTCCAGCTTCAGATCCGTGTTGGTGTAGCCCGTGAGATTGACGATCTTCCGGGCGGTCAGGGCTTCCAGCGTCTCGATGCACTCCGCCACGGCGCTGTTCTCTCTCAGGATATGGGTGGGGAAGGACTCCAGAGGGATCGTGATATAGTCGAGACCGTCCAAGGACTTGCGCCGGACGGAGTTTGCCATACGTTCCCGGGCCCAGAATTCGGCTTCGGCCTTTTCTCGGGTTTTTTTCTGACGCTTTACATTATGGGCGATGAGTATTACAATGATAAGGGTGCTTGCAATAAGGGCAAAATTCATTTATAATATCTCCATTCCGGATATCGGACATTGTTTACAGCCTGAAAGGGCAGTCAGGAGTTTACCTATGTTTAACATGAACAACAGCAAGAACAAAAGGATTTTGTCTGCGGTGATCATCGCGATTCTTGTATTCGCCATGATTATAACCACTTTAGCATATCTTTTCTTTTAGTTCAAGTCATGTATGACGCGCGGCCGGATTATGGCCGGGAAAAGTGTGGGGATTGCTATGAAAAAATGGATGGCAGGGTGCATCGCATCCGTACTGGTTCTTTTTGGCCTTCTGACGTTTGGCGGCGAAGTCCGGGCGGAAGAAGAGAGCACCATCAAAAACGGCATATATGCGGGTGAGATCAACCTTTCCGGCATGACGCAGGAGCAGGCCCGTTCGACGGTGGAGGAATTCATCGGCCGGATCAGCCAGGCGCAGATCACGCTGGAAGCGGCGGAGGGAAATCAGGTGACGGTCACGGCCGGGGAGCTGGGGCTTTCCTGGGCGAATCCCGAACTGATCGCGGAGGCGGCGGAACTTGGAACCAGGGGCAATGTGATCGAACGATACAAGCTGTTAAAGGATCTGGAGCATGAGAACAGGGTTTATCCGATCCTGCTGTCCCTGGATCTGCAGACCGTCAACGATATACTGAATACCGAGTGCGCAAAGTATGACACGGAGGCGAGGGACGCCAGCCTGATCCGGGAAGACGGCCAGTTCCGCGTGGTGGACGGTCAGGTGGGCTACCATCTGGACGTGGAGACTTCCATCGACAGGATCAACGATTATCTGACGAAGGAATGGGATTACCAGTCCTGCTCCATCGCCCTTGACGTTATCGTGGACCAGCCCAGAGGAAGCCGGGAGGAGCTGGCTGTGGTACAGGATCTCCTGGGAACCTGCACGACCTCTTTCACTTCTTCCAATGCCTCCAGAAGCGCGAACGTCACAAACGGCTGTAAGCTGGTGAACGGCGTCACTCTGTATCCCGGAGAAGAGTTTTCCACCTACGACGCGGTGTCGCCGTTTACGGAGAAAAACGGCTACCACATGGCGGGTTCTTACTTAAACGGCAAGGTGGTAGACAGCCTGGGAGGCGGTATCTGCCAGGTTTCCACCACGCTCTACAACGCGGTGCTGCAGGCGGAGCTGGAGGTCACGGAGCGCCACAACCATTCCATGGTGGTCTCCTATGTGGAGCCTTCTGCGGACGCCGCCATAGCGGAGAGCTCGGGAAAGGATTTTAAGTTTGTAAACAATCTGGACGATCCTATTTACATAGAAGGGTATGTGAAAGACAAACATATCACCTTCAATATTTACGGAAGGGAAACCCGCGATCCCGGTCATCAGGTCCGTTATGAAAGCGAGGTTCTGGAGGTGATTAATCCTCCTTCCGATACCATTTACGCCGACGCGACGCATCCCATCGGTTATATTACAACGGAGGGCGCCCATATCGGATACAAGGCGAGACTGTGGAAGATTGTGACGCAGGACGGCGTGGAGACCAGCCGGACACAGGTCAACAGCAGCAGCTACAAGATGGTGCCCAGAAGCGCCACGGTGGGAACGGCCACCGCCGATCCGCAGGCCTATGCGGAGATCATGGCGGCCATTGGGACGGGAAGCATCGATCATGTGAAGGATGTGATCGCTCTGCTGGTGCCGCCGTCTCCCCCGGCGCCGGAAACGCCGCCGCAGTAACAGGGCGCCGCCGATTTTGGCGCGGAAAAGGGAACGGCCCGTACGTCGGGACCGTCAGGATGAAAGAATACAGGGACCGCCGGAATGAAGACTGGAAAATTGCCGGAGAACGTTCTGAAACGTTCCGTTTTAAGACAATTGCAGACAGAGAGAAAAGAAGGGATCAACGGTGCAGGAATAGGGCGGGACTGCGCCGTTTTTTCCTTTGCTGACGGATGTGTCATATCCTGCGTGCAGGAAGGGGCGCTGGCGGTGAGGGCTGGGGCGGGTTTTTCGCTTGGGGAGCGTACGGTCAGTTACACGATGGCCCAGCTCATACAGAAATGCGTCAACAGGCTTGCCGCGTCCGGAGCGGAGCCCGCTGCCGTCATGATCGCGCTGATCCTGCCGGAAACGCTGGAAGAGCCGGAACTGAAGGCCCTGATGGCGGAAGCGGCAAAAGCCTGCGGGGAGTTGTCCGTGAAGATTGCGGGCGGACAGACCAGAGTCATGCGCCAGACCGCCGCGCCTCTGGCTGTGATCACCGGGTTCGGCAGACCGGCGTGGAGGGAGAGGGCGTCAGGTTCCCCCTTCGCAGCGGCTGCGCCGGGACAGGATGTGGTGGTCAGCAAGTGGATTGGACTGGAAGGAACGGCGATTCTCGCAAAGATGTGCCGGGAGAAGCTGCTGGCCCGGTATCCGGAATATCTGGTGGAGGAAGCGGCGGGATTTCACCGGTTCGCTTCCGTGCTTCCGGAGGCCGCTGCCGCCATGGAGTCCGGCGTCTGCGCCATGCATAACGTCTCGGAAGGAGGTATTTTCGCCGCCCTCTGGGAGCTGGCGGAACAGGCGGGCGTCGGACTGTCCATAGAGTTGAAACGGCTTCCTGTCCGTCAGGAGACGGTGGAAGTGTGCGAGTGCTGCGGCGTGAATCCGTATCAGCTGTCCTCCGAAGGCTGTCTGGTCATGACGGCCCGGGACGGTGAGAAGCTGGCGGAAGCGCTGAACGCGCGGCAGATCCCGGCGGTTGTGGTGGGAAAGGTGACGGCGGGCAGAGACAGACTCCTTTTCAACGGCGAGGACGTCAGCTGCATGAACCGGCCGGCGCGGGATGAACTGTATCGGTTTCTGGACGGAGAAGGAATTTTGGGAGAAGAAAAATAAATTGCGCCGCACAGGCGGCAGAAAGCGAGAATAATATGAGAGAAGAAATACTGGCGGTACTGGAAAAAAACAGCCGGATCGACCTGAAAGAACTTGCCGTTCTTCTGGGCGCGGAGGAGATCGATGTGGCGAACGAGATCGCGGCGATGGAAGCGGAAGGAATCATCTGCGGGTATCATACGCTGATCAACTGGGAAAAGACCTCCATCGAAAAGGTGACGGCGCTGATCGAGGTCCGGGTGACGCCCCAGCGGGGCCAGGGCTTTGACAGTGTGGCGGAGCGGATCTATAAGTATCCGGAAGTGCGCAGCGTGTATCTGATCTCCGGCGGCTTCGACCTGATGGTGATTCTGGAGGGAAAGACGCTCAGGGAGGTCTCCGCTTTTGTGTCGGAGAAGCTTTCCGCTCTGGAAGCGGTTCTCAGCACGGCGACGCACTTTATTCTGAAAAAATACAAGGATCACGGCTGTGAGATCGTGCAGAAAAAAGAAGACGAAAGAGAGATGATCACACCATGAAGAATCTGCTGTCGGACGTTGTGGTAAACATAAAGCCTTCCGGTATCCGGAAATTTTTTGATATTGTCAGCGAGATGAACGACCCGGAGGTAGTTTCGCTGGGCGTGGGAGAGCCTGATTTTGATACGCCCTGGCATATCAGGGACGAGGGCATTTACTCTCTGGAACGGGGCAGAACTTTTTACACGTCAAATTCCGGCCTGATGGATCTGAGGAAGGAGATCTGCAATTATCTGTACAGGAAGCAGGGAATTTCCTACGATCCCGCCCATGAAGTGCTGATCACGGTGGGCGGTTCCGAGGCGATCGATATTGGCCTGAGAGCGCTGGTCAATCCGGGCGACGAAGTCCTGATCCCCCAGCCCAGTTATGTTTCCTACGAGCCCTGCGCCGTTCTTGCGGGGGCGAAGCCGGTGATTATCAACCTGAAAGAGGAAAACGAGTTCCGCCTGACGGCACGGGAACTGGAGGAAGCCATCACGGAGAAGACGAAGGTGCTGATCCTGCCCTTCCCAAACAATCCTACCGGCGCCATCATGGAGCGGAAGGATCTGGAAGCCGTGGCGGAGGTGGTGTTGAAACATGACATCATTGTCATGTCTGATGAGATCTACGGCGAGCTTACTTACCGGGGGGAGCATGTCTCCGTCGCGAGTCTGCCGGGCATGAAGGAGCGCACGATCCTTATCAACGGCTTTTCCAAGGCGTACGCCATGACCGGGTGGAGACTGGGCTACGCCTGCGGCCCTGTGGAAATCATCCGGCAGATGACGAAGATCCATCAGTTCGCCATTATGTGCGCCCCGACCACCAGCCAGTACGCCGCCGTGGAAGCGCTGCGAAACGGCGACGATGACATTGCCCAGATGCGCACGGCGTATAATCAGAGAAGAAGGTATCTTCTGAACGCCTTTCGGGAGATGGGCCTGGAATGCTTTGAGCCTTTCGGCGCCTTTTATGTGTTCCCCTGTATCAGACAGTTCGGCATGACCAGCGACGAGTTTGCCACAAGATTTCTGGAGGAAGAGAAGGTCGCCGTGGTTCCCGGGACAGCATTTGGGGACAGCGGAGAAGGGTTTTTGAGAATTTCCTACGCCTATTCGCTGGAAGATTTGAAGATCGCCATCGGCAGGCTGGAGCGGTTTGTGAAAAAACTCCGGGAGGAGAAAAGGTGAATGTGGTCCTGCACCAGCCGGAGATACCGGGAAATACGGGAAACATCGGGCGCACCTGCGTGGCCACAGGCACGGGGCTGCACCTGATAGAACCGCTGGGCTTTCGGCTGGACGAAAAATCCCTGAAACGGGCGGGCATGGATTACTGGCCGCTGCTGGACGTAAACAGATACATGAATTTCGGGGAGTTTGTCAAACGTCACCCCGGCGCCAGGATATGGATGGCGACGACAAAGGCGAAGCGGTGTTATACGGAGGTCTCGTACGGGCCTGATGATTTTATCATGTTCGGCCGGGAGAGCGCGGGGATTCCCGAAGAGATTCTGGTGGAACATGAGGAAAGCTGTATCCGCATCCCGATGCTTGAGACGATCCGTTCCCTGAACCTTTCCAACGCCGTGGCCATTGTGCTGTACGAGGCGCTGCGTCAGAACGGATTCCGCGGGCTTACGCGGGAAGGACGGCTCCACAGGCTGGACTGGAAAGAATGATCAGTTGTAAAAGAAGGGGGATTGTGATAAAATACTTGTCATGAAGAGTCGGTATATACTATAATAAATTCGGTATTACACTTCAATGCTGAGACAAAGTTTTCGGCTTTGCCGGGGAGGATATATGACATTACAGGAATGTTATGAAAAACTGCAGGGGGATTACGAGGGAACGCTGGGCCGTCTGTGCAGCGAGAAGCTGGTTGAAAAATTTGCGCTGAAGTTTCTGGCGGACGACAGCTTTGCCCATCTGGAGGAAGCCATGAGCATAGGAAATTACAACGAGGCTTTCCGGGCAGCCCATACCTTAAAGGGCGTGAGCCTGAACCTTGGCTTTACCAGACTGCACAAAGTCAGCGACGAGATAACGGAGGCGCTCAGAGGCGGAGAAAAGCCGGAGAATGAGATGCTTCTGGAAAAAGTAAAGGAAGAGTATGAGCGCACGGTGGCCGCGCTCTCGGAACTGCAGAATGGATGATATTTCGGTTTAAAGAGGAAGCATGACGAAGGAAGAGCAGGATTTTTATCTGGGTTCCGGTTTTACCATGGACCAGGTCAACGAAATACGGGAAGGTCTCGAGATGGGACTGGATACTTCCGTGTATGCGAAAAAGGAGTTTTATGCGATCCAGATGCGTCAGATCCGTCTGGGGATGCTGGAAAAGCTCCCGGTAGAAGTTTACGCGTCCGGGGAGTATGACTGGTTTCAGATGGAGGAGATCCGGCTCGGGCTTCAGGATGGGGTGGACGTAAACATATATGCCAACCCGTCTGTTTCTTATGACCGGATGCGCCAGATCCGTCTTGGCCTGAAAAGCGGCATTGATCTGTCCAAGTATATAAAAATGGACGCCGGCATTCTCAGGGAACTGAGAAAAGCTCTGATGTCCAAGATCTATATTGTGGAATATATCCAGCAGGGCTATAACGCGGAGCAGCTGGAACAGATCCGTATCGCGCTGGAAAAACACCTGAACATCGTGCCCTATCTCCATAAAGAGTTCCGGGGCGTTTCCATTCATGAGATCTGCGAGGGGCTGGAAAAGGGACTGGATGTATCCTGTTACGCAAAGGTGGAATTTGGCTGGCAGCAGATGCGGGAGATCCGGCTTGGCATGGAAAACCGCATCGACGTATCTTATTACGCAAATCCGCTTTACGACTGGCAGCAGATGCAGGAGATCCGCCTCGGCCTGGAAAACGGAATAGACATCAGCACGTACTACACGCTGATGTATACCGCTTCGGAGATGCGCAGAAAGCGGCTCGCGCTTCAGGAAAACGGCGTGGCTGTCTTCCCGGAAGATGAAGCACATTTTGAAGCCTTTCAGGACATCTCCGTCACAGTCAGCAGCGATGAGATGGAAGCGTTTATCTATGTCACCGACAGCAGCCGCCTGACGAAAGCCCAGATCATGAGAGCGCTGGGGTCCAGCGGCGTGAGACGGGGTATTCAGGAACCGGAGATCAATAAGCTCCTGCGGGGGAGATTTAAGGATAAGACGATTCTTGTGGCCAGGGGGAAAGCCGCCACGGACGGCCCCGACGGCTGGTATGAATTTTTCTTCAAGACGGAGCTTGACAGACAGCCCAAGCTGCTGCCGGACGGTTCCGTGGATTTTTCGGAGATACAGTGGTATGAATTTGTAAAGGCGGGTCAGCGCATTGCCGTGTATCATGACGCGGCGATGGGTTCCGGGGGTTACACGGTCACGGGAAGGGAGCTGCCGCCGCGAAAGGGCCGCGAGAGAAGCGTGCTGGTGGGCAGAGGATTCTCTCTGACGGAAGATAAGCACACCTATCTTGCGAATCTGGACGGCCGGATCCTTCTTAACGGCAACCGGATCGACATCGACAATACGCTGTCCATGGAGGAAGTCAGTCTTGCCACGGGCAATGTGGTCTTTAACGGAAGCGTGTATGTATCCGGCAACGTCGGCGTGGGCGCGGTCATTCAGGCCACGGGCGACGTGGTGGTCAACGGTTACGTGGAGTCCGCCACCATCGAGAGTACGGGGGGCAGCGTTTTTATCAAACAGGGTGTAAACGGCAACGCCGTGGGCTATATCAGGGCCGCCGACTCCGTGACCGGCAAGTTTTTTGAAGCCTGCCGCGTCTATGCGGGAAACGAGATCCATGCGGGATACTGTCTCAACTGTGATCTGCACTCGGAAAACCGGATCGTGATTGCCGGAAAGAACGGCCAGCTGGCGGGAGGAACGGCTTACGCGAAGGTTTCCGTCGAGGTGAGCTTCGCCGGGAACAGGGCCGGGATCGCCACACTGATCCGGCTCGGCGTAAACGACGAGTTCTCAAATCAGCAGGAGGAAACCCGGAAAAAGATCGCGGAGGCGAGCAAGCAGCTTGAGATCCTCAGAAACGCTTATGCGGATTTCCACGTGAAGTATCCGCCGGAGGTTCGCAACACCATGGATATGTACCTCAAGATAGAAAGCGCCATCTTTACGAAGGAAAAAGAAGTGGATACGCTGATGAGGTATCAGGCGGAAATGGAAAACGAGGTCAAGGCCGTGCGCAGCGCGCAGGCGGTGATACACGATACCCTGTACGAAGGAACGGTGTTTGAGATCAACGGCAAGCACTGGGAAGCGAAACAGGCACACAATGTCAGGCTGAAGAGAGTAGAGGGAAGAGTGGCCGTTTACAGAAATTAAAAAGGCCGCGGAGGAACAAGGTATGCGCAGTAAAGTATTGATAGTGGACGATCAGGAAATGAACCGTGAGATCCTTACGGCGATTTTGGAGAAGGATTATCCGATTCTGGAAGCGGACGGCGGAAGAAAGGCAATCTCCATGATCCAGCAGCATCAGGATGAGATCGCGGTGGTCCTTCTGGATCTCATCATGCCGGAGGTAGACGGGTTCGCGGTGCTTGAGGTAATGCGCAAGCAGGCGTGGCTGAAAAACATCCCCGTGCTGGTCATTACGGCGGAATCCAAGG
Source organism: uncultured Acetatifactor sp. (assembly GCA_947586055.1). Classification (GTDB taxonomy): domain Bacteria; phylum Bacillota; class Clostridia; order Lachnospirales; family Lachnospiraceae; genus Acetatifactor. Next base: position 99,062 of record CANPXL010000002.1, on the reverse strand, counting down.
CCGGCGTGGAGAGCAAATGCTTTGAGATGGGAGTTTCCGACTTTATCAAGAAGCCTTTTGACAACGCCATCATCCGGAACCGGGTAAAGAATATCGTTGACCTCTTCAGTTACAAGAATCAGCTGGAGCAGAAGGTCGAAAAGCAGACGGAGACGCTGAAAAAGCAGTATAAGCTGCTTGTGATGCAGGCGGAAAAGCTCAAGGAGAGCAATACCAAGATCATAGACATTCTCGGCACCGTGGTAGAGTGCCGGAATCTGGAGAGCGGGGAGCATGTAAAACGGGTAAAGAACTTTACCAGGATCCTGGCGGAGCAGATGATGGAAGACTATCCCGAATATGGACTGACACAGGATAAGATCGAGGTCATCGTGTCTGCCAGCGCGCTTCACGACGTGGGAAAGATCGCGATTCCCGACAGTATCCTGTTAAAGCCGGCAAGACTTACCAAGGACGAGTACGAATATATGAAATCCCACACCACCAGGGGATGTGAGGTGCTGAACAATGTGACGGACGTCTGGGACGAAACCTACAGCAAGGTCAGCTACGAGATCTGCAGACACCATCATGAGCGGTATGACGGCAAGGGCTACCCGGACGGACTTGCAGGCGACGCTATTCCGATCTCCGCCCAGCTGGTAGGACTTGCGGACGCTTACGACGCTCTGGTCAGCGAGCGCGTTTACAAGAGCGCATATTCCGAGGACGAGGCGTTCCACATGATCGTATCCGGAGAGTGCGGCGTGTTCTCGCCAAAGCTTCTGGAGTGCTTCCGAAAGGTTAAGAAAAAATTCGAGGCCCTCAATCAGGCTCAGAAAAAGAAGCAACAGCAATAAATCCGAGACGCAATAAAATTGTTGACAAATCTTCACGCCGGTTCTATACTTTCTTATATCCATTAAACCTATTAATCAGATAGGAATATATGGTTTTAATCCCAAAAAGAAAGAACGAAATAAAGAAAGAGCCGCGATGCGCGGCGGAAAAGAGGACAGGATGGCATATAAGATGGAAACAAAATGCATCTGCGGAGACGGGAAAAACGACGGCGGGCATCCTTTTGGCGCAATTGCGGCGCCGATCTTTCAGACGGCTACCTTTTCTCATCCCGGGATCGGAAAAAGCACGGGCTACGACTATACCAGAGCCGGAAATCCAACCCGCGCGGAGCTGGAGCAGGTCGTGACGAGTATGGAAGGCGCGCTGGACACGGTGGCGTGCGCCTCCGGCATGGCGGCGGTGGGATTGTGTCTGGAGTTGTTTGAGCCGGGTTCTCACTTCGTCTGTTCGGAAGATCTTTACGGCGGCTCGGTGAGAATCTTCGAGACGGTGGGAAAGGCCAGAGGGCTTACGTTTAGTTATGTGAATACATCCCGGGAGGATCTGACGGAGCAGGCCATCAATGAGAGGACGAAGGCGCTGTACATAGAAACTCCCAGCAATCCGACGATGGAGGTCACGGATCTTGCGGCGATGAGGCGGATTGCGGATCAACATCATCTTCTGCTGATCGTGGACAATACCTTTCTGTCTCCGTATCTTCAGAATCCCATTTCTTTTGGGGCGGATATGGTGCTTCACAGCGGCACGAAATTTCTCAGCGGGCACAACGATACGCTGGCCGGCTTCCTGAGCGTGGCGCGGGAAGAGTTTGTAAAGCCCCTGAGGTATCTGTACAAGACGGTGGGTTCCGGACTTTCTCCGTTCGACAGTTATCTTGTTCTGCGGGGCATCAAAACCCTTGCGGTGCGGGTGGAGCGTCAGCAGAGCAATGCCGGGATCATCGCCGGGTGGCTCCAAAAACACAGGAAGATCAAACAAGTGTATTATGTGGGTCTGCCGGAACATCCGGGATATGAGGTGAATCAAAAGCAGGCGAGGGGAGCCGGAAGCATGATTTCTTTTCGGACGGATACGGAGGAGACGGCCCGGACGCTGCTGGAGAGAGTGAAGCTGATCTCCTTTGCGGAGAGTCTGGGCGGGGTGGAATCTCTGCTCACATACCCCATGCTCCAGACCCATGGAGACGTACCGGTACAGATCAGGGAAAAACTTGGGATTACAGCTGATTTCCTGCGTATGTCCGTAGGGATAGAGCATGTGGATGATCTGCTGGCAGACCTGGAACAGGCGCTGGCTTAACAGGGGCGCCGCAAAACGGCGGGAAAGAGGAAACATGAAGTATAATTTTGACGAGGTGGTAGACCGGAGAGGCACGAACAGCCTGAAGTATGATTTCGCCCTGGAAAGGGGCAGACGCAGCGATGTGATTCCTATGTGGGTGGCGGACATGGATTTTCGGACTGCGCCGGAGATCCTGGAACAACTGCACCGGACGGTAGACCACGGCATATTCGGATACAGCGATGGGAAGGAAAGCTATTTTCAGGCGCTGCAGGACTGGTTTTACAGCAGATTCGGGTGGCAGATAAAGGATGAGTGGCTTGTAAAGACGCCGGGAGTGGTATTTGCCGTCGCGGCGGCGGTCCGTGGACTGACGCAGGAGGGGGACGCCGTTATGCTGCAGCAGCCGGTGTATTATCCGTTCAGCGAGGTGATCAGGGACAATAACAGAAGACCGGTCTGTAGTCCTCTTAAGCTGCGGGAAGGACATTACGAGATAGACTTTGAGGATCTGGAAGAGAAGATAAGCAGCGAACATGTAAAACTGTTTCTGCTCTGCAGTCCCCATAATCCGGTGGGAAGGGTCTGGAAGGAATGGGAGCTGCGCAGGCTGGGGGAAATCTGTCTGCGTTATGGCGTGCTGGTAGTCAGCAACGAAATACACAGCGATTTTACTTACGAGGGATATACGCATCATGTATTCGCGGACATTGCGCCGGAATTTGCCGCGATTACCGTGACATGTACCGCGCCCAGCAAGACCTTTAATCTGGCGGGATTACAGATTTCCAATATTTTTATTTCCGATCCGGCGCTGAGAAAACGGTTCCAGAAGGCGGTGGACGCCGCCGGTTACAGCCAGCCCAACCTGATGGGGCTTGCGGCCTGCGAGGCCGCTTACGAGAAGGGAGGGCCATGGCTTGCGGCGCTGAAGGTCTATCTGGCGGAAAATCTTGCTTTTGTAAGATCCTATCTGAGAGAGCGCCTTCCTGAGATCAGGCTTGTGGAGCCGGAGGGGACCTATCTGATCTGGCTGGATTTCCGGGGACTTGGCCTGACAAGGGGCGAAAGAAAGGAACTGGTCGCTGACAGGGCCCGCCTTTGGCTGGACAACGGCGCCATGTTCGGCGCCGGCGGGGAGGGGTTTGAGCGAATGAACATTGCCTGTCCAAGAGAGACTCTTCGCCGGGCGATGGAACGATTGGAAAAGGGTTGGAGAGGGATGAAAAAATCTTTTTAAAAAATTTCAGAATGCCGTATTGACAGATGTGGTTTACTGTGCTAGTATGTTCTTCAATTAAAACATACCATTCCGGTAGGTTAATAGGAAATAAAGGAGGAGAAGATTATGAAAAAGGCAGGAAACAGAAAAATGCAGACGGCCGCCGCTGCGGTGGTTTTGGCGTTGGGGCTTGCGGCCTGCGGCTCCGGGACAGAGCAGGTCTCAAACAGCAAGGACGGCGTTACAAAGGTAGCGGTGGCCCACACGCAGAATTATTACCCTTATGACTATGTGGATGAGAACGGCAATGCGGAAGGGTACGAGGTGGCCGTGCTGAAGGCTGTCGATGAGCTGCTTCCCCAGTATGAGTTCGAGTATACCGGGACAACGGACGACGACCTTTTGATCGGCGTGGAGTCCGGAAAGTATGACATAGGGACAAAAGGAATTTGGTGGACGCAGGAGCGTACGAAAAATTATGTCTTTCCAAAGCACTACATTGGCACCAGCATTGTCGGTCTTATGATCCGCACGGAAGACGCCGACCGCTTTACGGATCTGGAATCCTTTGCAAGGGAGGGAGGCACTCTGGTTCCGCTGGCGCCTCAGAATGCGCAGTACACCATTATTGAAAACTACAATAAGAACCATCCCGACAATCAGATTACGCTGATAGCGGCGGATCAGTTTTCCAACGCGGATTCCTATCAGTGGGTGAGAGAAGGAAGATACGATGCGCTTTTTGCCATCAAGACCAGCTATGAGGCGAACGTGGTGAGCGAGAGCGGGGAATATCACGACTATGCCGATGAACTGACATTTATCACTTATGAGGCCATCCCAACCTGGCCGCTGTTCAACAGCAAGGACCAGGAGCTGGCGGACGCTTACGATGAGGCCTGGGAGCAGCTGGAGGCCGACGGAACGTTGGAAGCGCTTGCACAGCAGTATTTTGGATACAGTCTGTTTGAGATGGTTCCGGAGGGGTATCAGATCGGCGACGAGCTGTAAGATGAAGGAATGTCAAAGCGGGAGACCGTCGGTCGGAGGGCGGAACAGGAAGTAAATAAGAAACAGAAAAGTCATGGGAAAGAAGCAAAGCAATAGAAAAGAAGCAATAGAAAAGAAACAATAAAAAAGAAGCAGTAAAGAAGCAGCAAAACAGGGAAGCAGCAAAATAACAGATAAGGAAAAACATTGAAAAAAGAAAGGGGAAGTATTTATTATGTCAAAGAGAGAACTGGTTCTGGGAGCATTGGATCGTCAGGAGGTAGAGCGTGTGCCGGTGGGATTTTGGTTTCATTTTGCGCCGGAAAATCTGTTTAACGACGATCCTGCCGTCATCGAAAAGAATATCAACGGCCATCAGGCGTTTTTCGACGCGTTCCGGCCGGATTTCCTGAAGCTGATGAGCGACGGATATTTCAAATATCCCAACCCTGCCATCGAACAGGTCAGAACCGCTGCGGATCTGAAAGGAATAAAGGCCGTGGGCGCCAAAGAGTGGATCCGCGCGCAGGCGGAGCTGGTAAAGGAGCTGACGGGTCGTTTTGGAAAAGAAGTGGCAACATTCTATAACATTTTTTCTCCGGCAACCTATCTGAAAATGCAGCTCGTCCAGCAGGGCGTTTCCCTGGGGGCGCTGGCTGACGAGGATCCGGAGGCAGTAAGAGACGCCCTGCTGGAAATCGCAAAGGATGTGGCGGAACTGGCAAGAGCGGTAATTGACCAGGGCGGCGCGGACGGAATTTATTTCAGCGCCCAGAATCTTCAGGATGCCAGCCTGACAAAAGAGGAGTATTTAAAGTATATTGCGCCTGCCGAGATTTTTGTGCTGAATGCGGCGAACAAGTCGAGTGATTACAATATTCTGCACATCTGCGGCTTTAAGGGGGCGAAAAACGATCTTACCACTTATGTGGATTACCCGGCGAAGGCCGTGAACTGGGCCGTCACCGTGGAAGGAGTAAGCTTGGAAGAAGGAAAGGAGCTGTTCGGCGGGCGGACCGTGATCGGCGGCTTCGGAAACACGGAGCATGATCTTCTCTACAAAGGCACCCGTGAGCGGATTCAGGCCGAGACAAGGGCGATTCTGGAAAAGGCCGGAACCCGGGGCGTTATCCTGGGAGCGGACTGCACGGTTCCCAGCGATATTTCCTATGAACATCTGGAGTGGGTCCGTCAGGCAGCAAAAGAATTTTCCGCAAAGTAACCATTGCAAACAGCGACAGGGGGTATCTCTATGAGACCGTTTCATCCGTCCTACATCATAACAGCGCTGGGCCAGATCATCCCTTTTCTTTGGGTAACGCTGGCAACTATGGCCGGAACCGTGTTCTTCGGCAGTCTGGCGGGGCTCATGCTGGCCCGGGCAAAGGTACGGAGGCGGCCCCTGTCCCGGGCCCTTGCCAATGTTTACATCTACATGACAAGGTGTATTCCTTCTATTGTTCTGTTGTTTATCATTTATTACGGGCTGCCGGAGCTGCTCCTGGCGTTCGGGATCAATATCAACGGATTTGACAAGGCGTTTTTTGTTATCACCACATTTTCCGTTCTTTTTGCGGCCAATATGGCGGAGGTGTTCCGCTCCGCCTATGAGGCCATTGACCCGGGGCAGCGGGAGGCGGCGCTGAGCGCCGGCCTGAGTGAATGGGAGGCATTTTTCCGCATTCTCCTGCCGCAGTGCGTGACGGTGGCGCTTCCGAATTTTGCAAATGCTCTGGTAAACCTGATGAAAGAGGGATCTTTAGCCTATACGATTGGAATGGTGGATGTGATGGGGAAGGGCCAGCTGATGATCGGCATGAACAACGGCTCTTACAGCCTGGAAATCTACCTTGCCCTGGCGATTCTCTACTGGGCGCTGACGATTGTTCTGGAAAAGGGATTCGGATACGTGGAAAAACGTCTGTCAAGCGGGAAAAGGACCGCGGCCGCATAGCCGGAAGGGAGGACGAAATGCATATCAATACGGAATTTATGGCGGAAACCTTTCTGGCATCTCTCGGAGGGATCCCAGTCACGCTGGAAATCACTCTGGTTACGCTGCTCATCTCTGTGCCGCCGGCTTTTTTCATGGCTCTGGCCAGACAGCGACGAAAAGGAATCGGCAGCAGGCTGGCGTCGGCCTATGTGTCCTTTATCAGGGGAACGCCTGTGGTGCTTCAGATCCTGTTTTTATACAGTCTTCTGCCATCCCTGCTGAATTATCTGTTTACACAGGTAATGTCGCTTCAGGTCAATGTATTTAAATGGAACACGATCCTGTACGCTTTCATTGTCTTTTCTTTGAACACGACGGCAGTACTGTCGGAGGTATTCCGTTCCGCGTTGTCTACAGTGGAGCATGGCCAGATGGAAGGTGCGCTGTCTGTGGGGCTTTCCCGGAGACAGGCCTATGCCCGCATCATTCTTCCGCAGGCGCTGGTCTCGGCTCTGCCCAATATCTGTAACGCTACCGTGAATCTGCTGAAGAGCACGTCTCTGGCGTTCATGATGACGGTACAGGACATCACGGCCATTGCAAAGGTGAGGGCGGCGTACGGATACAATTATATAGAAGCTTATCTGGTAGTGCTTGTTGTCTATATCCTGCTGTGCACCGTTGTACAGCTCTTGTTCAAGGCTGTGGAGAGATATCTGTCTTCATACAAAAAGCTGATCGCCGCCTGACGACAGCCGGCGCGGGGACAGCCGGCGCGAGACCCGGAAAGGAGAGGGATGGACCATGTTGGAGATAAGAAACGTTCATAAATCATTTGGAGACAATGAAATTTTAAAGGGTGTGGATCTGAAGGTGGAAAAAGGGGATATCATCGTGATCCTCGGACCAAGCGGATCCGGGAAGACCACGCTGTTAAGATGCATTAACTTTCTCGAGAGAGCGGAAAAGGGCACCATGGATTTCGACGATATCCATACGGAATTTAAAACGGCGTCCCGGCATCAGATCAACGCCATCCGAAAGCGGACGGGTTTTGTCTTCCAGAATTATAATCTTTTTGCGAACAAAACCGCGCTGCAGAATGTGACGGAAGGGCTGACCGTGGCGAGAAAGGTGCCGAAGCAGGAGGCGGATGCCAGGGCGAGGGAAGCGCTGGACCGGGTGGGACTGTCCGACCGGTATGACTATTATCCGTCCCAGCTCTCCGGCGGCCAGCAGCAGCGCGTGGGCATTGCGCGGGCAATCGCGGTAAATCCGGAGGTGATCCTGTTCGATGAACCCACGTCGGCCCTTGACCCTGAGCTGGTGGGAGAGGTTCTAAACGTAATGAAAGCGTTGGCCCGGGACGGTGCGACAATGATCGTAGTGACCCATGAGATGGGATTTGCGCAGGATGTAGCCAGTAGGGTAGTATTCATGTCGGAGGGAACGGTTGTAGAGCAGGGCGCGCCAAAGGAGATCTTCCGGGCGCCGAAGGATCCGAGAACCGCCCAGTTTCTGCGCAGGATCCTTCGGGATGACTACGAGTACAGTATCTGACGGCCCCGAAACAGAGCGGGTTCAGATGACATAATCTCCGCCGGAGGAAGGCCCGGCCATCAGATCCGCCAGCGTGATCTTGTCCAGGTATTCGTTGATCAGCTTGTTCAGGCCCTGCCACATGGGAAGAGTCTGACAGACGGACATTCTGGGACAGGCGGCCGCGTCGGCCTCAAGGCAGCTCACCGGGGCAAGGGAGACTTCCGTCAGCCGCAGGACGCTGCCAACGGTATATTCCTCGGGAGACCGTGTCAGGCGGTATCCGCCGCCCTTACCTCGAAGGCCTTCCAGAAACTTATGCTTCACAAGGATCTTGAGAATGCTTTCCAGGTATTTTTCCGAAATGTCCTGACGGGCTGCCGTTTCTTTCAAGGGAATAAAGCCCTCGCCCTGATGTTCGGCAAGGTCGATCATAATGCGCAGGGCATACCGCCCTTTGGTTGATACCATCATAGTTATCACTCCTTTGTCTGCCGTCTGGCTTCATTATACAATGAGACGGAAAGGAAAATCAACCGTATTCAAATACATCTGAAATGTTGAGATAGGAGGAACAGAACATGAGTAAAGTCTACACATCCGCAGACCAGTTGATCGGGAGAACGCCTCTCCTTGAACTGGCGCACATTGAAAAGGAGGAAGGACTGGAGGCCAGGATCGTGGCAAAGCTGGAATATTTTAATCCGGCGGGATCCGTAAAGGACAGGATTGCCCGCGCCATGATCGACGACGCGGAGGAAAAAGGGATTTTAAAGCCCGGCGCAGTCATTATAGAGCCCACATCCGGAAACACCGGGATCGGCCTTGCCTCTGTAGCGGCGGCAAGGGGCTACCGCCTTATCATTGTAATGCCGGAGACCATGAGCGTGGAACGCCGGCAGCTCATGAAAGCATACGGAGCGGAACTGGTGCTTACGGACGGCTCAAAGGGTATGAAAGGGGCCATCGAGAAGGCAGACGAGCTGGCGGGAGAGATTCCGGGCAGCTTCATCCCCGGCCAGTTTGTAAACCCGGCGAACCCGGAAATTCACAGAAAGACCACCGGTCCGGAAATCTGGGAGGATCTTGACGGCGGCGTGGATATCTTTGTGGCGGGCGTCGGAACCGGCGGAACGGTTACGGGCGTGGGAGAATATTTGAAGAGCAGAAATCCCGATGTCAGGGTGGTTGCCGTTGAGCCTGCGAGTTCGCCCGTTCTCAGTAAAGGGCTGCCGGGGCCGCATAAGATTCAGGGAATCGGCGCGGGGTTTGTGCCGAAGGTTTTAAACACAGCTGCTTATGACGAGGTGATCGCCGTGGAAAATGAGGATGCGTTTGCCGTGGGAAAGAGGATTGGAAGATCCGAGGGGATTCTGGTGGGGATTTCCTCCGGCGCGGCCGTCTGGGCGGCAATAGAGTTGGCCAAACGGCCGGAAAACAGAGGAAAGACAATTGTGGCGCTGCTCCCGGACACAGGAGACCGCTATCTCTCCACGCCGATGTTCGGCGACTGAGAAGACAGACGGTCCGGATTTCAGATATCGCTGAGATCCGGATCGTCTTTTTTAGCGGAAACCGTTTGCTTTCGGACAGGAAAATATTGACAACGTGTTCCGCTGCGTGTACCATTTCTTATAGAGTTATTTTCTGACGGGAAACGCAGTGGGGTGATGCAATGATATTTGACTTTTCAAAGGTCTCTCTGGAAAGTCTGTGGGATGTTATCACAGAGAATCAGGGCAGGAGTTTTCTGACAAAGAAAGGGCTTCCCTTTACCTATACCGTCAGGGGCGGTGAGCTCTTTACGGACAGACGGGAGAGATCGATTACAAGGAGTACGTTTGAGAAGGCTTACGAGAAGCTTCGTCAGGACCGCACGGAAGGAGGCCCCGGAAGGATCGCGGGCCCGAAGGCGCTGAATGTCTACGGCGCGCCTTATATCTGGGCGGTGTTTTCCGGGATCGGGCTGATACAGGCGCCGCCGGACATGGAATAGACGAGGAAACACGGGACAATGGGAACAGGAGATCCGGAGATCGGTATATTTTCCGGATAGAAGGGAATGGATATGCCTGGTATTGACAGGGAACTCTGGAGGAAGGCAAAAACGTTTCGGGAACAGAAGTATCAGGAGCTGTTTCAGGAGAAACCGGGAGCGAAAGGATTTTGGTATGCGCGCAGGGCGCTTCTCTGGTGTCTTTGCGGTCTCTGTCTGGCCAACCTGATCTGCGCCGCCGCCACAATGAGGACGATCAATGATTATTCGCAGCTTCCTTCGCAGATTCTGGGTTTTCTGCTCAGTCTGTTTTTCTTTTTCATTGCGGGCAGATCCTTTCAGGGTTCCGTATGTCTGTGGTTCCTTGTATTGATCAAGATTGTGCAGATAAGGCAGTATATTGCCGGATTTGAGGTAGTTGTGAATCCTCTGTACTGGACCGAGGTGCCGGCGGCCGCGCTCATGTACTGCGTTCAGATCCTGTTCCTGCCGGTACTGTTCTCGACGGCAGTCTACCTGTCTCTTCCGTCCAGCCGCCGTCATGCGGAGGAAGCCCTGGAGGTGGAAAAGGCGTATGTAGACATGCTTGCCGGCGCGCGGTGACAAAACGCTTTTGGGCCGTAACGGCGCGGTCGCGCCGCGGCCGTCTGGGACGCGCGGGCCGGGAGGGGAAGCGCCCGATTTGTCTCAGCCCGTCAGGATCCCCTTTTCCCGGAGTTCCTCCCGGATCAGGTCCAGGGTCTTTTCGGAGGGCGCGGAAATGGTGTGATAGTGGCAGCCGTCGGTAAATTCTCTCAGAAGCGGCGCTCCGGACTGTGAAAGCTTCTGAAAGAATTCCCTTGCGTCGTCGGAGTCGTTGATGACAAGGTTTGACCGGATCTGGCCGTAAAGCTCGTGGTCGATGAATACGTCCAGCAGGGAGCCGCCGTATTCCACGACCGAGAGCATTTCATCCAGCGCCTGGTCCGGCGTGTGGTTTACCGTGATAACGGCAGTGCATCCTTTTTGCTTTTCCTGAGGATGAAAGAGCAGGTATCCTTTATTTGTGGACACGATATTTCGGTTTTCCGCCCGAAGCAGGGCGATGTCCTGCACGATGAGCTGGCGGCTGACACCGAATTGTCTTGCCAGTTCCGAGCCGCTTACCGGGCCGGACTGTCTTTCCAGATATACCAGGATTGCTGTTCTGCGGGCAGTTCCGTTCAAAGTCATATCTCCTCTTTTCTGCTGTCTTTCTGCAGCGTTCAGATACTATGCTTCCCAATCGGCGGAATTTTATGATTTTTTTAAAGAACTCAGGGAGGAAATTCGGATGAAGTTATTGTACGGGACGGGGAATCCGGCCAAGCTGGCGGATGCAAAACGATGGACGGAGGGTCTTGGCTTTGAACTGTTAAGCCTGCGGGACATGGAGGGAGAGATTCCGCGGGTCGTGGAGGACGGGGGCACGATGCTTGAAAATGCGCGGAAAAAGGCGCATGCGTATTACCGGGCTTTCGGGATTCCGGTTTTTTCCTGCGACACCGGTCTTTATTTTGAGAATGTGTCCGAGGAAGATCAGCCGGGCGTACACGTCCGCACGGTAAACGGGAAGTGCCTGACGGATCGGGAGATGAGAGAGCACTATATCAGTCTGGTAAGGAAGTACGGCCGTCTTACGGCGCAGTACCGCAGCGCCATCTGCCTTGTTCTGGATGAGAGCCGAAGCTTTGAACTGATGGACGAAAGTCTGGAAAGCGAGAAGTTTTTTCTGACCGACAGGCCCCATCCCCACGCGATCAATCGGGGGTATCCTCTGGACGGGCTTTCCGTTCACATTGCGTCAGGCCGGTATTATTATGATCTGGGAGAGGAACGGGTCCAAAGCCTTGCGGTGGGAGACGGTTTCCGGCGGTTTTTTGAGGCAACAGTTCAGCCGGCAGCCGTATTTGGCTAAAAATCGTGCTCGCACGAATTTTTCGCCAAACACGGCTGCCGAGGGAGCGTCATTTCATGAGCAAAGACAGGCGCATAGCGCCGAACAGCGCGTCAGCGCGGCTTTGCTCATGAAATGACGCGGGCTAGGTTGCCGCTTTCTGAAAACTGGAAAACTTATATAATTGAAAAAACTTTCATACCATGCTATGATAGAGGTGTGAACGGAACGTTTTTGGCGTTGTACATAATTTCAGGGACAACGTGCTGGTTTTGAAGCCGCAGAGGCCGGCGGATGGGAGCATGTATGAAGATAGAACGTGTGGATGACAAGACCGTGAAATGCTTTTTGTCCAATGAGGAACTGGACGAATATGACATTGATTACAAGGATTTTATTCTGCGCAGCGACAAGGCGAGAGAGGTCATGCAGGAGATCATTGTGCAGGCGGAGGAAGCCGTGGGCTATAAGCCGCCGAAATATTCCTTTGACCTGCAGATCATGATGCTGCCGGATCAGGGCCTGCTGCTGACCTTTTCCGAGCGGGAGCCGGAGAGCGAACCGCTGATAGAATGTCTCAGGGAGATGAAGAGGGCGCTGCAGAAGGCAAAGGAAAAAGTGGAGCTTCAGAACGCCCAGGCCGGCGGACAAAACGGCGCCGCGCCGGGGGCCGTCCCGCAGGATGCCGCGCCGGATCAGCAGAGCGTCAGGAGACCGGAATTCGGGATCTTTGTCTTTGATTCCCTGCGGAACGTAATGAATTTTGCGGCGGTTCTGCCCGCCAATCTGCGTGTGGACAGCGCGCTTTACGAGATGGAGGACTTTTATTATCTGTGTCTCGGGAAGGGGCACGCTTCCTACGAGAGGTACAGCAAGGCCTGCATTCAGGCCATGGAGTTCGCCGCCCTCTACGGAGCGGAAGAGAAGATGCTCCTGAGACTGGAAGAGCACGGCAGATGCCTGATCCAGGCGAAAGCCGTCAAAAAATTAAGAGCATGAAAAGGAAAGGAAAATGAGCGAAGAAAAAAAGATCCCCTACAAGATTTATCTGGAAGAGAGCGAAATGCCCGCCGCTTGGTATAATGTGCGGGCGGATATGAAGAACAAGCCGGCGCCCATCTTAAACCCCGGCACTTTAAAGCCCGTGACGTTTGAAGAGCTGAGAGGGATTTTCTGCGACGAGCTTTGCAGGCAGGAACTGGATGATACGACGCCTTATTTCGAGATTCCGGAGGAGATCAGAAACTTTTACAAAATGTATCGTCCCTCTCCCCTTGTGAGGGCGTACTGCCTTGAGAAAAAGCTGGATACTCCGGCGAAGATCTATTATAAGTTTGAAGGAAACAATACCAGCGGCAGCCATAAGCTGAACTCTGCCATCGCCCAGGCCTATTACGCAAAGAAGCAGGGCCTGAAGGGCGTTACAACGGAGACGGGTGCGGGCCAGTGGGGCACGGCGCTCTCCATGGCGTGTGCGTACCTCGGCATCGACTGTCAGGTTTACATGGTAAAATGTTCCTATGAACAGAAACCTTTCCGCCGCGAAGTGATGAGGACCTACGGGGCGAACGTGACCCCTTCTCCCTCCGACACAACGGAGGTGGGCCGCAGGATCCTGGCAGAGTTTCCCGGCACCACGGGAAGCCTTGGCTGCGCCATTTCGGAAGCGGTGGAGGCGGCCGTGACTCAGGAAGGTTACCGCTATGTGCTGGGTTCCGTTTTGTCTCAGGTATTGCTGCATCAGTCCGTGATCGGTCTGGAGACGAAGGCGGCCATGGATAAATACGGCATCAGACCGGATGTGATCATCGGCTGCGCCGGGGGCGGTTCCAATCTGGGCGGCCTGATCGCGCCCTTCATGGGAGAGAAGCTCAGAGGCGAGGCCGATTACCGTTTTGTCGCGGTGGAGCCGGCTTCCTGCCCCAGCCTGACGAGAGGAAAATTTGTGTACGACTTCTGCGATACCGGAAAGGTCTGCCCGCTGGCGAAGATGTATACGCTGGGCAGCGGCTTTATTCCCGCGCCGAACCATGCGGGAGGCCTGCGCTATCATGGCATGAGCTCCGTGCTGTCCCAGCTGTATCACGACGGCTATATGGAAGCGGTCAGCGTGGAACAGACGGCGGTGTTCCAGGCTGCGGAAGAGTTCGCGAGAGTGGAGGGCATCCTGCCCGCACCGGAGAGCGCGCATGCGATCAAGGCCGCCGTGGACGAGGCGCTCAGATGCAGAGAGACGGGCGAGGAAAAGACCATTCTCTTCGGCCTTACCGGAACCGGATACTTTGATCTTGTGGCTTATGAGAGATATAACAACGGCGAGATGACAGATTATATTCCCAGCGACGAGGATCTTGCGAAGGGATTTGCGGGAATCCCGAAGTTTCCCGGAAACGAGATCTGAGTTTTCGGGCGGGGAAGGAAGAAAATAAGCCGGGCATCCGGCTTTTTTCCGGCAGGGCCGCTCCGGCGGCCGGATTTATGACAGCGCGCTGCCCGGCGTAAATCTTCGGCGGACAGATTCCGCACGGCAGGACAGCGCAGAAACGAGGAAAAGATGGCTGAGAACAAAATGGCTGAAAAGAAGATGGTGGAAGAGATCACATCCATGGACCAGGATTTTGCCCAGTGGTATACGGATGTGGTGAAAAAGGCGGAGCTGATCGGCTACACCTCCGTCAAGGGATGTATGGTGATCAAGCCCGCGGGTTACGCGATCTGGGAGCTGATCCGCAGGCAGCTGGACGAACGATTCAAGGACGCAGGGGTGGAGAATGTCTACCTGCCCATGTTTATTCCGGAGTCCCTGCTTCAGAAGGAGAAGGACCATGTGGAAGGCTTTGCGCCGGAGGTGGCATGGGTGACCCACGGCGGCCTGCAGCCTTTGCAGGAGCGGCTTTGCGTCCGTCCCACCTCGGAGACATTGTTCTGTGATTTTTATAAAAACGACGTACATTCCTATCGGGATCTGCCGAAGGTTTACAATCAGTGGTGTTCCGTTGTGCGCTGGGAAAAAGAGACAAGGCCGTTCCTTCGCTCCAGAGAGTTTTTGTGGCAGGAGGGACATACCGCACACGCCACCGCAGAGGAGGCGCAGGAGCGCACCATCCAGATGCTGAACGTGTATGCAAAATTCTGCGAGGAAGTGCTGGCGATCCCGATGATTAAAGGGCAGAAGACCGAGAAGGAGAAATTTGCGGGAGCGGTCGCAACCTACACCATCGAGGCGCTGATGCATGACGGCAAAGCGCTGCAGTCCGGCACCAGCCATAATTTCGGAGACGGATTTGCAAAGGCCTTCGGCATTCAGTTTGCGGATAAGGACAATACGTTAAAGTATGTATATCAGACTTCATGGGGCATGACCACCCGTCTGATCGGCGCCATTATCATGGTGCACGGGGACAACGAGGGGCTGGTGCTGCCGCCCAGAGTGGCGCCCGTTCAGGTGTGTGTGATCCCGATCCAGCAGAAAAAGGAAGGCGTGCTGGATAAGGCTTATGAACTGAGAGACCGCCTGCAGGGCGTATGCAGGGTCAAGGTGGATGATACCGATAAGAGTCCCGGATATAAATTCGCGGAAGCGGAGATGCGCGGCTATCCCATCCGCGTGGAGATCGGCCCGAGAGATCTGGAAGCCGGAAAGTGCGTTCTCTGCCGCAGGGATACCAGAGAAAAGACGGAAGTTTGTCTGGACGATCTCGAGGGCGAGGTGACGAAACTGCTGGAGACGATCCAGAGGGAAATGCTGGAGCGCGCCAGGGCTCACAGGGACGCTCATACCTATACGGCGGTCAATATGGCCCAGTTCGAGAAGATCTTCGAGGAGAAGACAGGCTTTGTAAAAGCCATGTGGTGCGGGGAGCAGGCCTGCGAGGATCAGATCAAGGAGCGCCTGAGCGTCACAAGCCGCTGCATGCCGTTTGAGCAGGAGCACATTGCGGATACCTGCGTCTGCTGCGGGAAACCGGCAAAGAAAATGGTATATTGGGGAAAAGCCTATTAAAAAAGCCTGTTGATGGAAAAGAGTGATGGATGATCGGAACGGAGCTGTATATCCCATGAATCATATCGTTTTGGATCTGGAATGGAATCAGAGTACCAACGGCCGAGCGGAGGTTCCGGGCATTCCCTTTGAGATCATTGAGATCGGCGCCATCAAGCTGGACGGCGATGGTGAAATCCTTGGAGAGTTCAGCAGGCTGATCAGGCCTGCGGTATATCTGGAAATGCATCAGATCACAAGCAGACTGATCCATCTTCAGATGCAGGAGCTGGAGCGGGGCGAGCCTTTCCCGAAGGTGATGGAAGCGTTTCTGGATTGGTGCGGCGGGGAAGAATACCGGTTCTGCACCTGGGGGAGTCTGGATCTGACGGAACTTCAGCGGAACATCCGCTATTATAATATGACACCTCTGTCAGACGGCCCCATTGCCTTTCTGGACGTGCAGAAGCTGTTCAGCCTTGCCTACGAGGACGGGAAATCCCGGCGTTCGCTGGAAAACGCCGTGGATCTGGCCGGGCTGGAAAAAGATATCCCTTTCCACAGGGCGTTCAGCGACGCCTATTACACGGCGAAGCTTCTCGCCGGGATCATCCGGGAGCACAGGGAGGTTCTCCAGAGAGTGTCTTTCGATGTGTTTCATCTTCCGGCCTGCAGGGAGAAAGAGATCCGGATACAGTTTGACAGCTATGCGAAGTATATCAGCAGGGAATTTGCCGACAAGACGGAAGCCTTCGCGGACAGAGAGGTCGTCTCCAGCAAATGCTATCTCTGCCGCCGGAACCTGAAAAAGAAGATGAAATGGTTTACCCTGAACGGGAAAAATTATTATTGTCTCGCCTATTGCGAAAAGCACGGGTATTTTAAGAGCAAGATCCGGCTGAAAAAGTCGGAGAACGACAGGGTTTTCGTAGTAAAGACCACGCGCCGGATCACAGGCGAAGAGGCGGAGGTTCTTAAGCAGCAGAGCGAGAAGGCCAAAGAACTGCACCACAGACGCAACAGAAGCCGCAGGAAAGCTCAGAAGTCGTAGTCGCGGAACCGGTTTGGACGCCGGGCCTTTTTCCTGCGGCGGCGGTTGTTCCTCTTCCATTCTCTCCGGCTTTTCCACCCGGCAAACTGGAAATTCTTAAGAAAGAGCCGTATCAGGACGACGGCCAGAACAACGGCTCCCACGCATGCCGCGCCGATCAGAACCCGCACTATGTTGACATAGATGACGGGTTTTTCTTTTTTTCCGCCATCTTCCCCGTCTTCCGCTCCGTCCTCGGAGTCAAAGATCTGGGTCTGGTTCTGCCGGCCCGTGAAGTTTACCCGAACCTTGCCGATCGTGACGCCGTGGTAGGTGTATGTGATCACGGCGGCAAGATTTTCTCCTGTTTCCGCGTAAGATACGGTGGACTGCGTCTCATCGAAGGGAACGGTTCTGGGCAGGATGATGCAGTCGTCTCTGTTCAGGGAAAGAAGCGGCGTGGAACTGCCGAAAATATCGCTGCCCCCGTAGAACAGTCCGGCGCTGTCGATGTCGTATTTTTTCTCCGTCTGGGCAACGTTTACCTTTTCAAAATTGCCGAAGCCGTATTCAAAGAGAGAGATGGTATCCTCATACTGGTAAGGGGCCTCGTCGTGAAGCACCACGCAGATCAGACGCATGCCGTCCCGTTCCGCGCAAGAGACAAGGCAGCTTCTGGCGGCGTCTGTATATCCGGTTTTACAGCCTATCAGATAGTCGTACGCGTATTTGCCGCCGGGAATGATCTGCATGTTGTTGTTTTCCAGGATGTGATCCGGCTGGTTTTCGGAGGGCGGGATATCGAGACGTTTCGTCAGGGTGATCTGGCAGAGCATCTCATTGGCGAAAAAAGCCCGGCCGATCATGGCGAGATCATAAGCACTGGTATAATGGTTTTCATCGGGCAGCCCGTTGGGATTGACAAAGTTGGAGTCAACACAGCCCAGTTCTTTGGCCCGTTCGTTCATGATGTCGGCGAAATTGTGCCAGCTGTCGCCGGCGATATGTTCCGCCACCGCAAAGGCCACCTCGTTGGCGGAGCGGATCAAAATGGCGTTCAGGCATTGCTCCATGGTCAGTATCTCGCCCTCGTCGATGGCGATATGGTTGCTGTCCCGGGGAGTGTCGAATACGGCTTCATGGGAGAAGGTGACAGGTTCGTCCATGGCACAGCGCTCCGCGGCGATCAGTGTGGTCAGGATTTTCGTGGTGCTGGCGGGGTACTGATGCTGGTGGATATTTTTTGCATACAGCACGGTGCCTGTCTCCGCTTCCATCAGGATGGCGGACTCGGCGGTCACAACGGGGCCGGACGGCCAGTTTTCCGTGAGGTTCGACTGAATTTCCATGGCGCGCTGCGTCTCGATCCGCTGCTCGGTCGCGGAAGGTTCCGCAAAGGCGGTGAGAGGGCGGGAAAACAGCAGGCCAAGGGCCAGCAGCGCCGCCGGAAAGCGTCGGCTTCTGTTTATAAAGTTTTTTCCGGATCCTGCCGGGGCGAAGCGCAGCATGACGAACCTCCTTTTTCTCTGTGCTTAACAGTATACACTATTTTTTCCTCCGTGAACAGAAGCATTTGTAAAATCCTGCGTAGTTCAGCCGGCAGCCGCATTTGGCGAAAAATTGTGCTCGCACAAATTTTTCGCCGAATACGGCTGCCGAGGGAGCGCCATTTTATGAGCAAAGGCAGGCGCACGGCGCCGGACAGCGCGTCAGCGCGGCTTTGCGAATGGCGCGGGCTGAACTGTTACAGAGAGTGTCTTGTCGGCGCGCCTTTGCGAGACCGCGGACAGTTGACAATTCCCGGCGAATCGGGTAAATTAGAGACAGAACGCACGCCGTTGCGACGGCGGGAAAGAGAGTTTATGAGACTGCGCAATATCACGGGATCCCGGGAGGTTATCGCGGCCAGCCGTTATGTGATACCGGAGGAACGGCAGCCGGAATGCCCCGGGACCTGGAAGGAAATTTTTGGAAACGACCGCCCCATCCATCTTGAGATCGGTATGGGAAAGGGCAGATTTATACATACTATGGCAAGGGAGCATCCGGAGATTAATTATGTGGGCGTCGAAAAGTATTCTGCCGTGCTCCTGCGCGCCGTGCAGAAGATGGAACGGGAAGAGCTTCCGAATCTGAAATTTCTGCGCATGGATGCGGAGAATATTACGTCCGTGTTCGGCCCCGGCGAGGTAGACAGGATCTACCTGAACTTTTCCGATCCCTGGCCGAAGGACAGGCATGCAAAGCGCAGGCTTCCCTCCCGGGAGTTTCTGGCCAGATACGATGTGATCCTGAAGGGGGACGGCCGGCTGGAATTTAAGACGGACAACAGAAAGCTGTTTGATTTTGCGGTGGAAGAGCTTGCTCCCGCGGGCTGGCGGGCGGAGAGGATCACTTATGATCTGCATGGCGATACGGAACTGATGAAGGGAAACGTCATGACGGAATACGAGGAAAAGTTTTCCGCCATGGGAAACCCGATCTGCAAGTATATCATCTCCCGCAGCGGTTTTGGCCGGCGCGCGTAAGCCCGGCGGCAGGCGGACGGCTGCGGATCAGGAAATGCGCCGGGTGGGCGCGGAAAGGCGGAAACTATGGAATACAGATTTACAGCGGAAAATTTTGAGGAAGAAGTCTTAAAGTCGGACATCCCCGTGCTGGTGGACTTTTATGCCGACTGGTGCGGCCCCTGCAGGATGATGGCGCCCATCGTGGAGAAGCTGGCGGAGGAGTTTGACGGCCGGATAAAGGTGGGAAAGCTGAATATTGACGAGAACATGCAGATTGCCCAGCAGTACCGGGTGGCGAGCATTCCCACCTTTATCGTCTTTAAGGAAGGGAAGCAGCAGGCAAATTATCTGGGCGCCATGTCGGCGTCCGAGCTGAAAGAAAAACTGGAGCAGGCATTGTAAAAATGAACAGACAAGCGATGGAGTATGAGAGCAGAAGAACGCTGGGAAGCATTGTGGGAGCGGTTCTGTATGCGGCGGGCATCAATTTTTTTGTGGTGCCTGCCGGTCTGTATACAGGGGGCGTTATGGGATTCTGTCAGGTGATCCGTACCGTGCTGGCGGATTATTTCAGCGTGCGGTTCGAGGCCTTTGACATTGCCGGCGTGATCTATTATGCGGTCAATATCCCGATCTTCATAGTGGCTTTCCGGCGGATGGGAAGGAAATTTTTCTACAAGACGCTGATTACGGTGACGGCCATGACGGTGTTTCTCTCCGTGCTCCCCGTCACGGTCATTGTGGAAGACAGAATGGCCGCCTGCGTGGTAGGAGGCATCATTGCCGGCGCTGGCACGGGAATCGCGCTGCGCATGGGTTCCTCCGGGGGCGGCATGGATGTGATCGGCGTTCTGCTGACGAAGTGGAAACCGGACTTCAGCGTGGGGAAGGTAAACCTGCTGATGAATCTGCTTCTGTATGCGGTCTGCCTGTGGCTGTTCGACGTGGAGATCGCGGTGTTCTGTATTATCTACTCCGCCGTGTACTCCGTGGCGATGGACAGGGTGCACACCCAGAATATCAACGTGGAAGTGACTGTGATTACAAAAGCCGACACCACGGGACTGGAGAAAGAGGTGTTTGAGGAACTGGGCAGAGGGATCACGAAGTGGGACGCCATGGGGGCGTATACCCACGAGCAGTCGTCCATCCTCTATATCATGCTGTCGAAATACGAGGTGCACCGTCTTCGGGCGCTGATCCATAAATATGACCCCAACGCGTTCATCGTGCTGAACGAGGGGGTCAGCGTGGCGGGCCATTACCTGAAAAAGCTGTAGGCGTCCGGCTTCACAGCCGCAGGAGCAACGCCGCGGCGGCGGACAGAACGAGCAGGAAGACCAGACTGTAAAGCGTAAAGACCCGGATGTACTTTCCTCTGGAGGCTCCGGCGACTTCACCGTAAATTTTAAAGGAGATCACGCTGGCAAGGGAGGCGATCAGCGTTCCCAAACCACCGATATTCACGCCGTACATAAGCGCCTGGGCCTCCTGCGTAAATCCGGACAGCAGGATGGCGGCGGGTACGTTGCTGATGACCTGACTGAGCAGAATACCGAGAAGAAGCTCGCGGCCGCGCAGCAGAGAGCTGATCAGGGAGGAAACGGCGGGAATGCGCTCCATGTTTCCGATAAAAAGGAAAAAGCACACGAAGGTCAGCAGCAGACAGTAGTCTACCGACCGAAAGAGCTTTCTGTCCAGAACAAGCACGGCAAGGATCAGGATTGCCAGCATCGCGGGCCAGGGCAGCAGCCGGAGCACGCAGCAGAGAGCAACGAGGAACAGAACGGTATAACAGGCCAGCTTCAGCCTGGGAGGGAAGGAAACCTGCCCCGGCCCGGCGGCCTGTATTTTTCTGCTTGGGAGAAGGGCGGCGCTCCCTGCGATCAGAAAAAGTGACAGTAGCGTCAGAGGAAGCATGGTCAGAAGGAAACGGCCCATTGGGATGCAAAAGGCCGAATACAGATAAAGGTTCTGAGGATTGCCGAGGGGAGTCAGCATGCTGCCGAGATTGGCCGCAATGGTCTGCAGCACGATCACGGGGATCATAAGCTTTTTTTCATCCGCGAGGGAGAGGACCATCACGGCAAAAGGGACGAAGGTAATCAGCGCCACGTCGTTGGTGATCAGCATGGAAGAAAAGAAGCAGAGACCCGTCAGCAGCAGACATAACTGTCTGGTAGTCCGGATCCGGGAGAGAAGCCCGGATGCCAGATACTGAAACAGGCCGATGCTCTGCAGCCCTTTTACCACCAGCATCAGTCCAAAGAGAAGCGCCAGCACTCTCCAGTCTATATAGTCCAGATATTCCGGGGAAGGCGGCACGAAAAAGGCCGACACTGCGGACAGCAGCGCGGCGATGCAGAGAACGGTTTCTTTTTTCAGGAAGGCGACACATTTTTTCATGGGAATGAACCTGTATGCTCCTGTCCGACGTTCTGTCCGTGCAGTCCGCCGGACCGCCGTCCCGTGACAGGCGGTCTGTGCGGAAGATTCTGCAAAATTATGACGGAGACGTCATTTTCTTTTTGCGCTCCAGCGCCGCGGCGATAAACCCGCGGAACAGGGGATGGGGTTTGTTGGGACGGGATTTCAACTCCGGATGTCCCTGGGTGGCGACGAAGAAGGGGTGCTCCGTGATCTCGCACATTTCCACAATCCGGCCGTCCGGAGAAAGTCCGGACAGGCGCAGCCCGTGTTCCGTCAGCACAAGCCGGTAATCGTTGTTTACTTCATAGCGGTGGCGGTGTCTCTCATAGATGGTTTCCTCGCCGTAGAGCTGATAGGCTCTCGAATTTTTGTCCAGAACGCAGGGGTAAGCTCCCAGCCGCAGCGTCCCGCCGATATCCTCCACACCGTTCTGGTCCGGCATCAGCGCGATCACAGGATGCGTGGTGGAGGGATCCAGTTCGATGCTGTGCGCGTCGTTGTAGCCGATCACGTTCCGCGCAAACTCCACGATTGCAAGCTGCATGCCGAGACACAGGCCCAGCATGGGGGTTTTCGTCCGGCGCGCATAAGAGATCGCCTCAATCTTACCCTCGATGCCCCGGGAGCCGAAGCCGCCGGGGATCAGGACGCCGTCGCAGTCGCAAAGCAACTCTTCCGCGTTCTCCTTTGTGACGGTTTCGGAATCGATCCACTTGATGCGGACGGTGGTATGGTTCGTGATCCCGCCGTGCTTCAGCGCTTCCACCACGCTGATGTAGGCGTCGTGGAGGGAGACATATTTGCCTACCAGAGCGATCTGTACCTCGTCGGTGGGATGTTTCAGATCGTCCACCATCTTCTCCCAGTCCTTCAGATCGGGTTCCGGACAGTCCAGATGCAGGCATTCGCACGCCACCTGTGCCAGACGTTCCTTTTCCATGGCGAGAGGCGCTTCGTAGAGGTATTCCACATCCAGGTTCTGCAGGACGTGGCTGCTGGGCACATTGCAGAACAGCGCGATCTTGTCCTTGATGGACTGCTCCAGAGGATGTTCGCTGCGGCAGACGATGATGTCCGGCTGGATTCCCATACCCTGCAGATCCTTGACGCTGGCCTGGGTGGGTTTGGTCTTCAGCTCCTGGGAGGCGCTGATATAAGGGATCAGCGTCACATGGATCAGGATTGCGTTCTCGTGCCCAACGTCGTGCTGGAACTGTCGGATCGACTCCAGAAACGGCTGGCTTTCGATGTCGCCCACCGTGCCGCCCACCTCGATAATGGCGATGCGTGTGTCAGGGTCCGTAAAATTCCGGTAGAACCGGCTTTTGATCTCGTTTGTGATGTGGGGGATGACCTGGACGGTGCCGCCGCCGTAATCGCCTCTGCGCTCTTTCTGAAGTACGCTCCAGTAGACCTTTCCCGTGGTCACGTTGGAGTTCTTGTCAAGGCTTTCGTCGATAAAACGCTCGTAATGGCCAAGGTCCAGATCCGTTTCCGCGCCGTCGTCGGTGACGAAGACCTCGCCGTGCTGAATGGGGTTCATGGTGCCGGGATCGATATTGATATAGGGGTCAAATTTCTGCATTGTGACTTTGTAGCCCCTGGCCTTCAGAAGCCGTCCCAGAGACGCGGCCGTTATGCCCTTTCCCAGGCCGGAGACGACGCCTCCGGTGACAAACACGTATTTAACCGACATAATTTCCTCTTTTCTGCGCCGCGTGCGTGGTATTGTTATCGAAAGGCCCCTGCAGCGCGAGGGGGATCCGTGTCATCAGTATCTCTTTCTGGCGGACTGGACGGGCTCGCTGGTAAGATCCATGCCCAGTTTTTTGAAGATCTTGCTGTCTACTTCCGAGAGCATCACGGAAGTGTGGACCTGGCAGCCGCGCAGCGAGGGAAGCTGTTCCAGCGCCCGTCTGGCGTTATCGTCCGTGCAGGCGGCCAGCGCGAGGGCAATCAGGACCTCATCCGTGTGCAGTCTGGGATTCTTCCCGCCGAGATAGCGGACCTTCAGGTTCTGGATCGGCTCGATGGCCTCCGGCCGGATCAGCTTTGTGTCGTGCTCCACGCCCGCGAGATACTTCAGGGCGTTGAGCAAAAGCGCGGCGGAAGCTCCCAGAAAATCAGTGGTCTTTGAAGTAATGATACGGCCGTCCGCCAGTTCCACGGCCGCGGCGGGAACGCCCAGCTCTTCGGCGCGTTTTCGGGCAGCCAGTGTAACGCTTCTTTCGTCTGCGGAGATTCTTGCCTGCTTCATCAGCAGCTCGATCTTATAGACTTCATTTTCGGCCCCTTCGTCCTTTACCGCCTTGTTCAGCGCCGCATAGTAACGGCGTATGATCTCCATTCGGGAGGCTTGGCAGCAGGCTTCGTCGTCAATGATGCAGAAGCCGGCCATATTGACGCCCATGTCGGTCGGAGACTGATAGGGATTGCTTCCGTAGATACCCTCGAAAATCGCGTTGAGGACGGGGAAGATCTCGATATCCCGGTTGTAATTGACAGCGGTTTTGCCGTAGGCTTCCAGATGAAACGGATCGATCATATTCACGTCGTTCAGATCCGCCGTGGCGGCTTCGTAGGCAAGATTTACGGGATGTTTCAGGGGCAGATTCCAGACAGGAAAGGTCTCAAACTTTGCGTAACCGGCCTTGATCCCTCTGAGATTGTCGTGGTAAAGCTGGGAGAGACAGGTCGCCATTTTCCCGCTTCCCGGGCCGGGGGCGGTGACGACCACAAGCGGCCGGGAGGTTTCTATGTAGTCGTTTTTTCCGTAACCCTCCGGACTGACGATCAGGGGAACGTTGGAGGGATAGCCTTCGATGGTATAATGCAGATATACCCGGATGTTTTCCCTTTCCAGCTTGGTCTTAAACTGGTTGGCGCTGTTCTGTCCGGAATAGTGCGTGATGACGACGCTCCCCACAAACAGGCCCTTTTCCAGAAACTCGTCCCGCAGTCTCAGGACATCCACATCGTAGGTGATCCCGAGATCGCCGCGGACCTTGTTCTTTTCAATGTCTGCAGCGCTGATGACGATGACGATCTCGGCGTAATCCGAGAGCTGCATCAGCATCCGGAGCTTGGAGTCGGGGGCAAAGCCGGGAAGCACCCTGGAGGCATGGTAATCGTCGAACAGCTTTCCTCCGAATTCCAGATACAGCTTGTCCCCGAACTGGCCGATGCGTTCCCGGATGTGCTGGGACTGCATTTTTACATATTTTTCATTGTCAAATCCCTGTTTCATGTTTTCCGCCAGCCTTTCTGCGCCCTGTCAACCACTTTTGTATTTTAGCACAGTTTTTACCATATTGGAATGGTTAAAATGGGCAAACTCCATTTTAATTTTCACAGTTTAAATTGCGACGCGATTCGGGGGAACTGACCGTTGACAGGTAAGCCGCCGTGTGTTAGAATCTCCTATGTGTAAAATTGACAAGAACGCCGCCCGTCGGAGAAAACGCGGCGGAGAGGGAGGAAAAAATGAAGTTTCTCAAGGTAAAAAGCGTAGTTCTGGCGCTGCTTCTGGTGCCCGCTCTTCTGGCCGGCTGCGGTGATGGTGACAAGGAAGAAAAGGATGACAGGACGTCCCGGTACGAACAGGACAAGGAAGATAAGGATAGCAAGACGTCCCGAAACGAGCAGGACGATGAGGACGGCTCTGAAGCCGGCGCAACGGATTCTTACCCTGTGATTGAAGCGGTTGATTACAGCGGCATGGATTTGGAAACGATATCCAACAGCGAGATGAGTTATTCTTATCCCGCAGGCGAATGGGAACAGATTTTTGACGATCCCCTTCAGATCGCATGGGAAGAGACCATAAACACCAATCAGGCTGTGAACATCAACATGAATGTGGAGGCCACAGGTGTGACACAGGACGATTGGATGGACGACCTGATGGAGGAACTGAGCAACGAGAACCTTGAGTCCGCAGGCTACGGCATAACCGTGGAAGCCAGCGAGGTTCGGTCTCTGAACGGGGAGCCCGTTGTCTATATGGAGCTTGTGACACAGATTACGGATGAGATGCTCGACCTTATGATTGATTCCGGGATTTACACGGAGGAAATGATCGACTCCATCGGCGGACGCGAAACCCTGCTTGCGGCGCCGCCCACCACGCAGATTGCAATTTATACCGTAAAGGATGGAACCATCCTCTCCTGCACCGGCACCTATTATGCTCCGGAGCAGAAACAGAATGTTTTGGACACGATGTCGATCATGATCCAGACGGCGGAAGAAAACTGAAACATGTCCTGACAGAAAGGAAAGGGCAGTGTTGTGATTTTGGTCACGACGCTGCCTTTTTTATAAATCTTTTAGCGTTAGACACTTTTTTTTCACAATTCTTCTATTGATTTATCATTGGCTTCTTTCTATAATAAAATAGATTTAATTTTACTCGGAAACGGGAATGCTAAAACCAATATGACTGAAATGGAGTTACTATGGACAACAATCAACTGAACCAATATGAGAACGGCGGAAACGGTTCCGGCGGAAACGGCCCCGGAGGCGGCGGAAACGGCAGGCGGGGCGGCGAACCTCCGAGACGTCCCAATATGCTTCTTGTGTTTCTTGTCACGCTGGGCATGATCATCCTCGCGCTTTATGTGATGAGGATACTCACCGGAAGCGGCAGCAGCGAGCAGGTTTCCTACACGAAGTTCCTTGATTACATCGAGGACGACAGGGTGGAGGAAGTAAACCTGTTAAGCAACGATGAGATCCAGTTTACGCTGAAAGAGGACGCCGGGGATCAGAATTCCGGAAACGGATATCCGGGCTACGGCTATGGCTTTGGGCTGGGATTTTATCTGCAGAGCACGCCGGAACAGTATACAACGATCCTCATGGAAGATATGGATACGCTGATGGCGAGACTGGAGGCCCACGGCATCGAGGGACACAGAACGCTCAGCGACAGGTCGGATTGGATTCTGAGCATCCTTGTGGGTGTAGTTCTGCCGGTGGTGCTTATGTGGGTCCTGCTGAGCCTTCTGTTCCGAAAGATGGGCGGCAGCGGCGGCCCCATGGGCGTGGGAAAGAGCAACGCGAAGGTATATGTGCAGAAAGAGACCGGCGTGACCTTTAAAGATGTGGCCGGAGAGGACGAAGCGAAGGAATCCCTGGTGGAAGTGGTGGATTTTCTCCACAACCCGGGAAAATATTCCAAGATCGGCGCGAGACTTCCCAAAGGCGCCCTGCTGGTAGGCCCGCCCGGAACCGGTAAAACGCTGCTGGCGAAGGCCGTGGCAGGCGAAGCGCATGTGCCCTTTTTCTCCCTGACGGGCTCGGATTTCATCGAGCTGTACGTTGGCGTGGGCGCGTCCCGCGTCCGCGATCTGTTCCGGGAAGCGACGAAAAACGCGCCGTGTATTATTTTCATAGACGAGATCGACGCCATCGGGCGGAGCCGTGATTCCAAGTACGGCGGCGGAAACGAGGAACGGGAACAGACCCTGAACCAGCTGCTGTCCGAGATGGACGGATTCGACAGTTCCAAGGGTATTCTCATTCTGGGCGCCACCAACCGGCCGGAGATTTTGGATAAGGCGCTGCTGCGCCCCGGACGCTTCGACAGGCGCATTATCGTGGATAAGCCGGACCTGAAAGGCCGTGTGGAAATCCTGAAGGTTCATGCAAAGGACGTGAAGATGGATGAAAGCGTGGATCTGGACGCCATTGCGCTTGCCACCAGCGGCGCGGTGGGCTCCGATCTGGCAAACATGATCAACGAGGCCGCGATCAACGCGGTCAAGGAGAACAGGGAATTTGTGAGCCAGAAGGATCTGTTTGACGCCGTGGAAGTGGTGCTGGTAGGAAAAGAGAAAAAAGACCGCATCATGAGCAAGGAAGAGCGCAGGATCGTATCCTACCACGAAGTGGGACATGCGCTGATCAGCGCGCTTCAGAAAAATTCCGAGCCGGTCCAGAAGATCACGATCGTTCCCAGGACCATGGGCGCTCTGGGCTATGTGATGCAGGTGCCGGAGGAAGAAAAATATCTGAACACCGAGGCCGAACTGCGGGATATGCTGGTAGGACTTGTGGGCGGCCGCGCGGCGGAAGAAATTGTGTTTGACACCGTTACCACCGGCGCTGCAAACGATATTGAAAAGGCTACGGGCATTGCGCGCAATATGATAACCCGGTACGGAATGAGCCGGAAGTTTGGTCTCGCGGCCCTTGCCACCGTGGAAAGCCAGTATCTGGAGGGCAGATCGGAACTGATCTGCAGCGACGTCACCGCCGCCGAAGTGGACGCGGAGGTGGTCGATCTCTTGAAGGAGAGCTATGAAAAGGCTCTGGGAATGCTGCGCGAGAATCGTGAGGTCATGGATAAACTGGCGGAGTACCTGATCGAAAAAGAGACCATTACCGGAAAAGAATTTATGGAGATCTTCCGCAGGGAGAAAGGAATTCCGGAGCCGGAGACGCCCGCACCCGAACCCGCTGAAAAGACCGCGCCGGAAGCGTCCGGCGAATCCGTGCAATCTCCGGAGGGGCAGTCGGAAGATGCGGAACAGGACAACCGCCCCGTCGGCGTATTTTCCAACGGAAAGATAGATTAGGAAACCCATGTTTAACTTTGAAGAAGAACTGAAAAAGCTCCCAAGGGAGCCCGGCGTTTACCTGATGAGAGATGACAAAGATGTCATATTATATGTCGGGAAAGCCGTAAATCTGCACAACCGCGTCCGATCTTATTTCAGGGATAACATCGGGCGCGGTCCCATGATCGATAAAATGGTCTCTCTGATCGCCCGTTTCGAGTACATTGTCACCGACTCGGAGCTGGAAGCTCTTGTGCTGGAAAATAATCTGATCAAGGAATATTCCCCGAAATACAATACCCTGTTGAAAGACGACAAGACATATCCCTACATCAAGGTCACTCTTGGGGAAGAGTATCCGCGCATTCTCTTTTCCCGAACCATGAAAAAAGACAGATCAAAATATTATGGGCCCTATACCAGCGCGGCGGCGGTGAAGGACACCATCGAGCTGCTGAACAGGCTGTATTCCCTGAGAACCTGCAACAGAAATCTGCCCAGAGACATAGGGCTGGAACGCCCCTGTCTGAATTATCATATCAGACAGTGCAAGGCTCCCTGTCAGGGGTATGTCACAAAGGAAGCCTACAGACAGCAGGTGGATCAGGCGCTGGAATTTCTGAACGGCAACTATCATACGCTCCTGAAGGATCTGGAGGGGAAGATGAAGGCCGCCGCAGACCAGCTGGACTTTGAATCCGCCGCCGGTTTCAGGGA
This sequence comes from uncultured Acetatifactor sp., assembly GCA_947586055.1. Taxonomy (GTDB): domain Bacteria; phylum Bacillota; class Clostridia; order Lachnospirales; family Lachnospiraceae; genus Acetatifactor. The sequence goes on along the minus strand of CANPXL010000002.1, from coordinate 70,102 downwards.
TCTGTACAACAGCGTAAAAAGCGTCGCTCAGAAGCAGAAAATCACGGACAGCGACGGAGAGGACAAAGACGTCATCGCCCTGTATCAGGATGAGCGGGACGCCGTGGTTCAGGTCTTTTTTGTGCGGGACGGCAGACTGATCGGCAGGGAACATTACTATATGACGCATGTGTCGGAAAACGACAGGGCCGGCATTCTGGAAAACTTTGTGAAGCAGTTTTACGCGGGAACGCCTTTTATTCCCCGGGAACTGATGCTGCAATATGAGATCGGGGACAGCGAACTGATCGAAACGTGGCTGTCGAAGCGGAAAGGTTCCCGGGTGCATCTGAAGGTGCCGAAGATCGGTTCCCGGGAAAAGCTGGTGGAGCTTGCGGCCCAGAACGCCAGGCATATTCTGGAGCAGGACAGAGAGCGCCTGAAGAGGGAGGAAGGCAGAACCATCGGCGCGGCAAAGGAGATCGCGGCCCTTTTGGGGCTTGACCGCCTGGACCGGATGGAAGCCTTTGATATTTCCAATATCAACGGGTTTGAGAATGTGGGTTCCATGGTGGTCTTTGAGAAGGGCAGGCCGAAGCCCAGCGATTACCGGAAATTCCGGATCAGAACCGTATCCGGCCCCGACGATTATGCCTGCATGCGCGAGGTGCTTACCCGCCGTTTCCGCCACGGTCAGGAGGAAATGCGCCTGCTGGAGGAAAAAAATATGGACCGGGAGCTGGGGAGTTTTACCAGGTTTCCGGATCTTTTGATGATGGACGGCGGCCGCGGCCAGGTAAATATCGCGCTGTCCGTTCTGGAGGAACTGGACCTCCATATTCCGGTGTGCGGGATGGTAAAAGACGACAATCACCGTACCAGAGGGCTGTATTTTCATAATGTAGAGCTTCCCATTGATACGCATTCGGAAGGATTTAAACTGATCACCCGGATTCAGGATGAGGCCCACCGGTTCGCCATAGAATATCATCGGTCTCTGCGGGGAAAGGCTCAGGTGAAGTCGGTGCTGGACGAGATCCCGGGGGTGGGGCCCGCCCGCCGAAAGGCGCTGATGCGGCGGTTTAAATCCATCGATGAGATCAGAAACGCCACCGTGGAGGAACTGGAAGAGCTGCCGGAATTAAACCGCCCCGCCGCCGAAGGAATTTACGCTTTTTTCCGCGGGAAGGAACGGGAAAAAGAAGAACGGCAGAAATAAATCTGCTTCACATCCCGACTGCCGTGTGATATACTCAACAGTGACGGCGGGGACTGTGCGCAGTGCGGCGCGTCCGGGACCCGCGTATCGGATGACCTGAAAAAGAGATCTGCCGCACAGAAATGAGGGAGACATGGCAAGTATTTCGTTGAATAAGCTGATCGACAAGATGAAACTGGAAAACCTGACGCCGGAGATCGAGACGAAAGGGATCCGCATCACTCTGCCCGACCTGAACAGGCCGGCTCTTCAGCTGACGGGCTATTTTGAACATTTCGACGCCACCCGGCTTCAGGTGGTGGGATTTGTGGAATATACCTATGTGGAGAGTCTCAGCGAAGAGAGAAAAAGAGAGATCTGCAACGAACTGCTTAGCTATGAGATTCCCGCCGTCGTATTCTGCCGCGAGCTGCAGCCGGATCCGATCTTTATAGAGGCCGCCATCGCGCACAGAGTGCCGGTGCTCTCCACCAAAAAAGCGACTTCCGCTTTCATGGCGGAGACGATCCGCTGGCTGAACGTGGAGCTTGCGCCCTGCATCTCCGTCCACGGCGTTCTGGTGGACGTCTACGGCGAGGGCGTGCTGATCACGGGCGAGAGCGGGATCGGTAAGTCGGAGGCCGCGCTGGAACTGGTAAAGAGGGGCCACCGTCTTGTGACGGACGATGTGGTAGAGTTAAGAAAGGTAAGCGACGAGACGCTGGTGGGAACGGCGCCGGATGTGACCAAGCACCTGATCGAGCTGCGCGGTATCGGCATCGTGGACATCAAGGCGCTGTTCGGCGCTTCCTCCGTAAAGGATACGCAGAGCGTGGATCTTGTGATCCGCCTGGAGGACTGGGACAAGGACAAGGAATACGACAGGCTGGGTCTGGAAGAAAATTATACGGAGTATCTGGGAAACAAGGTGGTCTGCCATAACATTCCCATCCGGCCGGGGCGCAATCTTGCCATTATCTGTGAATCGGCAGCAGTAAACCACCGCCAGAAAAAGATGGGATACAACGCGGCTCAGGAGCTTTATACCCGCGTGCAGAACTCGCTGGCGCGCAAAAGGGACGAGGAGGAAGAAGAATAAGCGTTCCGTTTGCGGGAAATATGGGGAGGTATGGGAAATGGGAAAGTATGCGTTCGGAGTGGACGTAGGCGGCACAACGGTGAAGCTGGGCCTTTTTGACGAGAAGGGCAGCGTTCTTGACAAATGGGAGATCCCTACGGTAAAGGACAACGGCGGCGAAAGGATCCTGCCGGATGTGGCGGAGAGCCTTCTGAAGAAAAGGGACGAGAAGGGCATCTCGGAAGCGGAGCTGGCCGGCATCGGCATCGGAGTGCCGGGCGCGGTGGACGCTCAGGGGACTCTGGTCGGAGGCGCCGTCAATATCGGGTGGAAACCTTTTAACATACCGGATGCGCTCCGCGCATATATTAAGGTACCGGTAAAGGCAGCAAATGACGCAAACGCGGCCGCTTTCGGCGAAATGTGGCAAGGTGGCGGCAGAGGCTGCGCCAATATGGTGGCGGTGACGCTGGGAACCGGCGTGGGCGGCGGCATCATCATAAACGGCAATATCATTACGGGGGCCACAGGGGCGGCCGGAGAGATCGGCCATATTCACATAGAAGACGACGAGACGGAGGAATGCGGCTGTAAAAACAGGGGCTGCCTTGAACAGTACGCTTCCGCTACCGGCATTGCGCGCCTTGCGGCAAGAAGGCTGGCGGAGGACGAAAAGCCCAGCTCGCTGCGCGGCCGGCCGCTTTCCGCAAAGGCAGTGTTCGACGCGGTGAAGGCGGGGGACGACGTGGCTGTGGAGATCGCGCGGCGGTTCGGCTGTTATCTGGGAAAAGGGCTTGCCATGGTTGCGAACGTGGTAAACCCGGAGGTTTTTGTGATCGGAGGCGGCGTCTCGAAGGCCGGGGAGATCCTGCTTGGATTTGTGGAGCCGCAGCTGCAGAAGTATGTCTTTCCGCCCTGCCGCGGCGTGAGACTGACGCTGGCGCAGCTGGGAAACGACGCCGGTATCTATGGCGCCGCAGGATTGATTCTCCGGGGACAGGGCGGCATGTCGGAACAGGAATGAGAATGATTAGTGAAGCGGTAACGGAAGCAATAAAAAATTATGTGTCGGCGGATCAGATACACCTTCAGGAGCCGATGGCGGACCATACCACCTTTCGGATAGGAGGGCCCGCCGACTGTCTGGTGGAACTGGAGAACGAGGAACAGCTGAAAAGTATCCAGAAATATCTGACGCTGGTGGAAGAGCGGTTCTTTATTTTGGGGAACGGCAGCAATCTTCTGGTCAGCGATCAAGGCTACCGCGGCGTTATCCTGCAGGTGGGGCGGAGGATGAGCGGGATCCGGACGGAAGGGAACTGCATTGTGGCGCAGGCCGGCGCGACTCTTGCACAGACGGCGAGAGCGGCTCTGGAGTCCGGGTTGTCCGGGCTGGAGTTTGCGTCCGGCATACCGGGAACGGTGGGCGGCGGCGTTGTGATGAACGCCGGAGCTTACGACGGGGAACTGAGCCAGGTCGTGAAACAGGTAAGAGCCGTAAGCCGCGAAGGAGAAGTTCTGGAGTTTGACAACGCGGGCATGGAATTCGGGTACCGGACCAGTGTTCTGCGAAAGAATTTTTTTACGGTCACGGAGACGGTCTTTGAACTGAAGGAAGGAGACAGGGAACAGATCCGGGCAAAAATGGAGGAACTGGCAAAAAGGCGCCGTCAAAAGCAGCCACTGGAGTTCCCAAGCGCCGGAAGCACCTTTAAAAGGCCGGCTGGATATTTTGCGGGGAAGCTCATCATGGACGCCGGAATGCGGGGGTATCAGGTCGGCGGAGCGAGAGTTTCCGACAGACACTGTGGTTTTATTATCAATGTGGGTAAGGCGTCCGCTCAGGACGTGCTGGATGTGATCTGCGAGGTGAAGGAACGCGTCAGACTGCGGTTCGGCGTGGATCTGGAAACGGAGGTCATCTACCTGGAGTAAGTGTGAGCGTATATGAGATTTGTTGTAGTGACGGGCATGAGCGGCGGAGGAAAGAGCACCGTTCTGAAAATGCTGGAGGACGCGGGATATTACTGCGTGGACAATCTTCCTCTTTCTTTGGTGGAAAAATTTGCGGAACTGGTCACCATGCCGAACAGCGAGGTCAGTAAAGTCGCGCTGGGGCTTGACGTGCGTTCCGATCAGTCCTTTGAGGACGCCACAAGGATTCTGACACAGCTGAAAAACAAAGGATACGCCTTTGAGATCCTGTTCCTGGAGACAGATGAAAAGACGCTGATCAAGCGCTATAAAGAGAGCAGGCGCGTTCATCCGCTGGCCCCGAAAGGCAGGGTGGAGGACGGAGTTCAGAAGGAGCGGAAGGTTCTGGAAAACGTGCGGAAAAGCGCGGATTACGTTATCGACACCTCCCATCTTCTGACCAGAGAACTGAAAGAAGAGCTTGACCGCATTTTTGTGGCAAATGAAGAGTATAATAGTCTCATGGTCACGGTGATGTCCTTCGGATTCAAGTACGGGATCCCGGCGGATGCGGATCTGGTATTCGACGTGCGTTTTCTGCCAAACCCCTATTACATTGATCAGCTGAAGCAAAAGACGGGCAACGACAGGGAGGTTCAGGACTATGTGATGAGCTTTCCGGAGGCCGAAAATTTTATGGAGAAGCTGACGGACATGATCCGGTTCCTGATACCGAATTATGTAAAGGAAGGCAAACACAGTCTGGTGGTGGCTGTGGGCTGTACCGGCGGCAGGCACAGGAGCGTTACGCTTGCAAATGAATTGTACAAGCGTATGAAGGATCAGGGAACCTACGGCATCAAGCTGTATCACAGGGACGTCGCGCTGTGACCGCCTGACAACCTGTAAACCATTTATGGTTTTGCGCGGCCGTGCGGCGCGGAAATGGAGTAAAGGATGTCTTTTTCCGGCGAGGTAAAGGAAGAACTTGCAAGACATATCAGTCCGGCAAGACACTGTCAGATAGCGGAACTGGCCGCGATCCTGCATTTTTGCGGGCAGTACGGAAGAAGCGTGGACGGACGTTACACCGTCGGGTTTCAGACAGAAAATGAAGCTGTTATCAGAAAAAGCTTTACATTATTGAAAAAAACATTTAATATAGAATCGGGCTTGGAACTGAGCGGGCAGGAGATGAAACGGCTGCTGGAAAAGATCGGAAATCTGGAAGAGCCGGTAAGCAGGCTGCTTTTGAAAAATTCCTGCTGCCAGAGAGCGTTTCTCCGGGGAGCGTATCTGGCCGCAGGTTCCATGAGCGATCCCGCCAAGAGCTATCATCTGGAGTTTGACTGCGCGGATGAAGCCAGAGCGGAACAGCTGAGGGAGATCATGGGAAATTTTGACATTGAGTCAAAGATCATCCTCCGGAAAAAATATTATGTGGTTTATCTGAAGGAAGGCTCCGGCATCGTGGACCTTCTGAACGTATGCGAGGCTCCCGTTTCCCTGATGAATCTGGAGAATTTCCGGATCCTGAAGGAAATGAGAAATTCCGTGAACCGGCGGGTAAACTGTGAAACCGCCAATATTGCAAAGACCGTGAGCGCCGCCGCAAGGCAGACGGAAGAGATAGAATATCTCAGGGATCATTACGGTTTTGAAAATCTGCCGGCGCCCTTGAGAGAAATGGCGGAAATCCGCCTGGAATATCCGTACCTGCCGCTGAAGGAACTGGGAGAATGCTTTTGCCCTCCCATCGGGAAATCGGGGGTCAACCACCGTCTGCGCAGACTGGGTGAACTGGCGGAAAGCTTAAGATGCGGATCATAAATTCCTGACAATAGATTAGAACGCGATCAATGAGGAGGAAGCAACATGATAGTCAGAGACATCAAGATCAGGCTGGAGAGCGGCCTTGAAGCAAGGCCGATTGCACTTCTGGTACAGGAAGCGAGCAAGTACGAAAGCAGGATCTACATTGAATCCGGAGAAAAGAGAGTAAACGCGAAGAGTATTATGGGAATGATGAGTCTCGGTCTGGATAACGGCGAGGCGCTGAAGGTTTCCGTAGAGGGCGCCGACGAGCAGGAAGCGCTGAAGGGGATTGAACAGTTCCTCAGCGGTAAGAACGAATAAAGGTCAAAGGCAGGAAAGACGAAATAAAAACAGGGCGGAGTCAATGGATTGCTGTTGGTTTCGCCTTTTTTTACACAGAACATACGATACGCCGGTTACGGCGTCGGAGACGGCAAACGGGAGATGACTATGGGCAAAAAGCTGCTTTTTATTTACAATCCCAAGGCGGGCAAGGCAAAGATCAGAACCAGGCTGGCGGATATTCTCGATATCTTTGCAAAGGCGGGATATGAAAGTACGGTATGTCCCACACAGTCCCAGGGAGACGCCAGACACATTATGGAGACGCGCTCGGAGGATTACGGACTGGTGGTGTGTAGCGGCGGGGACGGCACGCTGGACGAGACCGTGACCGGCATGATCGAGAGCGGTTTCCGGACTCCCATCGGCTATATTCCCGCGGGAAGCACAAACGATTTCGGAGGAAGCCTGTCTCTGCCGAAGGATATGCTCCGGGCGGCGCAGATCGCCGTGGAAGGAAAAAATTTTCCCTGCGACATCGGCGCGTTTAACGAAGATATCTTTGTATATGTCGCCGCCTTCGGGATTTTTACGGAGGTATCCTATGAGACCGGACAGGATGCGAAAAATCTGCTGGGACACATGGCGTATCTGCTGGAGGGAGTGAAGCGGCTGCCTTCCATTAAGTCGTTTCCCATGCGGGTAAGCTGGGAGGACAGGACCGTCTCGGAGGAATTTATCTTCGGCATGATCACAAATTCCCTGTCCGTGGGCGGCTTTAAAAACATCACGGGAAAAGATGTAAAGCTTGACGACGGACTCTTTGAAGTGACGCTGATCAAGCGGCCCAGAAACCCCATCGAACTTAACAACATCATCCGCTCGCTGCTTAATCGAAATATTGACACAAATCTCATGTACACTTTTCATACCGCAAGCCTGAGCCTGGAGGCGGAGGAACCCGTGGCGTGGACCCTTGACGGAGAGAACGGCGGGAGCCATAAGAGCGTGCGGATCCGGAGTATCAACAAAGGGATGGAGATCAGGGTGAAGGAGTAATCGGGATACGGTGAATACAGAAGAGAACAGGGAAACGGAATACAGTCAGATCGGAACGATCATCGGCCGGGAGCGCATCCGGGCGGGCGTCAGTGCCCAGCAGCTCTGCGCGGGTGTCTGCTCGCGCAGTTATCTGGCGCGGATCGAAACAGGGGAGAGGGGCTGTGAAAAAATTGTGTCGGAAGCGCTGCTGCAGCGGCTTGGGGTGTCGCAGGAGCGCTTTTTGTATTTTCTGAACACACGGGAGCAGGAATGGCTTTGCGCCAGAGAAGATCTGGCCGCGGCGGTGGACTCCGGACAGGAAAGGGAATATCGGAGGGCCCGGGAAGAATACATCCGCCTGACGAAGGGTCAGAGCAGACTGCATGAACAGTTCCGGATGCTGGCGGAATCCGTATGGGATTTCAGAGCGCGGAGGGAAACGGCCGGGGATTTGGAGCGGATAGCTGAAAAGCTGCGGCAGGCGTGGAGCGTTACGATGCCCGCGCGGCTGCTGGAGGGGACGCAGCCCCTGCGGATGAGCCATATAGAATTGTCCATAAAATGCCTGTATCTGCGGATACTGGAAGAAACGGGAAAGAGCGGGGAGGCGTTGTCCGGGTACCGAAAGATACTCGGGCAGCTGAGCAGGGAGTCCCTGGGGCGGGAAAAAGCCGCATTTTCTGTTCAGATCGGTTATCGGATTCTTGTGCTTTTGGAACAAAGCGGGAGAGAGACGGACGAAAGCGCCGGGATATATGCATCGTGCATGGAAGAGATCAAGCGTCAGGGGAGTCTGTTTTACCTGCGGGAGCTTACGGAATACCGGCTGCGGCACCTTCCGGCGGACGGCGCGCATCAGGAGAGAAGCCGTGCGGAGCAGCTATGCGCTTCCCTGCGGTGGCTGTATGGAGAATACGATGTAAGGCCCGGGGAATGGATCTGGTATCTGACGGATGATGTGGAGGAAACTTATGTGCTGGCCGACCTGATAAAAGGAAGGCGGCAGGCTCTTGGAATGACGCAGGAAGCGCTGGCGGAGGGCGTCTGCAATCCGGTGACGGTTTCCAGAATCGAGCGCGGCGCGGTAGTTCCGAAGCAGGGCGTCCTGACAGGACTTCTGAAAAAACTGAATCTGCCGGGGGGAAGTATCGTGATGTCCGCCCAGACAGGGAATGCGGGGCTTCACAGGACGGTGGAAGAGATCAATATGCTGACCCGCTTTGGCCGGAATGAAGAAGCGCTGCCGCTGGTAAAAAAGCTGGTCAGAGAAACGGGGCATAGCCGGTATGCGGATCAGTATCTGCTGGCCCTGGAGACGCTGACGCTGTACGGAGCGGGAAAGATAGATGCAGAAACAGAGCAGAAAAGACTATGGGATGCATTACATATAACGGTGCCGGACAAAGAGCCGGAGCATTTAGGCTCCTGGTACTTTACAAAAGCAGAAGCGACTATTGTCAATGGGATTTCTTACGGTTGTGAAAAGGTTGGGCAACGGGACAGAGGTATTGTGTGGCTTCGTCTTTTATTACAGTACTATGATAGGCTGGATCCGGCAAGGCGCAAAGGTATGGATAATTATGAAAGAGCGCTGCGGAACTTAGGAGATTTGCTGGGAAACCGGCAGGAATATACGGAAGCGATTCGGGTGGAAGACAATGCGATCCGGATGGCGCTTGTGACTGGCAAAGCGGATGTGCTTCGGCTCACCTTATATGACCGCACATGGAATATGGAACAGCTGCAGGAGGGCGATGACAAAGAAAAACGCCGTTGTTTTATGAAGGCGGCACTTTCGCTTGCATATTTATTTTCTGATTCGGATGAAGTGATCTTTTTGGAACAGCATTGGAAGAAGTTTTATGATAATTAAAAAGTATGTGTGACATCTTTTATGTAATCGGATTGAACAGACGCTTCGGGCGGTCCGGATATATCACACATAGTAAAAGGGATAACGGTATTGAGGGTCGCATGCGGGGACAGCAGAACTGTTATTCGTTTTAAAAGGGGAATTTTATTTTTCATATAATTTGCTCCTTTCTGCTGTTTTATAGAAAACCATATATAATATTATAATACAGAGGAAATAAATGACCATAACAAAAGTGTCACAAAAAAGATTTTTTTGTGACACTTTTGTTATGGAATAATGTAAAGTTGAATTGTACAATAAAAAAGTAACGAAAAACTATTGGCATTTCTGACAAAATGTGATATTATAGTGTCAGAAATAAGCCGGCCGGAAAAAGGAGGATTATTTCTATGAAAAATGGAGTTAAGAAAACGGTATCAGCGGTTCTTCTGTCCCTGGCGGTTCTGGGAACGACGGCTTTTGCTTTCCCGGCGTCTGCGGCGGAGAAAAATGTGCAGGTATCAGAGGACGAATGTAAGCATCCTTATCAAGAAGAAGCAGGTATTAAAAATGAAGTATACACCAATGCGGGGCCGTCTGGGCATCAGAGACAATATGTGCAAATTTACAGATGCGGAGTATGCAAAGGAAATGTGCAAGAAATCACTGTAAGAGTCTCAGAGCCCCATACGCAGGTTCCCGGTACAATGTACTGTGTCTGCGGGTATTATTTGCACTGAGCGTAAATAAGATGAGATAGTAAGAATTGTGTCACTGATCTGTAAACTGTCCCGGGAATCCGGACGGGTAACGAATCCCGGCAGGATTCCCGGGCTTTTTCAGGAGACGGGCAACGGGAAAGGGGAAACGCCATGGTAAACAATCACACAAAGAGAAAAGGACCGATGGGGGGGATGGCCCTTTTGGCTTCCGCCGCGCTGCTGCTTTCATCCGGCTGCGGCGCCGGAGAGACGGCGCAGGAATCTCAGGAGCCGGAGGACATCGAGATCTTTTATCACGCCGACGACGGGGAGTTTAACCGCAAATGGGGTGAAATGGGAAGTATTTCGTCGGAAGAGGTCAGTTCTGCGGCGGAAAGTGAGACGGAGCCCGAAGAAAAGACTGTGATCACTCTTGCAACCGAGGTGATGCCCACCGGTGAAAATGCGACCAATACCATTGAAGATGTGGTGGCGGAGTTTAATAGGAGAAATACAAAATACAGTGTGGAACTGCGGACGTGTTATGCCGGAGATGAATTGGCGACCATGCGGGATAGACTGTCGGTGGAAGTGGGAGCCGGGGGAGGACCGGATATTTTGACCGGTGAAGTATTTCCCATCACTCAGGAGATCATGGACAGCGGCGTACTGGTGGACCTTTCCCCTTATCTGGAAAAGAGCGGTGTGACGCCGGAGACCTTCTTTCCCGAATACGCCTATGCGGTTTCCGGAGACCGGATTTATGGAATTGTCCCGCAGATGTTGGTTCGCGGCTACTGTGTGGATGCGGAAGTTCTGGGAGACAGTCAGCCGCCTCAGGATATAGAGTCTTTTGTGGATCTTCTGCTGGAATATCCGGGACACGGTTCATTTCTTGGCCCGATGATGGGAGGGAGATATATCCTTGCGTATTTTCTGGAGGGGTCGGAGGATCTCTGGGGGATGATCGACTGGGAAAAAAAGACCTGCGACTTTACGGGGCCTCTGTTTTCCAAGTTTCTGGACGTGTCGAAGCGATACCGGGAGGACGGGAAAAAGGGGTATGATCCGGTGGTGAATGATTACTACGTGCATATCCAGGGGCCGCCGTCCTATCAAATATCGTCGCAGTTTCCGGGGAACGTCTTCGTGGGCTGTTTCTTTGACGACGGCCCTCATTACATCACTTCGGCTGCAGCTACAGACGTTATGATGATCAATGCGAACACGGAGCATCTGGAGGGAGCGTACGCCTTTCTGTCCTTTGTTCTGAGCCGGGACGGACAGAATTTTTATGGAGAGCCGATGCAAAAGGAGCTCTGGGATACCTCGTGGGAGTATTCAGCGAAGCTGAGCGAAGTCGGAACAATTGATGCGCCGTTAAACGAAGAGACAAAGCAGGAGATATTAGACGCCTACGAGGATGCGCGGTTTCTGCCAAGGCGGACGGAGGCCATCCTGGACATTGTGTATGAGGAAGCGGCGGATTATCTGGAAGGAGACAGAAGCAAGGAGGATGTGATCGAAAAGATCCAGAACCGCGTGCAGCTGTATCTGGACGAACAGGGATAATAAGGAAGGGATTTCGATAAAAGTGTCGCAGCAGGTTTTTGCGGCACTTTTGCTATGGAAGAACATGAAGACATACCGCAGCGTGGGAATTAGCATGGGGAAACAAAAATCATGGCATTTCTGGTAAGGCAGAATTTGTGGAGACAGAAAACCGGTCTGAAGAAACGGAAACCGGTCCGAAGAAACGGCGGACTTGACAGGCTGTCCCGGGGGGGTAAAATAGGTATTATAATAAGATCAAACCGGTAAGACTGGACAGGAAACGGATAACGGGAAAGGGGGAAACGCCATGGTAAACAATCACACAAAGAGAAAAAGACCGATGAGGGGGATGGCCCTTTTGGCTTCCGCGGCGCTGCTTTTATCCGGCTGTGGCGCCGGAGAGACGGCGCAGGAATCTCAGGAGCCGGAGGACATCGAGATCTTATATCACGCCGACGACGGGGAATTTAACCGCAAATGGGGTGAAATGGAAAGTATCTCGCCGGAAGAGGGCAGTTCTGCGTCGGAAAGCGAGACGGAGCCCGAAGAAAAAACCGTGATCACTCTTGCGACCGTGGTGATGCCCACCGGTGAAAATGAGACCAATCTCATTGAAGATGTGGTGGCGGAGTTCAATAGGAGAAATACAAAATACAGTGTGGAACTGCGGACGTGTTATAGCGGAGAAGAATTGGGTACCATGCGGGAGAGACTGTCGGTGGAAGTGGGAGCCGGGGGAGGACCGGATATTCTGACAGGAGATGTATTTCCAATCACTCAGGAGATCATGGACAGCGGCGTGCTGGTGGATCTTTCCCCTTATCTGGAAAAGAGCGGCGTGACGCCGGAGACCTTTTTTCCCGAATACGCCTATGCGGTTTCCGGAGACCGGATTTATGGGATTGTCCCGGAGATGTCGATTCGCGGCTACTGTGTGGATGCGGCAGTTCTGGGAGATAGTCAGCCGCCTCAGGATATAGAGTCTTTTGCGGATCTTCTGCTGGAATATCCGGGACACGGTTCATTTCTTGGCCCGATGACGGGAGGGAGATATATCCTTGCGTATTTTCTGGAGGGGTCGGAGGATCTCTGGGGGATGATCGACTGGGAAAAAAAGACCTGCGACTTTACGGGACCGCTTTTTTCCAAGTTCCTGGACGTGTCGAAGCGATACCGGGAGGACGGGAAAAAGGGGTATGATTCGGTGGTGAATGATTACTTCGTGCATATCCAGGGGCCGCCGTCCTATCAAATATCGTCGCAGTTTCCGGGAAACGTCATCGTGGGCTATTTCTTTGACGACGGCCCTCATTACAACGCTTCGGCTGCAGCTTCAGACGTTATGATGATCAATGCGAACACGGAGCATCTGGAGGGAGCGTACGCCTTTCTGTCCTTTGTTCTGAGCCGGGACGGACAGGACTTTTATGGGGAATCGGTACAAAAGGAACTCTGGAATACCTCATGGGAGTATTCAGCGAAGCTGAGCGAAGTCGGAGCAATCGATGCGCCCTTAAACGAAGAGACAAAGCAGGAGATGCTGGACGCCTACGAGGATGCGCGGTTTCTGCCAAGGCGGACGGAGGCCATCCTGGACATTGTGTATGAGGAAGCGGAGGATTATCTGGAAGGAGACAGAAGTAAGGAGGATGTGATCGAAAAGATCCAGAACCGCGTGCAGCTGTATCTGGACGAACAGGGATAATAAGGAAGGGATTTCAGTAAAAGTGTCGCAGCAGGTTTTTGCGGCACTTTTGTTATGGAATCCGGACTGTTACGGTGGTAAAATAGGTATTATAACAAGATCAAACCGGTAAGACCGGACAGAAGACGGACAACGGGAAAGGGGGAAACGCCATGGTAAACAATCAGACAAAGAGAAAAAGACCGATGGGGGGAATGGCCCTTTTCGTTTCCGCGGCGCTGCTTTTATCCGGCTGCGGCACCGGAGAGACGGCGCAGGAATCTCAGGAGCCGGAGGACATCGAGATCTTATATCACGCCGACGACGGGGAGTTTAGCCACACAACGGGGCTGGGCTGGGAAACGCCCCCGGTGGAAAACAGTTCCGATGAGGAAAGCGGACGACAGGATGGAGAAAAGGAAAAGATTGTGCTCACGTTTGCGCTTGTGTCCGAATCCGGCGGGGACAATTTCAGCGAGGTCGTGGCAAAGTTTAATCAGGAAAGCGACAGATATTCTGTGGAACTGCAGACATGCCGATACGGAGAGGAACTGGAAACCATGCGAAACCGGCTGTCCGTGGAGGTCGGAGCGGGAGACGGACCGGATCTTATGACAAATGACGTATTTCCCATCACACAGGAGATCATGGACAGCGGGGTTCTGGTGAATCTGACTCCCTATCTGGAACAGAGCGGCGTGACGCTGGAATCATTTTTCCCGGCGTATGCCACCGCTGTCTCGGGGGATGGAATCTACGGAGTCAGCCCGTCAGCGCTGTATACAGGTTATAGTGTGGATGCGGAGGTTCTGGGAGACAGTCAGCCGCCTCAGGATATAGAGTCTTTTGCGGATCTTCTGCTGGAGTATCCGGGACACGGTTCGTTTCTTGGTCCGAGGATGGGAGGGAGATATATCCTTGCGTATTTTCTGGAGGGGTCGGAGGATCTCTGGGGGATGATCGATTGGGAAAAAAAGACCTGTGACTTTACGGGGCCGCTTTTCTCCAAGCTTCTGGATGTGTCGAAGCGATACCGGGAAGACGGGAAAAAGGGGTATGAGCCGGTAGTGCATGATTATCCTGTCAGTATGCAGAATCCGCCGTCTTACAGTCTGTCTTTCTTCTGTCCGGGGAGCGTTCCGGTGGGGTATTATTTTGACGACGGTCCCCATTATCAGTGTGAGCGGACGGCGGGAGGAACGCTGATGATCAACGCGAATACGGAGCATCTGGAAGGCGCGTACGCTTTTCTCTCTTATGTTTTGAGCAAGGACGGGCAGGATTGTTATTCGGAGCCGGTACAAAAGGAGCTTTGGGATATCGCATGGGAATATTATTCGGATATGGGCGGGTACGGAGTGATTTCAGCGCCTTTAAACGAAGAGACGAAGCAGGAGACATTGGACGCCTACGAGGATGCGCGGTTTCTGCCAAGGCGGACGGAGGCCATCCTGGACATTGTGTATGAGGAAGCGGAGGGATATCTGGAGGGAAATCAAAAACTGGAGGACGTGGTCGAAAAGATCCAGAACCGCGTGCAGTTGTATCTGGATGAACAGGGGTGATAAGAAACAGAAACCGGCCCGAAGAAACGGCGGACTTGACAGGCTGTTCCGGGGGGGTAAAATAGGTATTATAATAAGATCAAACCGGTAAGACCGGACAGAAAACGGACAACGGGAAAGGGGGAAACGCCATGGTAAACAATCAGACAAAGGGAAAAAGACCGATGAGAGGGATGGCCCTTTTGGCTTCCGCGGCGCTGCTTTTATCCGGCTGCGGCGCCAAAGAGACGGCGCAGGAATCTCAGGAGCCGGAGGACATCGAGATCTTTTATCACGCCGACGACGGGGAGTTTAACCTCAAATGGGGTCAAATGGAAAGTATCTCGCCGGAAGAGGACAGCTCTGCGGCGGAAAGCGAGACGGAGCCCGAAGAAAAGACCGTGATCACCCTTGCAACCGAGATAATGCCCACCGGTGAAAATGCAACCAATCCCATTGAAGATATAGTGGCGGAGTTCAATAGGAGAAATACAAAATACAGTGTGGAACTGCGGACGTGTTATGCCGGAGATGAATTGGCGACCATGCGGGAGAGACTGTCGGTGGAAGTGGGAGCCGGGGGAGGACCGGATATTCTGACCGGTGAAGTATTTCCCATCACTCAGGAGATCATGGACAGCGGCGTGCTGGTAGATCTTTCCCCTTATCTGGAAAAGAGCGGCGTGACGACGGAGACCTTCTTTCCCGAATACGCCTATGCGGTTTCCGGAGACCGGATTTATGCGATTGTCCCGGAGATGTCGGTTGACGGCTACTGTGTGGATGCGGCAGTTCTGGGAGACAGCCAGCCGCCTCAGGATATAGAGTCTTTTGCGGATCTTCTGCTGGAGTATCCGGGACACGGTTCGTTTATTATGCCGACGTTGGGAGGGAGATATATCCTTGCATATTTTCTGGAGGGGTCGGAGGATCTCTGGGGGATGATCGACTGGGAAAAAAAGACCTGCGACTTTACGGGGCCTCTGTTTTCCAAGTTTCTGGACGTGTCGAAGCGATACCGGGAGGACGGGAAAAAGGGGTATGATCCGGTGGTGAATGATTACTACGTGCATATTCAGGGGCCGCCGTCTTATCAAATATCGTCGCAGTTTCCGGGAAACGTCATCGTGGGCTGTTTCTTTGACGACGGCCCTCATTACACCTGTTCGGCTGCAGCGACAGATGTTATGATGATCAATGCGAACACGGAGCATCTGGAGGGAGCGTACGCCTTTCTGTCCTTTGTTTTGAGCCGGGACGGACAGAATTTTTATGGAGATTCGGTACAAAAGGAGCTTTGGAATACCTCATGGGAGTATTCAGCGAAGCTGAGTGAAGTCGGAGCAATCGATGCGCCCTTAAACGAAGAGACGAAGCAGGAGATATTGGAGGCCTACGAGGATGCGCGGTATCTGCCAAGGCGGACGGAGGCCATCCTGGACATTGTGTATGAGGAAGCGGCGGATTATCTGGAGGGAGACAGAAGCAAGGAGGATGTGATCGAAAAGATCCAGAACCGCGTGCAGCTGTATCTGGACGAACAGGGGTAACGTATTCGGAGAACCCGCGGAAGAGATAAGGGTGGAAACAGAATGAAAAAGAGCCGCTGCCCGGCTGAAGGATTTTGCCGGAGCAACGGCTCTTTCTGTTTCGTGTATTTATGCCTTTCCGTTGGAACCGAGGACATTTACGATCTTATGAGCGACCATATCCTTGACGGCCTGACGGGCGGGTTTCAGGTACTGGCGGGGATCAAAGTGATCCGGATGCTCTGCAAAATACTTGCGGATGTTGCCGGTCATGGCAAGACGGATATCGGAATCGATATTGATCTTACATACGGCAAGCTCTGCGGCCCTGCGGAGCTGTTCCTCGGGAATGCCTACTGCGTCGGGCATATTTCCGCCGTACTGGTTGACCATCTTGACAAACTCCTGAGGTACGGAAGAGGAGCCGTGCAGAACGATGGGGAATCCGGGAAGGCGCTTGATGCACTCTTCCAGCACGTCAAAGCGAAGCGGAGGGGGAACAAGGATGCCGTCGGCGTTTCTTGTACACTGTGCAGCCGTAAACTTGTAAGCGCCGTGGGAGGTGCCGATCGCGATGGCAAGAGAGTCGCACCCGGTTCTGGAAACAAATTCCTCCACCTCTTCAGGGCGGGTGTAAGATTCATGACCGGATTCAACGGAAACCTCGTCTTCCACGCCTGCCAGCGTTCCCAGCTCGGCCTCAACAACCACGCCGTGGGCATGAGCGTATTCAACGACCTGTTTGGTCAGGGCGATGTTCTCCTCGAAGGACTTGGAGGAAGCGTCGATCATAACGGAAGTAAAGCCGCCGTCGATGCAGGATTTGCAAAGTTCAAAAGTATCGCCGTGGTCCAGATGCAGGGCGATGGGAATCTGGGGGTTTTCCTCTACTGCGGCTTCCACCAGCTTCACCAGATAAGTATGGTTCGCATAGGCTCTCGCACCCTTGGATACCTGAAGGATCACGGGGCTGTTCAGCTCGCCGGCTGCTTCCGTGATACCCTGAACGATCTCCATGTTGTTGACATTGAACGCACCAACTGCGTAACCGCCGTTGTATGCCTTCTCAAACATTTCTTTTGTTGTAACTAATGGCATTGTCATTACCACCTTTCCTATAGGATTCTGACCGGATGTCAGGCCGATAATTGATTACGGCTTTTATTATACCCTAAAGCATGGCCTTTCGCAAGCATATTCTGGAAAGAAACAAACAAACAACTTCCGGGCCAAATTGTTACATTTTCGGGAGAAACATTTCCCGGAATGTGAAAGAAAAAAGATCCCAGAAAAGGGAGGATGCCAGAGAACCCGGTTCTCTGGCATTTATTATGAAAAAAAGTTTTATAGTAAATAGCAAACTGTGGCTGCCGTAACTCTTTTGTAATTTATTGAGTTGCTTTCAGTATAGCCAGCAGAAATGTCTAAATCATGATGAAAAAGGAAAATAAAATTGAATGAATTGTGAACAAAATATGAACGACGGAAATGACAGGCGTTTTTGTGATATAATTCTTCCAAAAGGAATTTTTTACGACGGATTTTGCACGGGAGGGCGCTTATGTCAGAAAAAGAGAACGCAAGGGAACGAAAAGAAACGAACGAAATTTTTTTCAGGAGCATTATAGAGCAGGACCGCTGCCCGGTGGTTATCTGTAATCTGGAGCATGAGATCCTTTACATGAATCCGGCGGCGGTGGAAAACTATGCAAAGCGGGGCGGGGAAAAGCTGATCGGGAAGAGTCTGCTCGCGTGCCACAATCCGGAATCGGCGGAAAAGATAAAGCGGGTGACGGACTGGTTCGCTTCGGACGGGAACCATAACATCGTGTATACGTTTCATAATGAAAAACAGAATAAGGATGTTTATATGGTAGCGCTTCGGGACAATGGCAGGCTGATCGGTTATTACGAGAAGCATGAGTACCGCGGCGCGGAGACCATGAAGAAATATGACATATAAGATATAAGACGTATAAGACGGGGAATATCCGGCGGAAGGGGCTTATCCCGATCTGAGACCGGTACCGGGGGACTGCCGGATACCGATGACAGGTCAGGACAGCCTGCTCCGCGGAGGATGCGGCGAGAAGCGATCCCGGAATGTCTTTAGAGTTTCTCCGGTTCCGGATATTCCACGCCGAAGGTTTCCACGGTTACGGTCTCCATGATCTGGGGCTCCAGCGGTCTGTCGCTGTAGTCCGTGCGGGTCTCGGCGATGCGGTTCACCACATCCATTCCCTCGATCACTTTTCCGAACGCTGCGTAAGCGCCGTCCAGATGCGGCGCGTTTTTGTGCATGATGAAAAACTGGGAGCCGGCGGAATCCGGGTGCATGGATCTTGCCATGGAGAGCACGCCTTCTGTATGTTTCAGCGTGTTTTCAAAGCCGTTTTGGGCAAATTCGCCCCTGATCTGATAGCCGGGGCCGCCCATGCCGGTGCCGTCGGGGCAGCCGCCCTGAATCATGAAGCCCTTGATTACCCGGTGGAAGATCAGGCCGTCATAGAACTTTTTGTTGATCAGGCTGATAAAGTTGTTTACGGAGACGGGAGCCACATCCGGATACAGTTCCAGACGGATGGTGTCGCCGCCTTTCATTTTGATGGTTACGATGGGATTTTGCGCCATGACTGATTCGTTCCTTTCTGAAATCCGCAAGGCAGGGACCGGAGCATGCAGAATTCCGTGCGCCGGCTGCAATCTGCGGAATTAATTTCCCCTCGGCTTGCTGTGGGGTATTTGTCTGTGATACAATGATTGTATCTTAAAAGGGAAATGATGTAAAGAGGGAACAGGGAAAGTGAGTTACATCAAAAAAACAGTTTTGAGGGACGGCGCGCTGTACATTACGGATGATCCGGAAACCGCCCGGACATTCAGGGACGCCGGGGACGCTGTGATGATCTATCTTCACGAAGGGAACCGGGAACAGGATTTTTCCGGTTTTCTGTACGCGGTGGAGGATCCGGAAAATCTGGATCCGGAATATGCGGAAAGGGTGTACCGGCGCCAGAAAGGACTTCCCTGGCGGATCGCGGAGACGGAGCGCTGCCTGATCCGGGAGACAACGCCGGAGGATGTGGAGGCTTTTTACCGGATTTACAGCGACCCCGCCATCACGAAATACATGGAAGGGCTTTATCCCGAGATCGAACAGGAAAAGGAGTATATCAGGGAATATATCGAAAAAGTCTACACTTTTTATGAGTTCGGCGTCTGGACGGTAGTGAAGCGGGAAGGCGGAGAGGTCATAGGCCGGGCCGGCTTCGCTTTCCGGGAAGGGTATGAGGAGCCGGAGCTTGGGTTTATTATCGGCGTGCCATGGCAGCACAGGGGTTATGGGGAAGAAGTCTGCCGCCGGATCATGGAATACGGCTGGGAGGCGCTGGGATTTGAAAAGGTGCAGGCCATGGTGGAGCCGGGAAACGAAGCGTCCCTGAAGCTGTGCCGGAAACTCGGCTTCCGGCGGGAGGAAACAGTCGTGCTGCAGGGAAAGGAATATGTGAGACTGGTTGCGGAAGTATTGTCTTAAGTCTTTTTGTGTGTTAAAATAGAATTATGTAAAACAGAATAAGAGCAGAAGGGAAGCTGCGTTTGATAAAACAGGGAGGGAACCTTTTATTGCGGATGCAGCAATAAAAGGTTCTTTTTGTTGTTATAAAAAACAGCTGTCTTCGGAGATTGGAAATTATGTCTCCGGAATCCGGACATGGAGAATGATATGAGAAAGACGGAAAAAAAACAGGCGGAAGAATTTATCAGGATCTTGGAGCAGGCTCATGATGAAATCCGAAAAGACATAGAAAACGGCAAAACGGAAAAAGCGGGAGAACTGTTGGAACAATGTCAGGAGGGCGCCATCAGACTGGGCGAACTTATCGAGACAAGAGAAGGAGAGTCGTTTCCTGCCATTTCTCTGTTGGAGGATTATTGTGAGACGGTTTATCAGGTGTATGGGGAGATCAGCTCCGACGGACAGATCAATTCCGGCAGCCTGTACAGGAAACTCAGAAAATCGCTGGTATTGGTATCCAACAGTGTCAGAAACGAGATCAGGGTAAGAACGGAAATTGTCTTTTTACCATATAAGGCTGCAATGTGGGACTCGCTGGAGAGTATATGGATGGCTGCTGACGCAGATCCGGACTGTGACGCTTATGTGATTCCGATCCCCTATTATGACCGAAATCCGGATGGCCGCCTTGGCCGTTATCATTATGAAGGCAACGATTTGCCGGAATATGTGCCGGTGGTGAACTATGAAGAGTATTCTCTTGAGAAAAACCGGCCTGATGTGATATACATTCATAATCCCTATGATAACGGAAATTATGTGACCAGCATTGATCCGAGGTTTTATTCGGATCAGCTGAAAAACTATACGGAAAAGCTGGTGTATGTACCTTACTACTCCACGTCCGGGGGGATGGCGGAAGGACAGGCAATGTGTCTGGCCTATCCAAACACGGACTATATTGTGGTACAGGCGGATAAGTACAAAAATTTTTTTGATCAGCAGATTCCCCGGGAGAAACTTCTCGCATTGGGCTCGCCGAAGTTTGACAGGATCATTCGTCTGTGCCAGAATCCGCCGGAGCCGCCTGTCTCATGGAAGAAAAAGGTCATCCGCGCCGACGGCACGAAAAAAAAGGTATATTTTTATAACACCAGTCTCAACGGAATGCTTGGAGATACCGCAAACTTCCTGCAGAAGATGGAGTATGTGTTCAATACTTTTCAGGGTCGGGAGGATGCCTGCCTGCTGTGGAGACCGCATCCGTTGCTGGAGTCTACTTTTCATTCCATGCGATCCGATTTCAAACCTTTTTTTGAACGGCTGCGAAAAAAATTTCTGGAGGAACAGATCGGAATTTATGACAATACGCCGGACATTGAAAAAACCATTGCATTCTGTGATGCCTACATCGGTGACGGCGGAACCAGCGTGACATCCCTGTTTGGCGTGGCGGGGAAGCCTATTTTTCTATTGAACAATAAAATCCATTCTCTGCCGAAAGAAGACGACTGGAGAGGGGAAATGATCAGGGGCTTTTTTCTGGACGGTCATGACGACTGGATCGTTACGCAGAGGAACCAACTGTATTATGCGCCGGATCATGATTATCGCTATGAATTTTACTGCAGTCTTTCGGACAGGATCTCCGACAGTTATTATATAAGGGCATTGGAGATGGGGGGAAAAGTATATGTGTGCCCGGCCAGCGCGCAGGATGTGTTGGTTGTTGCGGATCACAGAATTGTAAAACGGATTTCTCTGGAACGGCGGATAGAGCGCGGCGGAGCGTTCTGTAGCGCGTGGAATATCGGAGAATTTCTGTTTCTGATACCAGTGAACTACCCGGCTGTGGTAAAGATCGATACAAGGACAGATCAGGTGACTTACATAGAAGGATATAATGATGTCTTTGTTAAAATGGTGCAGGGGAACCGAAGGATAGGAGGGAACTGTGTCTGGGAACGGCGTCTGTTTCTTGCCTCCCCTGCGGATGGAGAAGTGTTGTCTCTGGACGCCGACAGGGGAACAGTAAACAGAGTGAGCGTGGGAACAGAGCGGGATGGAGGATGCCTTGCTCTGATTCCGTTGGGAGATTTTATCTGGCTTCTGCCATATGAAGGAAATACCGTGATCCGCTGGGATCCGAAGACGGGGGAAAAAAAGAAATTTCAGGTAAAAATTCCGGAATTTCAATGTCTTTATGTGCCTTATGGTTACCCGTGCCGGGAAAGACCTTTCACTACGGTGGCGGAGAGTGGAGATCAAATGATTTTTGCCCCATGCTGGGGAGACAGGTTCTTATGTCTGGACACGAAGACGGGGCGGGTGGTGGAATGGAAGCCGCCGTACGAGATGGGAACGGAAGAAAAGAACGGTTATCTTTTTTCCTGGAGCAGAGCAACCTTTCTGCGGAGAACAGACTCTCTTGGGGAGGGGACATGGCGGCTGTTCGATAACCAGGGACGCAGACTTTATGATGTGAATCCGGCCACAGGAGACTGGCGCGAGATTCCAATTGTCTTTGACCGAAAAGAGCTGGAACGGCATGAACCTGGGTTCGGTTCATGTTCGGAGTGGCAGCAGTATGCCTGTGAGGAAAAAGCCCTGTATTCACTGAAAGACTTTCTGGACGGCAGCGGGAAGGGGAACGCTTTTAACCGGAAGGCACAGCTGGAAGCCTACGGTGAGATTGTGGCAAATATCGACGGTACATGCGGAGAAAAGATTCATCAGTATATCAAAAACAGTTTGTCATAATATACGGAAAAGGGGAGAATACGCATGGTAAAGGTAATCACATACGGAACGTTCGATCTGTTCCACGAGGGCCATTATCGCCTGCTGCAGCGGGCAAAAGCGCTGGGAGATTATCTGATCGTGGGCGTAACAACAGAGGCCTATGACCGTACCAGGGGAAAACTGAACGTGATAGATTCCCTTGTGACAAGGATTGAAAATGTGAAAAAGACCGGCTTTGCGGATGAGGTGATCATCGAGGAAACGCCGGGACAGAAATTCAGCGATATTAAGAAATATCACATCGACATTTTCACCGTGGGATCGGACTGGGTGGGTCAGTTTGATTACCTGAGGGATTACTGTAAAGTCGTCTATATTGAACGCACCAAAAATATTTCCAGCACCATGCTGAGAGAACGCAGCAGGAGGATTCAGAGATTCGGCATTATTGGTACGGGCCGTATTGCCGAACGGGCCGTGCCGGAGGTTACTTTGGTCAGCGGCATAAATGTTCAGGGAGTGTATAATCCGCATACGGACAGCGCGAAACGTTTTGCGGAAAAGTGGAGCATTGATTATTACGAAAAGAAGGAGGATTTTTTTGACGCAGTTGATATCGTTTACGTTGCGTCGCCACATGAGACACATTACGGATATATCAGGGCGGCGCTGGAACATGGCAAACATGTACTTTGTGAGAAACCGATGGTTTTGTGCAGACAGGAAGCGGAAGAACTATATGGATATGCCAAAGAAAAAGGTCTGATTCTCTATGAAGGGGTCAAGACGGCGTATTGCCCCGGATTCAGTAAGCTGCTCGGAATAGCCTGCAGCGGTACGATCGGCAGCATCCGAAACGTGGAAGCCTGTTTTACCAAACTGGAAAAAAAAGAATCCAGAGAACTGACAGATCTGCGCTATGGCGGCAGTTTTACGGAGCTGGGAAGTTATGTGACGCTTCCTGTTCTGAAATTGTTTGGAACGAAATATGAGAAGGTTTCTTTTGATACAATCAGAGGAACTAACGGTTTGGATCTGTTTACAAGAGCATCTTTCCGATATCCGCATGGTATGGCATCTGTAACGTGCGGTCTGGGCGTGAAATCGGAGGGGAGACTGCTGATCGCCGGAACAAGGGGCTATATCGTAGCAGAAGCTCCCTGGTGGAAGACAGCTTACTTTGAAGTACATTATGAAAATCCCGGAGAAGTGGAAAAATATTCGGAGCGTTTTCTCGGAGAAGGGCTTCGCTATGAGATCAGCGATCTGCTGGCCAGTCTTGATGCAGGTGAGAAAAATGACTTTAAACTGACACGAGAGGAATCCGTTGCCATGGCGGGGATAATGGAAAAATTTTTGGCGGGAGAAAATAGAAAGATATGAAAATATGGGCGCACAGAGGCTGCAGTCAGAGATATCCGGAGAATACGCTGACCGCTTTTGAAAAGGCGGCGGAAATCAGGGGACTTATCGGCATCGAACTGGATATCCAGTTGACAAAGGATGGAGAGATGGTCGTGATCCATGACGAAAAGGTGGACCGGACTACCGATGGCACGGGATATGTGAAGGATTATACTTTCAGGCAGCTGCGCGTTCTTCAGATTGGGTACGGGGAAGGAAAACCCGAAAGGATTCCGACCATCGAGGAGGTCTTGGAACTACTTACACCCCGCCTGAAGGAGGGGCTGAAGCTGAACATAGAACTAAAAAATTCTGTGTTTTCTTATCGGGGAATGGAAGAAAAAATAGTGGAACTGGTTCATCAAAAAGGTTTACAGAAAAGCATCGTCTATTCCTCTTTCAGCGCGCTTTCTTTGGAGCGGCTGAAGGGCCTGGACAGAGAGGCGGAGTTGGGAATTCTGGACAGGAAGGTCTCAGACTGTCTGTACAAGCTTAAGGGCGGATGCGGCGCCGTTGCGCTTCATCCTCACTGGCGGGATATGGATCTGCCGGCAGAACAGCTTAAGGAATATGCGGTCAGAGCATGGTTTACCGGACATCTGTATCCGGAAAAACCTACAGGAACGGTACTGGACCTGAAAGCGCTGGAAGAACAGGGAATTACGGATGTGTTTTTAAATGAGCCGGAAAGATATTTACAAAAATAGAATCTTGAATTGCTGATTCCGAGATAAAAGCTCTTGCCAAAAGAACCAGTTTGTAGTGTGCTTTACGCTTCAGCGAGGGGCTGCTGCGGCGGTACAGTTAGTAATATTTTACAGATGAGCAGACACTAAACAAATGATACACTGCAGCCGATATAATATTAAATGAACATAGCAGCAGGGAAGCTGTACGGATTGCAGGGAAGCAAGAAAGAACCCCTTTTTACTGCAAAAAACAGCAAAAAGGGGTTTATATTTTATATATCGGATAATTGATATAATAAACTAATTATGACATGTTTTGTCATTAAAAATTTGCATTAGGAAGAATGTGAACGTTGAAATGATAAAATTAAATGATACGATGTTACAGAAATTGCATGTAATTCAATTAGAGATGCTTTTAGAAATACATCGAATTTGTTGCAAGCATAGAATTAAATATACAATTATTGGTGGCACATTGTTGGGGGCAGTACGAAACGGAGGATTTATCCCATGGGATGATGATGCTGATGTGGCTATGCTAAGGGTTGACTATGAAAAATTTTGTAATGTGTGTAAGAGGGAATTAGACTTTAAAAGATTTTATCTTCAAAATATGGATATTACAAAAGGATATAGGTGGGGGTATGCAAAGCTTAGACGTAGGAATACTCTATTTGTAAGAGAAAATCAAGAACACATGAAGTATAAGCAAGGAGTGTTTGTAGATATTTTCCCAATTGATGCGACACCTAACAATGTACTGTTAAGAGAAATTCATAATTTTGAATGTTTTTTAGTTAGAAAAATATTGTGGTCTGCGGTTGGACAGTATGCAAGTAAAACAAAAATAGAGAGGTTGCTTTGCAGGCTTCTTTATTTAATACCTGAGAATAGTGCAAAAAAAATGTATAAGAGTCTAATTAGAAGAAAAGATTCTAATACGTCAAACATGGTAAGAACATTGACTTTTCCAGCTCCTAAAAGGTTACATGGTTATTATAGAAAATGGTTTGCTGAAACAGCTCTAATTTCATTTGAAGGTTTTATGTTTGAGGGGGTAAAGGACTATGATGGGTGGTTAAAACTGGAATTTGGCGACTACATGCAATTACCGCCTGCAGATAAAAGGAAAGTGCATCCGGTCACAGCTATTAAATTGATAGATGTTGAAATCAAGAAAGAGAAGTAATTTTATGGCTAATATTGCTTTGATTATTGCAGGTGGTACTGGTACCCGAATGAGACAGGATATTCCAAAACAGTTTTTAAGTGTAAATGATAAGCCGATTATCATTTACACGATGGAAGTATTTCAGCATCATCCGGATATTGATGCAATATATGTGGCTTGTTTGAAAGGCTGGCATGATATTTTGAAAGCATATGCAAAACAATTTAATATTACGAAAATGGTCAAAGTTGTCAACGGGGGCGTGAACGGTCAGGATTCTATACGCAATGGCATATACGCAATTGCAAAACAATACAAAGAGGGTGACATGGTTTTAGTGCATGATGCTATTCGGCCCATGCTTTCGGCAGACATCATTTCTGATAATATTATGAAATGTAAAAAGTATGGAAATGCAATAACTGTTATTCCTTGTATGGAAGCTATGTTAAAATCAGAGGATGAAACTGAGGCAACAGAAAGTATTTTGCGGAATGCTTTATTTCGTGCTCAAACACCGCAAACGCTTTATTTAGGAGAGGCAGTGGCGATACATAAGGAAGCACTGGAAAAAGGAATCACGAATTCTGTAGCAACATGTACTTTATTGTTGGAATTGGGGAGAAAAGTGTATTTTGCCAGAGGATCTGAGTTAAATATAAAGATTACCACACCAGACGATATAATTATTTTCAAAGCATTGCTGGCGACTCAAAAGTATAGTTGGCTAAAATAATAAGGAGAGAAAGGAATATGAATGTTTCAGAATATATAGTCTCTTTTTTGGAATTGAAAGGTATTGATCGGGTATTTGGTGTAGTAGGTGGCGCCATTTTGTGGGTTTGTAAAGCCTTGAGTGAGAGCAGAAAAATTAAACCGGTGTTCACGAACCATGAACAAGCAGCAACTATGGCTGCAGATGGGTGGGCAAGAGTGACAGGAAAACCTGGAATTGTTTTTACGATCAATGGTCCGGGGATGACAAACACAATTACAGGTATTGCACAAGCATGGACAGATTCTTCGCCGGTAATTTTGATAACTGGTAATTCCAATTTAAGTAGTATAAGATATGAGCGTGAATGTGGAGTGCGACAGTACGGAACACAGGATGTAAGAACAGACCAGATTTTGCAATCCATTACAAAGAAGGTATTTTTGTTGGAACGTGCCGAAGATGTCAGAAAATGTTTCCAAGAAGCATATGAACTCGCTTTGTCTGGCAGACCAGGTCCAGTATGTATAGAAATTCCCATTAATATTCAATCAGCAGAAATACAGAAAGAGATAGAAAATCGAAATGTTGCTAAAAGAATGCAAAATAAATACCAAATTGAAAAACTTTGCAGTGAAGAAATAATTAATAAGTTGACTTCTGCAAAAAGACCACTTATTCTCGCCGGTCAGGGAATACGTCTGGCGGGTGCAGTAGATGTATTTAGAATATTTATAGAAAAATATAAAATACCTGTAGTAAATTCCAGAATGGGAATAGATACAATTACTTCAGATTCCAGATTGTTCGTAGGTAGGGCCGGAAATCATGGGTCTAGAGCATCTCATTTTGCCATACAGACTTGCGATGTATTACTTGTTTTGGGAAGTAGACTTGCTCCGAATACGACAGGATATGACGTGAACAGATTTTCCAAGCAGTCATACAAAATCTTGGTTGAAGTAGATGAAAAGGAATTAAACAAATATCAGTTGAAAATAAATAAAACGGTACATGCTGATTTGTTTTCATTTTTGCAATGCCTAAACCAGAGGGAAGATGTAGGTTCAATGATAGATACTGTTTCAAGAGATAGATGGATATCCTGCTGTAATGGTTGGAAAGAAAGATATCCAATCATGCAAGAAGAATATTACACCAGCCCAAAACTCAGCACTTACAGGGTTGTAGAAGAAGTGAGTAAACAAGCAGGAAACAATGATCTGATATTGGCAGATACAGGTTCCTGTTGCAGCATTGTAGCTCAGGTATGGCAGATTAAAAAAAATCAGAGACTATTTATATCAGGTGGGTTGTCAGCAATGGGGTATTGGGCAACTGCGCTGGGATTGTCAATTGGTAATCAGGGGAGTGGACAGGTTATTTGTTTTGTGGGAGACGGAAGTCTTCAGATGAACATTCATGAGTTAGCAACTATAAAAAGCTATGGTCTGCCCATTAAAATATATATAATCAGCAATCATGGGTATCAGTTTGTGAAAATGTCACAGGCTGCATATGGCATCGTGCCGCCGTTTGGTACAGATGAGGAAGCGGGCGTACCGATTCCCAACATCCAAAGAGTGGTAGAAGCATACGGTTTGCATTACAGCAGTTGTTCAGATCCCCAAGGCTTAAAAGAAACAATTATTAGCACTTTAGGTTCATGCCAAGCAGAAGTGTGTGAATTTTTGGTAGATACAGATCAGGAAGTATGCCCTAGAATAAAATCTGTGGCACGTGAAGATGGAACTTTTGTGGCTCCGGAATATGAAAATCTTTATCCATTTTTGGAAAAAGATTTATTGGAAAAGGAATTAAAGGCAGCACTATATTGAAGGAATAAGAGAATGAGTAAGGTATATGTGTGGGGAACAGGTCTTATATTATCAAGGATTTTGGAATATAGAATTGGATTGGAAAAAATAACGGCATTTATCGATAATGACGAAACTAAAACAAATTACATGGGGAAAAAAGTGCTTAGACCAGATGAAATAGCTGTTGGATATGATGCAATCATAGTAGCAAGTACCCATACTATTGAGATTCGCAAACAGTGTATTGAATTAGGACTAGACATGAAAAAAATAATCTTTCTTTACAATAATATTAGCATGCAGGACTTAAATGAAAATTATTGCTTGGTTGAAGAAATTTTAGGAAATGAGTATGCTGACATTATAAGAAATAGATATCATTTAGTGAGAAATATCTCCAAGGACGAAATCATTAAACCGTTTTCGGATAAGATAACGGAGACGCCAATGTATCAGGAAGATTATGTTAGAGTAAAAACGTTGTCGTTAGTAGCAGATGAAATCAGAGAGAATAAAGTTCCGGGTGCAGTGGCGGAATTAGGTGTTTTTAAAGGAGAGTTTGCCAGATGCATTAACGCGGAGTTCCCTAATCGTGTGTTATATTTATTTGATACCTTTGATGGATTTGAGAAACAGGAAGCATTTATTGAAAAAAATAATGGAAGTTGTAATGAGGTATTTATTGATGCTTTTAAAAATGTAAATGTAAAAAAAGTTATGGGGAAAATGCTATATCCGAAAAATGTAATAATAAGGCAAGGGTATTTTCCTAAAACAGCGAAAGAAATAGAGGAAAAGTTTGCATTTGTCTCTTTAGATGTGGATTTTGAAGAATCAACATTGAAAGGGTTGGAATATTTCTATCCAAGATTGGCGCATGGTGGATATATTTTTATTCATGATTACAATTATGGATATTTTGATTGTATTAAAAAAGCAGTGAAGACTTTCGAGGAAAAATATAGAACAAAACTTTGTAAGGTGCCTTTATGCGATGCGATTGGTACATTAGTTATTACAAAATAATTTGTTAAAAGTGATTTCACTAGTAGCGTTCTTTGATTTTTTATAATAGTTTAATATATTAGTTTTAGTATAAGGTGAATTCGATATGGCTAAACTAGAAAAATGCAATATGGAATTTTTTTTGAATAATGTGATATCCAAAAAAATTATAGCATTTGGTGCAGGTAGAAAATGTGTTCAATTTGTTTCTGCGTATTCACTTGAGAACAAAATCGAATATATTGTTGATAATGACCCTAATAAGCAAGACGATGAAATTATAGTTAATAATGTTTCGATCGAAATTATGAGTCTGCAGAAAGCACTTAAGAATCTTCCCGATGAAGAGTATATAATTTTGATAACAAATTTATATTCTATTGCACAAATAATTGAACAGTTAAATACGTATAAGGAATTTGATAATACATCATGTTATAGTGTTAGTTTAATGCAGGATCAGTGTGATCCTGAAAAGATTAAATACACTCATGGGAATTTTTTAATTCCTAAAATGATTCATTATTGTTGGTTTGGTCACAATCCAATTCCGGATAAACTTTTGCAATGTATGGAATCGTGGAAGAAATTTTGTCCAGATTATGAAATAGTAAGATGGGATGAATCAAATTATGATATTTGTAAAAATTCATATATTAGTCAAGCATATAAATGTCAGAAGTGGAGTATGGTGTCTGATTTTGCGCGGTTAGATATAGTAGGACAATATGGTGGAATATATTTGGATATGGATGTCGAAATAATAAAATCGTTTGATGATTTACTTGCTGATAATTCTTTTTGGGGTTTTGCAAACTATAGTATTGTGAATACTGGTCATGGTTTTGGAGCTGTATCTGGAAATGAGTTTCTGGCTCAGTTGCGCGATGATTATAATTATAGGGATTTTATAAAGAAGGATGGTAGCATGGATATGCGTCCTTGTACGGATTATCAGACCGCTATTTTTCGAAAATATGGATTTGTTATGAATAATAAACAACAAAATATACATGGAAATGTATTGTATCCAATGGAAGTTTTCAACCCAAACGGTATGACAGGTACGAGTGAACTATTGACGGCCAATACACATTCAATTCACAGAATAACGGGAAGTTGGGAAAGTGCCCAAAATGTACAAAATTATTTAGAATGTAAGGAAATGTTAAAGAATTTATGATGATAAAGTGCATTGTGTTAGAATACATTAAAACATGATTAAAATTATGTCGCAAAAAGTAAATAGCATAGATAAAATTTCGAATTTTACGGTTTGAATAGACGAAAATCATATAATATTTAGGATTTCATTTTGTAAAGGGATATAATGTGCGCAATATGAAAGTTAGCATTATTACTGTAGTTCGTAATGCCAAAAAAACAATAGAACAAACAATCAACAGTGTACTGAATCAGACATATAAAAATATTGAGTACATTATTATTGATGGTTTATCAACTGACGGCACACAGGAAATAATAAAACAATATGAAAATCAACTAGCCTATTATGTAAGTGAAGCAGATCAGGGACTTTATGATGCAATGAATAAAGGAATCCAGCATGCGCGGGGAGATATAATTGGAATTATTAATAGTGATGATTGGTATGAATGTGATGCAATAAAAAAAATAGTAAATGTATTTGAAAAATATGATACAGAATTGGTACATGGAAATGTCAATATGATTAGAGCAGAAAATGAAAAATGGGTTAGTAAGCCTGCGCCGGTGGAACAACTTTGGCAGCGAATGGTTATAATGCATCCCACGGTTTTCATTAAAAAAAAGATATATGATCAATTTGGAGTGTTTGATACACATTATAAAATTGCTGCAGACTATGAACTGATGTTAAGGCTATATAGCAAAAAAGTAAAATTTTACTATATAGATGAAATAATTGCAAATTTTCGATGGGGAGGTATTTCAGTAAAACTATATAGAGAGACTGAAAAGGAAGCACTGCAGGTTGCCAAGAAGTATTTTAGACAAAGTCCAGATTTGACGAAAACAGCAATGTTGCTGAATGAAACTGAAAAATTGACAAAACTGAATGACGCAATAACTGAGCAACCGTCTCTGTTAGAGCATATTATAAAATCTGTATGGAATAATGCTGTTAAAGATATTGTCATTTTCGGAGCAGGGATATGGGGAGCCCGATACGGGGAAATTTTGAGTAAAACTAATTTAAATATAATATGTTTTTATGATAACAACAGAAATAACAGAGACATGCTGTGTGGAAAAGAAATAAAGTCATTTGACCCGGATAAAATTATTAATTTCCCTGTACTCATTGCCATAAGGAAAGGGACTGATGAGGTTATAGAGCAGTTAAAAAGAGCAGGAGTTAAATATTATGTTACAATCAATATGTTGGCGGAACAGTACAGTAAATTTGAAAGAAAATAAGATTTGTTGTTATGGAAATGCAAGGTTTCATTTTATATTAATAAAACCACATTAAGGAATAGAAATGTTAAATATTATGAAAGGAAATATATGAAGAAGATTGCATATTTCTTGGATACAGCAAATGGTCTGGGAGGGGCGGGAAACCTGCTTTTGAAACAGGCGGTTTTAATGTCAGAAGAGTATTGTGTAATTGTGGTGATACCCACAGATGCAGATGGAAATCCAAATGCCGAATATGCAAAGCGATGTGATAAGCAGGGAATAAAATATCGAGGAATCCGTTATAATATTTCGATTAACTTTTCTGATATTGATATAACGAGAGCTATGGCAAATGTTTCAGAAATAGAAAAATTTGCCAGGGAAGAGAGTATAGATTTTTTCCACAGTGTCCAGCTTAATCTTGCAGTGGAGTATGTTTCACGGAAAATGCAAATTCCTCATCTAATGAATATATATCAAATTGAAGAGCAGGAGTTGGATATTTGCAGGCAAAATATTTTCCCGGCGTATCATCTGTGCGATTCAAATTTGTATGCCAATATATGGAGCAGTAAATTAGGAATAGAATCCAGATGTATACGTCCTGTTGCGGAGTTGAAGAATATTAAGAAAAAAGAAGTTTACAGAAAAAAAGAATTGAATGTATTAATGTTAGGAACGGTGTGCTCCAGGAAAAACCAGTTAATTGCAATTCAAGCGTTAGAACCATTGCTGAGGGAAGGTAAGTTGCGACTAGAAATTGCAGGTCATGCTACGTCGCAATATGCGATAAAATGTAAAGAGTATGTAATGGAGCATGGTCTCAGCCATAAAGTCAAGTTTTATGATTTTGTAAGTGATGTATCGGAACTTTTGGAAAATGCGGATTGTTTGTTATGTGCCAGCACATTCGAATCTTTTCCCTCGTCAATTGTTGAAGCGGTCACTTATGATTTGACTATTATTTCTACGCCAGTGGCAGGAGTGCCAGAAGTGTTTCAGAATAAAAAAAATTCTTTTATCAGTGAGAACTTTTCGAAAGAAGCGATTGCTGAAAGCGTAAAGGAGTGTTTACGTTACCATAAGAACGGAGAAATTAAAAAAATACATATTAATGCTGCTTGTACTTGGGCAGAATGCTTTGCAAGGGATCGGGTGAAAGAACAAATTAATTTGTATTACAAATATATATTAGAAGTGAATGAACGTAGGGAAACGGAGATTTATTGGAGTATAGCAAAACAGGCACAGGAAATAGAGCAGTTATTGGACTGTTCAAAGCATGGAATACCTCGCCATGGGTTTTATTATTGTTTTTTAAAAGAAAAATTGAAAGAAGGATGTATCTATATTTGGGGCGCAGGTAAAAGAGGAAAAATAGCGTATCGTTTGTTGAAGATAATGTGTCCGATGTTACAAATAAAAGCGTTCATTGATGAAGAAAAAAGTGGATATTTAGAGGAAATTCCGATTATTAAATTGTCTGATGTACCGTTTGTCAATTCTTTTTTTTATGGTATCAGTTTTTTAGATGGAAAAGAAGAAGCAATATATTTTTTAAAAGAAAAAGGCCTAATACTAAATCAACAGGTTCTGCTGATTCCTTAATATATAATTGGCAAATTTTGGAATAAAAGATAAAATTAAATTTTGGAGATTAGTTAGAATGAAAATAGGAACGATTTTATTTACTTGGCATAGAAGCGGACATACTCAAAGAGTACTTGATGCACTGAAAAAAAATGATATATTACCAGAACAATTGTATATTTTTCAGGATGGAATAAATGAAAAAACAAATGTTGAAGAATGGCATAAGGTAAATCAAATAATAAATAATATTGATTTTTGTGAAACACAGATACATGTATCAGAAAACAATAAAGGTTGTGCAAAATCAATTGTTTCAGGGATTAATTATGTGTTAAAAGAATGCGATGCGGTTATTGTGATAGAAGACGATTGCGTTCCGGATTATCAATTTATGCGCTTTATGGTTTCTGCTTTGGAAACATATGAGGATGTAGAGAAAGTGTATTCTGTAAGTGGATATCAATGGGATGTTATTTTGTCAACACGAAAAACAGATGACGCGTACTTTAATGGTAGAAGTTGCTCTTATGGCTGGGGTACATGGCGCAAAAAATGGGCAATATATGAAGAAAATTATAATATTTTGAATGAAATAAAAAAGGACTCTGCAGCAAAAGAAAGACTTCGGGTATGGGGAAATGACTTGGAAACAATGCTGACAGGAAATGTACAGGGTGACTGTGATGCATGGGATGTTTTCTGGACTTTAAATATTATTAAGAAAGGTGGATATTGTTTGAGTTCATATAGACCCCTTATTCGTAATATAGGGTTTGATGGTTCAGGTCTGCATTGCGGATTTAATATATGTATGCAAGGGGAAACTGAAAATTACAACGCAGGACATGTAGAAAAGTTTTGTTTTCCACAGGAGATAATGTGTACAAAAGAATGTGAAGAAGAATTCTTATTTCTTTTTGGCGGTAAATCTGCGAGAGAAAAAACAAAATTTTATCGGGAATTATTAATTCGATGGATTCGGATGAAGCAAAAGGGAGATGTTATAGTTCTTCCTAAAGAGATGACAGGAGATGTTGCCATTTGGGGAAAAGGAGAATTGCTGAATTTATTGCTTGAAGAATTAAATGATAAGATAAATGCTGTCTGTATTATTGAAAGCAGACCTCGTGCGCTGGAATATGAAGGCATTCCAATTGTTACAATAGATAAGCTGGCGGATAATATAAAGAACATTATTGTAATTCCTTATTTTGATATAGAAATAATAGGGTTAAGGGTAAAAAAAATGAGGCCAGATATTAAGCTTTTTGGTATTAATGAAATAATATATTAGCGTTTTTGCTTGAAATGTGAGGACATGTGTAGAATGGATATGATAGCAAGGGCAATAGAAGAGAACAGGCATATATGTAATGAGATAAATTTACAAAAACAGACATGGGAAATTTTAAAGGAAGATGCTAAAGGAAAGAAGATATATGCTCTTGGAAGTGGGAATGGTATGGGTTATCTTCTGCGTAATTGCTATGGGGAAATAAAGCTGGAAGGGGTGTTAGATAATAATGTAAAGAAGCAAAATAAGAAGTTGGCTGAGATATGTCCAGATGCTGAACGAACAGAATATGCTGGAATATATATACAAAGTCCGGATACTTTACGGAGAAATCAGGGACAGGATGTTATTATACTTGTAACTGTAATTAATAGTTATACATCGTTAATTGCACAATTGAAAGAAATGAAAATTACACATTACTATTTTCTGCTGATGCTGGAGTACAATAGGCGTAAGCAATTAGGTGATAAAGTACAGGAAGATGTGTTGCTTGAATATATGGAATGGTGTTGGAAGCAGAAAATTGATCCCAAAAAAATTGTGATGTTAATTGGAATATATGGAGGACATGCAATAGAGATTACAAAAGCGTTACTAAAATGGGGGAAAGAATTCGACATTGTTTGGATTGTGGAGGATTTAAACATAGAAAAACCAGAAGGCGTCCGACTGATCTTGCATAGAAATCAAAGAGAGTTTACTTATGAAATGGCAACAGCTAGATTGTGGATATTTGATGATATTGTTCCTCAGGACATTAAAAAGAAACAAGGGCAAACATATATTCAGGTAAAGCATTGGTCAAGCATCACTTTAAAAAAATTTTTCTTGGATGACTATGATGTGCAAAAATCTGAAAAATTGCAAGAGATAATAAAAAGTGACGGAGCTAGAATGGATTATCTTTTTTCCGGGAGCGCATTTGATGAAGAAGCGTGTAGGAGCGGTTTTAGATTTCAAGGAGAGGCTGTCAGAGTAGGCTCTCCCCGCTCAGACATTCTTTTTGATGATTCTGTAAAGGAGAAAGTGTACAAATATTTCAAAATAGAGAAAAAAGCAAAATTATGTTTGTATGTACCGACATATAGAAATCAACAGTTAAAAAATGATTATAAGCCCTTCGTTCCTTTAAATATAGAAAAATTGCTTGATGTTTTAAAGCAAAAATGGAATGGAAACTGGTATTTTATGATGCGAGTTCATCCGGGCCTGTGTTTAGAAACTGGTGCATTATTTGAACATGCAAATGTTAGAGATGCCGGGGATTATTTTAACAGTGAGGAATTGGTGGCGGCCTCAGATGTGTTGATTACGGATTATTCAAGTATTATGTTTGAAGGCGCATATATTAATAAGCCTACTTTTTTATATGCTCCAGATAGAAACATGTATGTTGAAAAAGAAAGAGGGTTTTTGATAAAATATGATGAACTTCCGTTTCCGATTTCTGAATGCGACGATGAATTGGAAAAATGTATTTTAAATTTTAAAAAAGAGAAATATGATAGGGCAGTTAATATTTTTTTGAAACAGTATGGTATTCATGAGGACGGACGTGCAGGTATTCGAGCGGCAGAATTTATTCGCAAGAAAATTTTTAAAATGGATGAAAAACAATGAGTAAAAAAATGGTGACAATTATAATTCCTGTTTACAATGTTAAGAAGTATCTTTTGGGATGCATGGTAAGCATTTTGAATCAAACATATCAAGACATAGAGGTTATTATTATAGATGATGGTTCCATAGATGGATCATCTGAAATATGCGATAACATTGCCAAAATGGATACACGTGTTAGAATAATCCATCAAAATAATTTAGGAGCAGCATCTGCAAGAAAAAGGGGTATTCAAGAAGCTCACGGAGAGTTTATATGTTTTGTGGATGCAGATGACAAAATTGATACTAGAATGGTGGAAACTTTAATTGGGCAAATTGGAGAATGCGATATGGTTACTTCTGGATGTTATTGTGAAAATAGTAACGGTGAATATAGGATTCGAACAGATGCTTTTGAACCGGGAATTTATACAAAAGGAGATAAATTAGAGTATCTTATTTCTAATATGATCGTGTTCCACGATAGCTTTGAAGATGGACTGCTGCCTTTTTTGGTTAATAAAATGTTTAAAGCGAAACTGGCAAAAAAAGTTGCTCAAAATATTGAAATTTCTCTTTCTCAGGGAGAAGATAGGGATTTTTTATATCGATATATTTTAGATACAGAAGCTGTCTGCATAACGCATGAGATTTTTTATTATTACCAATATAGAGCAGATTCAATTATGCGTTCTGAAAATTGCACATATATGAAAGATTTAAATTGCTTATATCTGACATTAAAAGAAGCATTTCAAACACATTCACAAAAGGAAAGTCTTATTCATCAGTTGCAATTATTTATTGCACTTCGTACGCATTATATTACATGGTATATGGGATTTTCTCTGGATACGCAGAGTATTACAAATTTATTTCCCTATACAGAAATGGAGAGGAATAAGAAAATAGTATTATATGGTGCTGGAAAGGTGGGGAAAGATTATTATAGGCAACTTTATAGGCAAACCAATTTACATATAGTATTATGGGTTGATCGGGAATGGAAGAAAAAGAGTATGAACCAGGCACCAATTGTTTCTCCGGAGTGCATTTTTAATTGTGAGTATGATTATATAGTAATTGCTGTAAAAGAAAAGGAATTATCTTATAAAATTCGGGGTGAATTAATAGATAAAGGGATTTCAGAAAAGAAAATTTTATGGAAACCGCCCGTAAAATTAGAACTGTAAAATGTGAAAAAGAGGAAAGAAAAGGTATAAACTGCATGTTAAAAGTATCTGTGATAGTCCCTGTTTACAATGTAGAAAAATATGTTGCGAAATGTCTTGAGTCTTTAATTGCACAAACGATGCAGGATATTGAAATTCTTTGTATAAACGATGGATCAACTGATACATCAAGTGAAATTTTGAAGAAATATAGTCAAGAAGATTCTCGTATACAAATTTTTAATAAACCAAATACAGGATATGGGAATAGTATGAATTTGGGACTTGCGAAGGCAAGAGGAGAATACATAGCGATTGTAGAAAGTGATGATTATGCGGAACGCAATATGCTGGAAACGCTTTATAATGCGGCCGTTAATTCTGATGCGGATATTGTTAAAGGTGAATATTTTCGACATCAAAATGGCCGCGATGATTTTGCAGATCGTATGCGAGAATATCAAAAAGGGAAATTAATTTCTGTGCATAGTACTCCGTCAATTTTATTCCTTGCAGATACAATTTGGTCCGCACTATATCGTAGAGATTTTTTGGAAAAAAACCATATTATATTTCATGAAACTCCAGGAGCATCTTTTCAGGATATTTCTTTTGCACTTCAAGGATGGCTTTTGGCAGAAAAAGTATTCTTTTTGGGAACGCCTGTTTTGCACTATCGGATAGATAATCCTGACTCTTCTCTGAAAAATCCAAAAAAAATATTTTGTGTATTTGAAGAATATGAATGGGTCGAAGAACGTTTTCATGATGTATGGTGTTCGTTTCCAAAGTTGGAAAAATATTTTTTGGCATCTAAATATCGGGATTATTTTAACCATTACTATCGTGTTGACATTGCATATCAATATGCGCTTTTACTTCGTTTGAGGTCCTCTTTTGAAAAGGATTTGCATCGAGGGAAAATTGATAAAGAGGCATTTCCGGATTTTGTATGGAAAGAATTGCAGGAAGTAATAACAGATTTAGATAGTTTTTATGATAAAACAGCAAAAAAAACAATGGATGTCAGACTGGAGTTTTGTAAAATAAAAAATGATATAATTTATATAGACATTTTTTTCCAAAAATTAGAGAAATACCCCCAGGTCATAATATATGGAGCAGGGAAAATAGGAAAACTTTTAGCGAAAACTTTTTTGAAAAAGGGGAAAAAACCTTATTGCTTTGCTGTAACAATGCGGTCTGATGAAGAGACGGAATACAGAGGAATTCCCATACAGGAATTGTGTGAACTTCAGGATTTTTCGGAAAGTAGTGCCGTTATTTTGGCTGTGGCTGAAAAGAATCAATATGAACTATATATGAATCTTGAACAATATGGTTTTAAAAATATTTATCGAGTTGATTCAGTGATTTTGAAATACTGCCGTAGCAACAATGCGAATGATAAAATATAAATGAAATGGTGTAGTATTTTGATTTCGCATAGTATATGTCTTTTATTTGAAGAATGCGGATGTAAGGAAATAACTAATATTCTCAAATCACATGTACAATATATTATAGTATGTACGATTATTAGACAGAAAGGAGAACTCCCTTTGGAACAGACAGAAGAACTGATCAGATCCATACAAAAAGGATTGATTTGTTGGTACAATTTCCGGCCGGAAAGCCGGATATTATATCTTGGGAGTCGGGATGATGCGCTGGCGGAGGTTCTGGCGGAACGGACGGGACAGTTGACGTGTCTTTTGCCTGAAAACCGATTGGGACAGGAATTGCTGTCTGAGGAAAAAACAAAGACAGGCACATTTGATTATATCGTGTGTGCGGCTGCATGGGAACGTTTCCGGAGGCCGGAAATCTTGCTTCAGAATCTGCGGGAGATGTTAGCCCCGCAGGGTGTTATGCTGTTGGGTATGAACAACCGATTGGGACTTCGGTTTTTCTGTGGTGACCGCGATCCTTATACGGAGAGGAGTTTTGACGGAGTTGAGGGTTATCGGAGAGCTTATGCAAAGAAGGAAGATGTCTTTTGCGGACATTGCTATAGCAGAGCAGAAATGCGGGAAATGTTGGAAAGGACAGAATGGACGCAGGTGCAGTTTTATTCTGTGCTGCCTAATCTGGACAATCCCATGCTGTTTTACAGGGAGGATTATCTTCCCAATGAGAGTCTGAGTAACAGGGTTTTTCCATGTTATGACCACCCGGACTCTGTTTTTCTGGAAGAAGAAGGTTTATATGACGGATTGATAAAGAACGGCATGTTTCATGAGATGGCAAATGCATACTTGGCGGAATGTACGGTAGACGGGCAGCTTTCGGATGTGCTTCATGTGACGGCGTCCATGGAGAGGGGCAGGGACGATGCGCTTCTGACGATCATACGAAGTTCCGGAATTGTAGAAAAGCGTGCTGCATATCCGGAAGGGAGGAAACGGCTGAGAAGTCTTTTGGAGCATGGACAGGACCTGCAGGCTCATGGTGTGCCGATGGTGGAAGCCCGCCTGGAGAATGACGTTTATACAATGCCATATATAGACGGAGAAGTGGGACAGGTTTATCTGAAAAGGCTCCTTTTCGCGGATTTGGGAAAGTTCCTGCAGGAGATGGATCGATTTCGGGATATGATTCTGCAGTCTTCGGATACAGTAGAGCCGGACAGGGGGGACGGCCGGGGGGCAATTCTGCGGAGGGGCTATCTGGATCTGGTGCCGCTAAACAGTTTTTATGCAGACGGCCGGTTTGTATTTTATGACCAGGAATTTTGTAAGGAGAACTATCCTGCCAATGCGATCGTCACACGCATGATCACCACGTTTTATGCGGGAAATCTGGAGTGTCAGAAAATTCTGCCGATGGAAAAGCTGTTTGACCGGTATGGCCTGACGGAAGATCTGCAGCATTGGAGAAGGATGGAATGGGAATTTTTGAGGGATTTGCGCAAGGAAGACAAACTGAGGGTCTACCACGAAAAATGTCGCAGAAATGCGGATACGGTTCAGACTAATCGGCTTCGCATGAACTATTCCGAGAACGAGTATCAGAGACTGTTCGTAGATATTTTTAAAAATGCCGGATCCGGAAAACTGATTTTGTTTGGTTCCGGGAATTTTGCAAAGAAGTTTCTGGGAATGTACGGAAAAGAGTATCCGGTATTTGCCATTGTGGATAACGATGAGAGCAGATGGGGGCAGTCCCTGAAAGGGGTGCAGGTCGTTTCCCCGGAGATTTTCGCCACGTTAAAGAAGGGGGAGTATAAGGTCCTGATCTGCATCAAAAATTATCTGTCGGTGGCCAGGCAGCTGGAAGAGCTGGGGGTAAAGGATTATTGTGTTTTTGATCCAGGAAAGGTATATGTCAGGGAATCCCGGACGGTGCCGTTGAATGTTGGGGGCGGGACAGCCGAAAAGGATACTGGCCCGAAAAAATACCACATCGGTTATGTGGCGGGAGTTTTCGATCTGTTTCATGTGGGCCATGTCAATCTGCTGCGCCGGGCGAAAGAACTCTGTGATTACCTGATTGTCGGGGTGGTTCCGGATGAAGCGGTATTCCGGCTGAAAGACAGGTATCCTGTGATTCCCTGTGAGGATCGCGTCGAGGTGATCCGGGCCTGTCGGTACGCGGACCAGGTGGAGGCGCTGCCTGAGGATTATGCTTCCATACGGGATGCTTATCGGTTATTTCATTTTGACGTACAGTTCTCGGGGGATGATCACGGGGAAAATACAGACTGGCTTGCTGATCAGGAATTTCTGAAAAAAAACGGGGCGGATATTGTTTTCTTCCCGTATACGGAGAAGGTCAGTTCAACAATGCTCAGGGAGCAAATGGAGAAAGAGCGCTGATTTCACAGATGTAACGGTGCAGAAACGGAGTAAAAATGGAATTGGTATTATCGCCCTGCGGGATCGTGGACAAAAAACGCCCGGGACAGGGACTTATGGACATTGGGAAAGCGGGATTTGAAAAACTGGTCTGCGACCTGTCCATGCTTTTTGAAACCCGAAAGCCGCAGCATACATGGCCGCTCGAATACTGGAAGCCGGAGAGGCTGTATGAATGTTTCAGACCTGTGTTGGAAAAAGGAAAAGAGATTGGACTGTCCTTTCCTGTTGTGGAGATGCCTGTGCCGGACACGGATACCGGAGGGGCGGATCTCAACGGTTTTCTGATGACGCTTGCGCAGGAAGGTGTAAAAGCCTGCGGAAAGATTGGCTGTCATAATTTCATCGTCTCGCCGTTGTTTGTGGGAATTCCCAGGGATGATCTGTGGAATGAAAACAGGGAATTTTTTCTTCGTATTGCGGGAGAGGCAAGGGAAAAAGACGTTACCGTTCTTTTGAAAAATCAGTGCAGGAATTTCAACGGTCATCTGGTTCGAGGGGTCTGGTGCGACGGACAAGAAGCGTCGGCGTGGGTGGATCGGCTGAATGAGGAAGTCGGGGAAGAACGGTTTGGTTTTTGTATGGATGTGGGAATCTGTAACCTTTGCGGTCAGAATATGTATGACTTTATTACCGCACTGGGACATCGGCTCAGGGCTGTAGTGCTCAGGGACAATGACGGCAGTCATGATAACGCGCTTCTTCCTTTTACCGCGGTCAACGGGGGCGCGCTCCAGACAGATTGGCTGAATCTGATCCGCGGGCTCCGGGATATCTGCTTTGACGGACATTTGATCCTGAATATTACAGACACGGCGTCGGTGGCGTCTCCGATCCTGAAGCCGGGACTTCTGCAGTACGCAAAGTCGGTGTTGGATTATTTTTGCTGGCAGATCCGCATGGAGAGCATGCTGAAGAAATATCCCTCCCGGGTGTTGTTCGGTGCAGGGAACATGTGCCGGAATTATATGAAATGTTATGGGGACGAGTATCCGCCTCTTTATACCTGCGATAATGATGAGAGACTTTGGAACACCGAGTTCTGCGGCCTTACCGTAAAAGCGCCGGAAGCGCTCAGACAGCTGGAACCGGATACAGTCATTCTGATCTGCAACACTTTTTATCGGGAAATTGAACAACAACTGAGAAAGATGGACCTTCAGAATCCGATAGAGTATTTCAATGACGAGTATATGTCTTCTTTCTATTTTGACAGGTTGGAGCGGGAAGGATAGGTCTCTGAGGATACCGGACAGACGCTGAAGTTGCCGGGGAATATCGATACAAGGCAGGAATATGTGAGAACGATCCGGATAGGCCGACATTGGCCGGGTTCGGAGTGAAGGGAGAAAAGGATGCTGTCGATCGGAGTGCAGACAAAGAATGTGATAGAGGATTCCTGCCCGGAGGAAGGGTATGTCAGACTTCGTGGGATGGGTTTTAACTGCGTAGATTTCAGTCTGAACTGTTATCTCAAGAATACGGATCTTTACAGACAGAAACGGAATTCTTTTTTTGACAGATCGGCAGAGGAATTAAAGGAATATTTTGCGCCGCATAAAAAGGCGGCTGAGGCTTCGGGCGTCAGGATCCACCAGATGCATATGCCTTATCCTGTTTATGTTCCCGGTGGGACCCGGACTTTGAACGATTATCTTTGGAAGGAGGTTGCGCCCAAAAGTCTGCAGATCTGCTCTTTTTTGGAGTGCAGATACCTTGTGTTTCACGGGTTTAAGATGGTAAGATACCTTGGGTCTGAGGAAAAGGAGTGGGAACAGACGGAAAAGCTGATTGATTTTCTTGCACCGACGGCAAAGGAACTGGGGATTGTTCTCTGCATGGAGAATCTGTATGACGGTTTCGGCGGCCATCTGACAGAAGGCCCCGGCTGTAGTGTGAGAAAGGCTGTGGAACGGATTGACCGGATTAACGAGAAGTATCGGACGGAGGTTTTAGGCTTCTGTTTCGATACGGGACATGCAAATCTGGTGGGAATTGATATGGAAAGCTTCCTGACCGCTCTGGGTTCTCGGCTGAAAGTGCTGCATATACATGACAATGACGGAATCAGCGATCTTCACCAGATCCCATTTGTCTTTACAAAATCCAGAGAGAACGCGCCTTCCACAGACTGGGATGGTTTTATCAGAGGACTCAGAAAAATAAATTTTGATCAGACGCTCAGCTTTGAAACCGCACCGGCTCTGGATGCTTTTCCGAAAGCGTTGAGACAGGACGCGCTTGAATTGATTGCGAAATGTGGGAAATATTTTGCGGATGAGATTTGCCGTACGGAAACGGTTTCTGTAAATAATGACGAAAAATCAGAATTTTTTTCTTGAAATATGTTATATTTTCCTAATTGACACCTTTTCTCCGGAATGCTATACTCACAGATAAGCAAAGGCGCTGTGGTAACTCCCACAGTGCCTTTTTTCCGGCAGTATCACGCGCGTGGCCGGAACATATTGCGCAGTTACGCGCCGCGTTTGCGGGGCGGCTGC
Organism: uncultured Acetatifactor sp.; assembly: GCA_947586055.1. GTDB lineage: Bacteria > Bacillota > Clostridia > Lachnospirales > Lachnospiraceae > Acetatifactor. The sequence continues at coordinate 26,431 of CANPXL010000002.1, read as the reverse complement.
AAGGGAATGCGATGCGATGGAGCTTCAGAGGGGGCTCTCCGTATCGCAATTTTTATTTCTGAGGAGGATACTGTTATGACAAATGAGATTTTCGAGGCCGTGAGCGGCCAGGTCTTCGGCGTCTGGTTCCTGATTGGCGCCGCGCTGGTGTTCTGGATGCAGGCCGGGTTCGCCATGGTGGAAACCGGTTTTACCAGAGCGAAAAATGCGGGAAATATTCTGATGAAAAACCTGATGGACTTCTGTATCGGCACGGTCATGTTCATTCTGATCGGTTTCGGCCTGTTTTTGGGAGAAGATCTGGCAGGCTTTATCGGAAAGCCCGGGTTTGACATTTTTACAAGCTATGAGAGCTTTGACTGGTCCAACTTTGTGTTTAATCTGGTGTTCTGCGCGACGACGGCGACGATCGTTTCCGGAGCCATGGCGGAGAGAACAAAGTTCCTTTCCTACTGTATCTATTCCGGTGTCATCTCCGCTCTGATCTACCCGATCGAAGCGCACTGGATCTGGGGCGGCGGCTGGCTGGCACAGCTTGGCTTTCATGATTTCGCGGGCTCCTGCGCGATCCACATGGTGGGCGGCATTTCCGCGCTGGTTGGCGCAAAGCTGCTGGGACCCCGTATCGGTAAGTTTGTGAAGGATAAAAACGGTAAGGTAACGAAGGTCAACGCTTTTCCCGGCCATAACCTTCCCATCGGCTGTCTGGGCGTGTTCATCCTGTGGCTGGGCTGGTACGGATTCAACGGAGCGGCCTGCACCAGTGTGGAGCAGCTGGGTTCCGTGTTTGTGACCACGACCATCGCGCCTTCCGTGGCCACCGTGGTGTGCATGATCTTTACCTGGATCAAATACAAAAAGCCGGATGTGTCCATGTGCCTGAACGCTTCTCTGGCCGGACTTGTTGCGATTACGGCTCCCTGCGACGTGACGGATGCCTTCGGAGCCATTGTCATCGGCGCCGTAGCGGGTCTGCTGGTAGTCTTCGGCGTCTGGTTTCTGGATTACAAGCTGCGTATCGATGATCCCGTGGGCGCCGTGGCGGTGCATTGCCTCAACGGTATTTGGGGTACCATTGCGGTCGGTCTCTTTGCAACCGATACCGCGCCGGGATATTCCATCGCAAACAGCGCGGGAAAGAAGCTTGTGGGCCTGTTTTACGGCGGCGGTTTTGAGTTGCTGGGACTTCAGCTTCTGGGCTTTGTCAGCGTGGCGGCGTGGGCTGCGATTACGATTACGATTACGTTTCTGGTGATTAAGGCGCTGGTAGGGCTTCGCGTTTCCGAGGAAGAAGAGATCGTCGGACTGGATGCTACCGAGCATGGCCTTGCTTCCGCATACTCCGGATTCTCCATCATGGATGTGTCCAACACCATGACGATGGATGTAAACGAAAACACCGATCTTGGCACCGGCGAGTACGATATGGCCTCTCAGGCCAAGAGGGATGCGGCGGTTCCCGTCGCAGGGGCGCCGCTGCCGGCAACCGGTATTTACAAGGTCGTGGTGATTGCAAAGCTGTCAAGGTACGATCAGCTGAAGAAGGCCATGAACGATCTGGGCGTGACCGGTATGACGGTGACGCAGGTCATGGGCTGCGGCGTTCAGAAGGGCGCCGGGGAGATGTACCGGGGCGTGGAGATGGACGCAACGCTGCTGCCTAAAGTAAAGGTGGAAGTGGTCGTCAGCAAGATTCCTGTGGAAACAGTGATCGAAGCGGCAAAGAGGGCGCTGTATACCGGACATATCGGAGACGGCAAGATCTTTGTGTACGGCGTGGAGAAGGTTGTGAAGGTCCGCACCGGCGAGGAAAACTTCGCGGCTCTGCAGGATGTGGAGTAATATTTCCTGAACCTTATATAAAGAGTGGTAACTGCCTCGTGCGCCTTCCGGGCGCCCGGGGCAGTTTGTTTTCCGTGTTGCGGAAGACAGACGCAGCATGGTAAAATAAGAAGACGGCCGGAACAGAACAGGAGACGGACACAGGCAGGAGAGCCGTGCCGGCGCCGCAGACCGGCGCAGAGGCGGAAAGGAGAGAGGATGCAGAAATATATTATGGCTTTGGATCAGGGAACCACCAGCTCCCGCTGCATTTTGTTTGACGAATCGGGAACGGTCCGTTCCATGTCGCAGAAAGAGTTTACCCAGATTTACCCGAAACCGGGCTGGGTAGAACATAATCCCATGGAGATCTGGTCCTCTCAGCTGGCGGTGGCCGCCGAGTGCATGGCCGGAATGGGGGCGTCCCTGGAGCAGATCTGCGCCATCGGCATTACAAACCAGCGGGAGACCACCGTGCTCTGGGACAGAAAAACGGGACAGCCCGTGTACAACGCCATCGTCTGGCAGTGCCGAAGGACCTCGGATATGATCGAAGAGCTGAAACAGGACGGATTTGATCAGGTGATCCGGAGGAAAACAGGGCTGATACCGGACGCTTATTTCAGCGCGTCCAAGATCGCATGGATCCTGCGGAACGTTCCCGGGGCCAAAGCCCGGGCCGAGGCCGGGGAGCTGCTGTTCGGAACGGTGGACACGTGGCTGATCTGGAATCTGACCAGGGGAGCGGTTCATGTGACAGATTACACGAACGCTTCCCGGACCATGCTCTTCGACATCCACAGGCTCTGCTGGGACAGCGAGATTCTGGAGCGGTTCGGGATCCCTGCCTGCCTTCTGCCCCAGGTAAAGCCTTCCGGAAGCATTTTCGGATATACGGATGCTGCCGTTTTCGGCAGAGAGATTCCCATTGCGGGCGCGGCGGGCGACCAGCAGGCGGCGCTGTTCGGACAGTGCTGCTTTGAACAGGGGGAAGTGAAAAACACTTATGGAACCGGCTGCTTTCTTCTGATGAACACGGGGGACCGGGCCATCGAGTCGAGGTCCGGCCTTCTGACCACCGTTGCGGCGGGCATGGAGGAAAAACCGCAGTATGCGCTGGAGGGCAGTGTGTTTGTGGCGGGCGCCGGAGTTCAGTGGCTTCGCGACAGCATGCGCATGATCGACAACGCCGGCCAGACTCAGGACTACAGCCGGTCGGTGGAGGATACGGCGGGGGTCTATGTCGTTCCCGCCTTTGCCGGTATGGGCGCGCCATACTGGAATCAGTACGCGAGAGGAACCGTGGTGGGTATTACAAGGGGCTGCACGAAGGCGCATTTTATCCGGGCCGTTCTGGAATCCGTCGCCTATCAGACCGCGGACGTGCTCGGGGCCATGGAGCGGGACAGCGGGATCCGTTTCAAGAGCCTTAAGGTGGACGGAGGGGCCAGCGCAAACGACTTTCTCATGCAGTTTCAGGCGGATATCATCGACACGCCGGTTCACAGACCGGGCTGTATCGAGACCACGGCGCTTGGCGCCGCGTATCTTGCCGGTCTGGCCACGGGGTATTGGAAAGACAGGGAACAGATCCGGGAGAACTGGCAGATCGGGAGAGTCTTTCAGCCCGGGATGGACGGGGAAACGCGCCGGAGACTTCTGAAGGGCTGGGAGAAGGCGGTGAAATGCGCGCTTGCCTGGGCGGATGCGGATTGAGACCATAAATTTCTTGTTTTGCGGCTGAAAAGTAGTATAATAAATTTCACAGGATAAGGAGGCGCGTTGCAGTGTTGGTTCAGAAATATAAAGACATGTTGTCCGGAAAATCGGTGATCAGGCAGCTTTCCGAGTTTGCCACCGCCAGAGGAAAAGAGATCGGATATGAGAATGTGTTCGATTACAGTCTCGGCAATCCTTCCGTTGCGGTTCCGCAGGTCTGTACGGACGCCATGATCGAAATGCTTCAGACAGAGGATACGCTGGCGCTCCACGGATACAGTCCCAGCCTTGGCATCACGGGCGTCAGGGAGGCGGTGGCGGCGTCGCTGGAAAAGAGATTCGGACTGCCCTATCGGAAAGAACATATATTTATGGCATCCGGCGCCGCGGGAGCGCTGGCTCACGCGTTCCGTCTCGTCGCGGAGCCCGGGGACGTGATACTGACGTTCGCGCCGTTTTTTCCCGAGTACCATCCTTATGTGGACCTGACGGGGGCGGTTTTGAAGGTAGTACCGCCCGATACGGAGCGTTTTCAGATCAACACGGAGAAATTCCGGGAAATGGTAACGGAAAAAGTCGCGGCGGTGCTGATCAACACTCCCAACAATCCGTCCGGGGTGGTCTATTCCGCGGATACGTTAAAGGAACTTTCGGACATCCTGCGGGAAAAATCCGCGCAGTACGGGCATGACATTTATCTGATCTCCGACGAGCCTTACCGGGAGATCGTGTTCGACGGAGAAACGGCGCCTTGTGTTTCTCGTTTTTACGATAACACGATTATGTGCTATTCCTTTTCCAAGGCCCTGTCCCTGCCGGGAGAGCGCATCGGGTATGTGGCGGTGAGCCCGCGGTGTAAGGATGCGGAGACAATGGTCAATATGTGCGGCCAGATCTCGAGAGGAATCGGACACAACTGTCCCGCGTCCCTGTTTCAGCTTCTGATCGCCAGAGTGCTGGATCAGACGGCGGATTTAAGCGTTTATGAGACGAACCGCAACATTCTGTACCGGGAGCTTAAGGAGCTTGGGTTTACCTGTGTAAAGCCGGGCGGAACCTTTTACATCTTCCCCAAAGCGCTGGAAGAGGACGCGAAGGCGTTCTGCCAGAAGGCTTTAAAGTACGATCTGATTCTGGTGCCCGGAGATACCTTCGGCGCGCCCGGTTATTTCCGCATGGCTTACTGTATCGATACGGAAAAGGTGGAGCGTTCTCTGAAGGCCCTGCGGCGGTTTGTAAAAGAAGAATACGGAAAAGGAAAGGTGGAATGACTTTTGTATCAGGCCGGACTTGTCTTGGAGGGCGGCGGGATGAAGGGAATCTATACGGCCGGCGTCCTCGATTATTTCCTTGACAGGGGAATTGAATTTTCCAGCGTGTACGGCGTCTCCGCAGGCGCGTGTCACATGTGCAGCTATCTGTCGAAGCAAAGGGGGCGCGCCTTTGACGTCTGCGCGGACTACCTGAACACGAGACGTTACTGCAGTCTGGAGAGCCTTCTGACCACAGGCGATCTGTTCAATGTGGATATCTGTTATTCTCTGATCCCGGAATACCTGTATCCTTACGACTATGAGGCTTTTCGGGAATATCAGGGGAAGGCGTACAGCGTGGCCACCGATATTGTCACGGGAAGGCCCGCATATTTCCGCATCCGGGATATGAAGGCCGACATCGTGAAGATCCGGGCGTCGGCTTCGCTTCCCATGGTCTCCAGAAACGTGATGATCGACGGGAAACCTTATCTGGACGGCGGGATCAGCGATCCCATCCCGCTGCAGCAGTCCGTGATGAGCGGCAATCAGAAAAACGTGGTCATCATGACGAAAGAGACGGGCTATGTGCGGCAGCCTGCCCGCCATCTGGGGCCGATCCGGGCGCGCTATCTGAAATATCCAAAGGTATACGAGCTGATGGCCGAACGGCATATAAGCTACAACCGCCAGCTTGCTTTTATTGAAAGCCAGCGCCGGGAAGGAAAGGCTTTTGTGATCCGCCCGAAGACAGCGGGTAACGTGGGAAGGATCGAGAAGGATAAGGATAAGCTGAAGGCCCTGTACCGGCAGGGATATGAGGATGCGGCGGAATGCGGCGGGGAATTGATCCGGTTCCTGGAAGGGCAGGCCGAGGGAAAGGGGGAGTAACGTGTCTGAAATCATAAAGGCCATCATATACGGCATTGTGGAGGGGATCACGGAATGGCTTCCCGTCAGCAGCACCGGTCATCTGATTCTGGTGAGCGAGCTGATTCCCTTTACCGCTTCCGCGGGCGGCATCGCGGATGTGGACGCTTTTTTTGAAATGTTCGAGGTGGTGATCCAGCTGGGGGCCATTCTGGCGGTGGTGCTGCTGTTCTGGAAACAGATCTGGCCCTTTGCGCTGACGAAGAAAGAGAGACAGGGCAGGACGGGAGCAGCCGCTTACCTGAAGAAGGATATCTGGATCCTCTGGTTTAAGATTCTGGTGTCCTGTGTGCCCGCGGCGGTGATCGGCATTCTGTTTGACGATGAGCTGGACGCGCTGTTTTACAACCCGGTCAGTGTTTCCTCCGCCCTGATCGTCTTCGGCATCGCGTTTATCGTGATTGAAAACAGGAATCGGAACAGGACCCCGAAGGTGACGGGCCTTTCGCAGATCACCTATCAGACCGCGCTGCTGATCGGCGTGTTTCAGGTGATCGCGGCGGTGTTTCCCGGCACGTCCCGCTCCGGCGCGACCATCGTGGGCGCGCTGCTGATCGGGGTATCCAGAACGGTGGCCGCGGAATATACGTTCTTTTTGGCGATCCCGGTCATGTTCGGGGCGAGCCTGTTAAAGCTGTTAAAGTTCGGGTTTGCCTTTACCGGCACGGAGTTTCTGCTCTTGACGGTGGGAATGGCGGTTTCCTTCGCGGTTTCCGTCTTCGCCCTCAGATTTCTTTTGGGGTATGTCAGAAAGCATGATTTCCGGGTGTTTGGGTGGTACAGGATCGCGCTGGGGATCGTGGTGCTGCTGTGTCTGGGATAGCCGGATGCCCGTGACGGGGCGGCGGAAAAAAAGAAAAATATCGTTATTGTTGACATTTTTTACGAAATAGAATAAACTTATTTTTGGCAGGCATATTAAGAATCGGTAGAAGGCTTGTTGAGGAGTAAGGTAAACGGATCATAGATCGCACATGCAGGAAGGGAGAGATTGACATGGCAGCACCGAAGAAGACCGTAAAACCCGCAGACAAACTTACAGAGAACACTGTAAAGGCTGAAACCGCGGGCTCCAGGACCGAAGCCCCCAAGGCGGAGGTAAAAGCGTCCGGAACGGAAGCGAAAGAAGCAAAGAAAGAAGTAAAGAAGGAAGAGACACAAAAGACCGCAAGGAAGAGCACGGCGAAAAAGCCTGCTGCAAGGAAGACCGTAAAGAAGGCGGACCAGAAGACTGCCGTCCACATTCAGTTCGCAGGAAAGTCCTATTCCCAGGAGGAACTGATCAAGATAGCGCAGGACGTATGGAAATACGACCTCAAGCAGAAGGTGAGAGAGCTGGCTTCCATCGATCTTTATGTAAAGCCTGAGGAAAACAAGGTGTATTATGTAATGAATCAGGAGTTTACCGGCTTCTTCAATATCTGAGGAAGCTACATAGCGGAAAACACGAAAAGCGGCGTGGCGTGCGGGCCATGCCGCTTTTTATAATTATTTTAGAAATAAATTGAAATAAATCAGTTGACAATAGATAGGGTAAGTGATATTTTATGGATAGCGAATGTTAGCACTCTCTTTAAACGAGTGCTAACAGAGCCGGGAAGGGAGGCGGCGGAAACGGAACTGGATGAGCGGAAAAAGAAAATCCTTCAGGCGGTTATCCGTAACTACCTTGAGACCGGCGAACCGGTGGGCAGCAGGACTATTTCAAAATATACGGATCTGAACCTGAGTTCGGCGACCATCCGCAACGAGATGGCGGATCTGGAAGAGATGGGATATATTCTCCAGCCACACACTTCCGCGGGCAGGATCCCTTCCGACAAGGGGTATCGTCTCTATGTAGATACCATGATGGAAGAGAAAGAGCGGGAAGTCGTTGAGATGAAGGAGATGCTGGTAGAGCGTCAGGATAAGATGGAGACGCTTCTGAAGCAGATCGTGAGGGTCCTGGCGCAGAATACCCGGTACGCCACAATGATCTCCGCGCCCCAGACCAAGCGGAACAAGCTGAAATTTATACAGCTGTCCAAGGTGGAAGCGAATCAGATTCTCGCTGTGATCGTCATTGAAGGCAATGTGATCAAGAACAGTATTCTTTCCGTGAAGGAAGAGCTGGACGACGAGACGCTGCTGAAACTGAATATTCTGCTGAATTCGCACCTGAACGGTCTTTCCATTGACGAGATCAGTCTTGGGATGATCTCCGTGATGAAGCAGCAGGCCGGGATCCACGGCGATATCGTGGGCGACGTCATCGACGCCGTGGCGGAAGGGATAAGGAACGAAGAGGACCTTGAGATCTATACAAGCGGGACCAACAATATCTTCCGCTATCCGGAACTGGCGGATCAGGAAAAGGCCAGCGAGCTGATCAATACCTTTGAGGAAAAACAGCTGCTGGGGGAATTGCTCCAGGACGCCGGGTCGGAGAACGGAAACACCGGCATTCAGGTTTATATCGGCGCGGAGTCGCAGGTACAGAGCATGCGCGACTGCAGCGTCGTCACGGCCACCTACGAACTGGGCGGAGGCATGAAGGGCACCATCGGTATCGTCGGCCCGAAGAGAATGGATTATGACAGGGTCGTGGGAACGCTCAGGACCATACAGACACAGCTTGACGAGCTGTATCGGAAGGACGACAGGTAGAGAAAGGACAGAGTATATGGCGGAACAGGAAAAGAGAAAGGAAGATCACATTTCCGGGGTCGAAGAGACGGCGGAAGCAGAAGAGACAGCACGGGCGGAAGAGACGCCGGGAACCGAAGAGACGGCACAGGCCGAGACGGCGGCGGAACCCGGAGAGACGGCGCAGGCCGAGATGGCGGCGGAGGCTGAAGAGACGGAGCAGTCCGAAGAGACGCCGGAGGGCGGGGAACCCGGGGACGCTGGGAACCGCGCCGAGAAAAGAGCGGCAAAGAAGCAGGCCAGGCAGGATAAAAAAACGGATGTGCTGAAGGAGCAGATCGCACAGCTGGAAGACAGAGTAAAGCGCCAGATGGCAGAATTTGAAAATTTCCGCAGGCGCACGGACCGGGAAAAACAGGCGATGTTTGAGACGGGCGCCAGGAGCGTCATCGAGAAGATCCTTCCGGTTGTAGATAATTTTGAGAGAGGACTTGCAACGGTGCCGGAGGAACAGAGGGAAGACCCCTTTGTCGACGGGATGAACCGCGTCTACAGACAGCTGCTGACGGAACTGGACAATATCGGCGTAAAACCCATAGAGGCCGTGGGCAGGGAGTTCGATCCCAGCCTTCACAACGCGGTGATGCAGGTCGCCAGCGAGGAGTACGAATCCGGCGTGGTGGCGCAGGAACTGCAGAAAGGCTACACATACAGAGACAGCGTGGTGCGTCACAGTATGGTGGCGGTAGTGGAATAACAAACAAATTTCAGGATAGAGAAAAAGAGTAGGAGGATATAAAACATGAGCAAGATTATCGGTATCGACCTTGGAACAACAAACAGCTGCGTGGCTGTGATGGAGGGCGGCAAGCCCACCGTTATCGCAAACGCCGAGGGCGCAAGGACCACACCTTCCGTCGTCGCGTTTACAAAGACCGGCGAGAGACTGATCGGCGAGCCGGCAAAGCGTCAGGCCGTCACCAACGCGGAGAAGACGATCTCTTCGATCAAGAGGGATATGGGTACGGACAGAGGACGTACCATCGACGGCAAGAAATACTCTCCCCAGCAGATTTCCGCCATGATTCTGCAGAAGCTGAAGGCGGACGCGGAAAGCTATCTGGGCGAGAAGGTGACGGATGCGGTGATCACCGTTCCCGCATACTTTAACGACGCGCAGCGTCAGGCGACCAAGGACGCTGGAAAGATCGCCGGACTGGAGGTAAAGCGTATCATCAACGAGCCCACCGCGGCTGCGCTGGCTTACGGCCTGGACAATGAAAAAGAGCAGAACATCATGGTATATGACCTTGGCGGCGGTACCTTCGACGTCTCCATTATCGAGATCGGCGACGGCGTCATCTCCGTGCTGGCGACCAACGGCGATACGCACCTTGGCGGCGACGACTTTGACGAGAAGATCATCCAGTGGATGCTGTCCGAGTTTAAAAAGACGGAGGGTGTAGACCTCTCCGGCGACAAGATGGCGATGCAGAGACTGAAGGAGGCGGCGGAGAAGGCCAAGAAGGAGCTTTCCAGCGCCATGACCACCAACATTAACCTGCCTTTTATCACCGCCACCGCGGACGGCCCCAAGCATTTTGACATGAACTTAAGCCGCGCTCAGTTCGACGAGCTGACCAGAGATCTGGTCGATAAGACCGCGATCCCGGTTCAGAACGCCATGAAGGACGCCGGGCTGACCAACGCGGATCTGGGACAGGTGCTGCTGGTAGGCGGCTCCACCCGTATTCCCGCGGTTCAGGAAAAAGTAAGACAGCTCACCGGCAAGGAGCCCAGCAAATCTTTGAATCCCGACGAGTGCGTTGCCATCGGCGCTTCCGTACAGGGAGGAAAACTGGCGGGCGACGCCGGCGCGGGTGAGATCCTGCTTCTGGATGTAACGCCTCTGTCCCTTTCCATCGAGACCATGGGCGGCGTTGCAACCAGGCTGATCGAGAGAAATACCACCATTCCTACCAAGAAGAGTCAGGTCTTCTCCACCGCCGCAGACAACCAGACGGCTGTGGATATCAACGTGGTACAGGGTGAAAGACAGTTTGCGAAGGACAACAAGTCCCTCGGACAGTTCCGTCTGGATGGGATCCCTCCCGCAAGAAGAGGGGTGCCTCAGATCGAAGTTACCTTCGACATCGATGCAAACGGTATCGTAAACGTGTCCGCAAAGGATCTTGGAACCGGCAAGGAGCAGCATATTACCATTACCGCAGGCTCCAATATGTCCGATGAAGACATTGAGAGAGCCGTGAAGGAAGCCGCCGAGTTTGAAGCTCAGGACAGAAAGCGCAAGGAAGCCATCGAGACAAGAAATGACGCCGACGCGTTTGTCTTCCAGACCGAAAAGGCCCTGGAGGAAGTGGGCGACAAGATCAGCGACAGCGATAAGTCTGCGGTTCAGGCGGATCTTGACGCGATAAAGGCGATCCTGGAGAGAACCAAGGATCAGGAGATGAGCGACAGCGATATCGACGAGCTGAAAGCGGCAAAAGAAAAGCTGACGAACAGCGCTCAGAGCCTGTTTACCAGGATGTACGAGAATATGCAGCAGGCGCAGCAGGGCGCGGCGGGCCCCGCTCCTGATATGGGAGGCGCGGCTGAGAGCGGTTCCGCCCCTCAGGACGACGTGATCGACGGAGATTTCCGTGAAGTATAATTTGAGGTGCAGCTATGGCAGAGCAAAAGCGGGACTATTATGAGGTCCTGGGTGTTGAAAAGAACGCGGACGACGCGGCGATCAAAAAAGCATACAGAGCTCTTGCGAAGAAGTATCATCCGGATGTAAATCCGGGTGATGCCGAAGCTGAGAAAAAATTCAAGGAAGCTTCCGAAGCTTATGCGGTGCTCAGCGATCCGGAGAAGAGACGCCAGTACGATCAGTTTGGTCATTCCGCTTTTGACGGCGGGTTCGGCGGTTCGGGCGGCTTTGATTTCAGCGGCGCGGATTTCGGCGATATCTTTGGCGATATTTTCGGCGATCTTTTCGGAACCGGCCGCAGCAGTTCCAGAGGCCGCAGCAACGGCCCCATGAAGGGCGCCAATCTGCGCACCAGCGTGAGAATTACCTTTGAGGAAGCGGTTTTCGGCTGCAAAAAAGAAATCGAACTGAATGTAAAAGAAACCTGTAAGACCTGTAACGGTTCCGGCGCAAAGCCCGGCACGACGCCGGAGACCTGCAGCAGGTGCGGCGGCAAGGGTCAGATCGTCATTACGCAGCAGATCTTTTTCGGAACCACGCGCAGCGTTCAGGTCTGTCCCGACTGTCAAGGAACCGGAAAGGTTATCCGGGAAAAATGCGCCGATTGCCACGGGACGGGATATATTCCCATGAAGAAGCGTTATTCCGTGGATATTCCGGCCGGTATTGACAACGGTCAGTCCACCCGTATGCCGGGGCTGGGAGAACCGGGCGTCAACGGAGGCCCCAGAGGAGACGTGCTGATCGAAGTGATCGTAGGACGGCATCCTATTTTCCAGAGACAGGATTTCGATATTTATTCCACGGTGCCCGTGTCTTTTGCGGTTGCGGCGCTGGGGGGAGAGATCCTCATCGATACCGTGGACGGGAAGGTGATTTATGACGTGCGTCCCGGAACCCAGACGGATACCAGAGTCCGGCTGCGGGGAAAAGGCGTTCCCTCCTGGAGAAACAAAGACGTCAGGGGCGATCATTATGTGACGCTGGTGGTGCAGGTGCCCGACAGGATCAGGCCGGAGGCGAAGGAGCTGCTCCGACAGTTCGACGAACTCACGGGAGACACGCTCAACGCGGCGAAAAACGCGTCTGCTTCTGACGCCGACGCAGACGCCAGGGACAGTAAGGATAACAGAAAAAAGAAATTCTGGAAATAACAGGCGCAGCCGTATTTTCAGTGAAAGGGATTGCTGTTTGCCCAGCAATCCTTTTGCCGTGTTGGCGGACGAAATTCATGAGAAAAGATTTTACGGGAACGCTTTGCGATTTTTACATTGTGGCGGTGGCTGCGGCGCTGCCGCTGTACACCCGGGGGACGTATGCGCTGCTGGGCGATTCCAAGTACGCCCTGTTCCGGAACATATCTCTGTTCTGTCTCGGTCTGGCCGGGGCTGCCGGCGCTGTGGAATGGGCGTTGAAAAAAAGAACCGGGATCCGGAGACAGACCCCGGCGTTTTGCCCTGTGGACTGGTGCATGCTCTGTTACGGAGGATGGGCGGCGGTTTCCGCCGTATGCAGCAGTTACGGTTCTCTGGCGTGGACGGGCAGTCCGGAGTGGTACATGGGAGCCCTGTCCCAGCTGTTATTCGTGGGAATTTATTTTTTCGTTTCCAGAACCTGCCGCAGAAGCGGATGGACCGTTTCCTGTTGGGAGACGGGGTTTTTTCTGGTGGTTCTGCTGGGATTCTGCAGCCGTCTGGGGCTGGATCCTCTCGGGCTTCGGAAGGGTTTTGGCCCAGAGACATGGGAGTACAGCCATCTGATCTCCACTGTGGGAAACATCAATTGGTTCTGCGGGTACTGTGCGGTGGCGCTTTCCCTGCCTGTGGCGGGATATCTGAAGGCGAAAAGAGCGGGAAAGCGCCGCCTTTTATTTGCTGTAAGCGTTCTGGGACTGGCGCTTCTGGGCATTCAGGGAAGCGATACGGGATTTGTGCTGGCGGCGGCCTGCCTTGGCGTGTGCCTGCTGAAAAGCCGAGGCAACCCGGAAGGGATCGGAAGGACGCTCCTGCTGGCAGCGGGAACGGCGTTTGCGCTTTCGGTTTACGGACGGGCCGCGGCGTTTCTGGGGGAAAAGGCGCTGAAATCCCTGCCTGCGGACGGGCCGGGAATCGAAGTGTTTCTCTGGAATGGCTGGTGGATCCTGGGTCTGGCCTGTCTGGGACTGTATGATGCGGTCCGCAGGCTTGAGAAGGGGGAAACGGCGGAATCCCGAAAGGAGAAGATCCGAAAGGGCATTTGGCTGGGACTTGTGATCTCGGGGATCGCCGCCGGGGCAGCCGCAGGCGCGCTGTATCTGGCCCGGCTGACCGGGACGGAGGGCTGGCTGACCGGCCGGGGCGCGCTCTGGAAGCTGGCGTGGCGGAGTTTTCTGCAGGGGGATCTGAAACAAAAGCTGCTGGGGGCGGGGCCGGACTGTTTCGGGGCGTACGTTTATTCCCACTTTTCCCCAACGCAGCTGCCCGCGGTAGAAGGACATTTTGCGGACGCGGTCTTTGTCAACGCCCACAATCAGGGCCTGAATCATCTGGTCAACATGGGAATACCGGGACTTTGCGGCGCGGCCGCGCTTTATTTTTCGGCCGTTCGCAGGTATCGGGGATCTCTGGCGGGTATGCTGGGTCTTGTGCTGTACGGAGTAAATTCTCTTGTGAGCTTTCAGCAGGTTATGAGTACGCCGTTGTTTTTTCTGCTGCTTGGGATCTGTGAGTCTGTCGTGAGAAGACAGGAAAACGAGCGGTCTGAGGCGGAACGCGGAGAAGACCGGAGCGTCGCGCCGTGAAACAAAACAAACGCCGGATGGCGGGAGGTATCGTATGAAATGGGTAAAATTTAAGATCAGGACGGTTACGGATGCGGAAGACATTATTGTCAGCACGCTTTACGACATGGGGCTGAAAGGCGCCCAGATAGAGGATAACGTGCCCCTGACGGCGCTGGAGAAAGAGCAGATGTTTGTGGATATTCTGCCGGAAGGGCCGAAGGACGACGGGATCGCCTTTCTGAGCTTTTTCGTGGAGAAGGGCGAGGACGGGACGCTTGAAGTTCAGGGGAGAAAGACGGATGTGGATTCCCTGCTCGCCGACATTGGGAGAGAGCTGGACGGACTCCGGCAGTTCTGCGACATCGGCGACGGCTCCATCGCGGTGGAGGAAACGCAGGATATCGACTGGATCAACAACTGGAAGCAGTATTTTCATCAGTTTTATATCGACGATATCCTTATAATTCCGTCCTGGGAGGATGTAAAGCCGGAAGATGAAGGAAAGATGGTGCTGCACATTGATCCCGGAACCGCTTTCGGCACGGGGAAGCATGAGACGACCCAGCTCTGCATCCGGCAGCTGAAAAAATATGTCACGCCGGACACGGAACTGCTGGATGTGGGCACGGGAAGCGGAATTCTGTCGATCCTTTCGCTGATGTTCGGGGCGAAGCACGCGTTGGGAACGGACCTCGACGTGTGCGCGGCGGAGGCTGTAGCACAGAATTGTCAGGCCAACGGCATTGCGCCGGAACAGTTTGAATGTCTGATCGGCAATGTCATCACGGAGAAAGAGATTCAGGACAGGGTGGGCCATGAGAAATATGACATTGTGGTGGCAAACATTCTTGCGGAGGTATTGGTGCCCCTGACTCCCGTGGCCGTGGGCGCGCTGAAGAAGGGCGGCGTCTACATTACGTCCGGCATCATCGACGACAAGGAAGAGACTGTGATCGGGGCCATAAAGGCGGCCGGCCTGACGGTGACGGAGGTGACGCGTCAGGGAGAATGGGTCAGCGTAACGGCCCGCAGAGAAGAAAAGTAGAGGAAACGACGATGTACCGTTTTTTTGTGGAACCATCCCAAATCAATTTAAATGACAAACGTGTCATTATAACGGGCTCCGACGTCAACCATATAAAAAACGTGCTTCGCATGAGGCAGGGGGAGGAAATTTCCGTGAGCAACGGCGCGGACGGGAAGGAGTACCGGTGCGGGATCCTGACGCTGGAGCCGGACCGCGTCGTATGCGAACTGCGTTTTATCAGGGAGGACGGCGTGGAGCTGCCGTCGAAGGTGTACCTGTTTCAGGCGCTTCCGAAGGCGGACAAGATGGAGACGATCATACAGAAGGCCGTGGAGCTGGGTGTATACCGGATCATACCCTTTACCGCAAAGCGCTGCGTGGCGAAGCCGGAGGGGAAGAAGGCCGCCGCAAAGACCGCGAGATGGCAGGGAATCGCTCAGGCTGCCGCAAAACAGAGCCGGCGCGCTGTGATCCCGGAGGTTACGGAAATTCAAACCTTCCGGCAGGCGGTGGAGATGGCGTCTGACATAGATGTCAGATTGATTCCCTATGAGCTGGCGGAAGGAATGGAACGGACAAAGCAAAGAATCGACGGTCTTATGCCGGGGCAGAGCGTGGCGGTATTCATCGGGCCGGAGGGCGGCTTTGAGGAGACGGAGATCAGGGAAGCGGTTCAGTGCGGTATGGAACCGGTCACGCTGGGAAAACGGATCCTGCGCACGGAGACGGCGGGAATGACGGTGCTCTCCTGGATCATGTACCGGCTGGAGGGAAGCGTCTGACGGCGGCCCAATTTTTGCGAACAGAAGGGAAGCGTCTGACGGAGGCCCGATCTTTGCGCGCACAGAAGGAAACCTGTCCGCTGCGGCGTTCTGCGTCATCAGGCGACAAACATTGACAAGGACAGCAATTCCGGCATACGCTATAAACAAAGGAAATATGCTGTTGCATTTTCAGCTTTGGAAATGGAGGAGATTATGGAAGTATATTTGGACAATTCCGCCACAACCCGGGTGCTTCCTGAAGCGGCGGAATTGGTGACAAAAATCATGTGCGAGGACTATGGGAACCCTTCCAGTCTTCATACCAGAGGGATGCAGGCGGAACAGTATCTGCGCTATGCCAGACAGACCGTCGCGGAACTGCTGAAAGCGGGGGAAAAGGAAATTTTTTTTACTTCCGGCGGAACGGAGTCCGACAATATGGCGCTGATCGGCTGCGCCTTTGCAAATCGGAGACGGGGAAATCATCTGATCACGACCATGATCGAGCATCCCGCCGTTTTACAGACCATGCGTTATCTGGAGTCCGTGGGCTTCCGGGTGACGTATCTGCCTGTGGACGGCACAGGCAGGATCCGATTGGAGGACTTGCAGCGCGCAATGTCGGGGGATACCATCCTGGTATCCATCATGCACACCAACAACGAGGTGGGCTCTCTGCAGCCTGTGGCGGAGGCGGGCGCTCTGATCAAGCGCATGAATCCCGATACGCTGTTTCATGTGGACGCGGTTCAGGGATTCGGCAAAGCGAGGATCTTCCCGAAAAAAATGGGGATCGATCTGCTCTCCGCCAGCGGGCATAAGATTCACGGGCCCAAGGGAACCGGTATTCTTTACATCAGAGACAAGGTGAAGATTCAGCCCATTCTTTACGGCGGAGGCCAGCAGATGAACTTGAGGTCGGGCACGGAAAATGTGCCGGGAGCGGCCGGAACGGCAAAGGCGGCGGAACTGGTGTACGCCCATCTCGACGGGGATCTGGAGAGACTGCGCCGGTGTAAGCGCCGTCTCATCGAGGGGCTGAGAGAGCTGGACGGAGTCAGGATCAACGGCCTTCTGCCGGATCATCCCGACGGAGAGGGAACGGCTCCCCATATCGTCAGCGCTTCCTTCCGGGATGTGCGAAGCGAGGTGCTGCTCCACGCTCTGGAAGAAAAGGGAATTTACGTATCCGCCGGAAGCGCCTGCTCCGCCCGCAAACCCCAGCCCTCCGCCACGCTGCGGGCGATGGGCGTGGAGAACTGGATGCTGGAGTCCACTGTGCGCTTCAGTTTTTCCGTATATACCACCATGGAAGAAATAGACTATACATTACAGACGATTTATGATAAAATTCCTATGCTGCGCAAATATACAAGGCGCGGATGAGAGACAGCATCAGAGGTTCCCGGGCCGAAATGTCGAGCCGGCCCGGGAACAGACAGACCAGACCCGGGGCCGGGACGAACGAGGTGGATATGTTTACAGCTTTTTTGATCAAATACGCGGAAATCGGGGTAAAGGGAAGCAACCGGTATCTTTTTGAAGACGCGCTGGTACGCCAGATCCGGTTTGCTCTGGAAAAATGCGAGGGAGCGTTCGAGGTCCGGAAGAATCAGGGCCGTATTTATGTGGAGGCTTTGGGGGAGTTCGACTATGACGAGACCGTGGACAGGCTCCGCCAGGTCTTCGGCATCGCTGCGATCTGTCCCATGGTATATGTGGAAGACGAGGGCTTTGAAAAATTATGTGACACGGTTGTCGGATATATTGGGGAGACGTATCCTGACCGCAGCGGGACGTTCAAGGTGAATGCAAGGCGGGCGAGAAAGAATTATCCGAAGGAATCCATGGAGATCAATGCGGATCTGGGGGAAGCGATCCTGAACGCCTTTCCGGAGATGAAGGTGGACGTACACAACCCTGAGATCATGCTGAATGTGGAGATCCGGGAAAAAATCTACATTTATTCCATGGAGATACCGGGTCCCGGCGGAATGCCCGTAGGCACCGGCGGAAAGGCGATGCTGCTTCTTTCCGGCGGGATCGATTCCCCGGTGGCGGGATACATGATCGCAAAACGGGGCGTGAAGATCGACGCCGTTTACTTTCACGCGCCGCCCTATACCAGCGAGCGCGCAAAGCAGAAGGTGGTGGATCTGGCCCGGATTGTCTCGGCGTATACGGGGCCCATCTGTCTTCATGTGATCAACTTTACGGATATCCAGCTTTATATCCATGAGAAATGTCCCCACGAGGAACTGACCGTTATCATGCGCCGTTACATGATGCGGATCGCGGAGCAGATCGCGCAGGAGACGGGGTGTCTCGGCCTGATCACAGGGGAGAGTATCGGGCAGGTGGCGTCTCAGACGCTGCATTCCCTGGCGGCCACAAATGAAGTCTGCACCCTGCCGGTATACAGACCTCTGATCGGCTTTGACAAACAGGAGATCGTGGCCGTGGCGAACAGGATCGGTTCTTATGAGACGTCCATTCTGCCTTACGAGGACTGCTGTACGATTTTTGTGGCAAAGCATCCCGTGACAAAGCCCAATCGGAATGTGATCCGCCGGCATGAACAGAAGCTTGACGAAAAGATCGGGGAGCTGATAAAGACGGCTTTGGAGACAGATGAACGGATGATCGTGGAATAAAAAAGGATCCCAAAGGAACAGTGCCCTTCAGGATTCCTCTTTGTTTTGATTTCGGTTTTGTAAAAAGACGTTTCCTGCGCCGCGTCCCGGCCTAGATCAGATAGGGCTTCAGGATCTCCAGCACTTCGTCCGCGCCGTCTTCGGCATGAATATTCAGGTCGATGGGCTTGGAGAGATCCAGACTGAAAATGCCCATGATGGATTTGGCGTCAATCACATATCTGCCGGATACCAGATCAAAGTCGTAATCAAATTTGGTCACATCATTGACAAAAGATTTTACCTTGTCAATGGAATTTAAAGAAATCTGCACTGTTTTCATCGCGGTTACCTCCTTATCAGTTTCATACCTTCCCATACATATTAACGGCACAGGACGTAAAAGTCAAGGAAAAAACAACACAAAAACAGGAGTGTTCCATGAAAAACGCAGCGTTTCATACTCTCGGGTGCAAGGTCAATTCCTACGAGACGGAAGTGATGATGCAGAAGCTGCAGGAAAAGGGATATCATATTGTACCCTTTGACGAGGCGGCGGACGTCTATATTGTCAATACCTGCACGGTCACAAACATTGCGGACAGAAAAAGCCGGCAGATGCTGCACCGGGCAAAACAGAAAAACCCGGACGCGGTGGTGGTGGCGGCCGGATGCTACGCACAGACCGGCGCCGACAGCATGGAAAAAGACGACAGCGTGGATCTCATCATAGGAAACGACCGAAAAAGTGAGATTGCGGAGATCCTGGAGAGATTTCTGGCGCAGCGGGAGGAAAACCGTTTATCTTCGGCAGGCTCCGAGGGCGGCGGGCAGGCGGACAAGACGCTGGGTGGCTCCACGCTGACGGACATCGCCCATACATCCCGGTATGAGGAAATGCAGCTGAAACAGACGCTGGAGCATACCAGGGCCTATATCAAGATACAGGACGGCTGCAACCAGTTCTGTTCTTACTGCGCGATTCCTTTGGCCAGAGGGCGGGTCCGCAGCCGCGGGGCGGAGGATATTCTCCGCGAGATCCGGGGGCTGACGGAAAAGGGTTACCGGGAGGTCGTGCTCACCGGCATTCATCTCAGCTCCTACGGCATGGATTTTCAGGGAGGAAAGGCTTCCCGGAGCGCGTTGTTTGACCTGCTGGAGCAGATTCACGAGATACAGGGGCTAAAGCGGATCCGGCTGGGATCTCTGGAGCCGAGGATCATCACGGAGGAAACGGTCCGGAGACTGAAGGCGCTGCCGAAGCTATGCCCTCATTTCCACCTTTCTCTCCAGAGCGGATGCGACGCCACCCTGAAACGGATGAATAGACATTACACTTGCGGGGAATACTATGAAAGCGTGGAGCAGCTGCGGAAAGCTTTCGACCATCCCGCCGTCACGACGGACGTCATTGTAGGCTTTCCCGGGGAGACGGAAGAGGAATTCCTCACCACCAAAAAGTTTCTGGAAGCGGTGGAATTTTACGAGATGCATGTTTTTAAGTATTCCAGAAGGAACGGCACCGCGGCGGCGGTCATGCCGGGGCAGGTGCCGGAGGAAGTAAAGGCCGGACGAAGCGACATCCTTTTGGAGCTGGAAAAAAGGCAGTCCGAAAAATTCCGCAGCCGTTACATAGGAAAATGCGCGGAGATCCTGATAGAAGAGAAAAAGACGATCCGAAACCGGGAATATTTTCTGGGCCATACCGGGGATTATGTAAAGATCGCTCTGAGCGCCCGGCCGAAGGCGGCGGAGAGAGGCCGGCTGCAGACGGTGTCCGTGAAGGAATTCCTCACGGGGGAAATCCTGCTGGGGGACGAGGTCTGCCGGACGCCGGTATGAGATAAGCTGTCTGCGGAAGGGACCGATTGATTTTCCCGGATTGAATTTTGCGGACAAATGAGTTATGATAGGTTATAACGGAAACAAAAACACAGATGACGCTGCCGGGCCGTCCTGGCGCCGGCCGGGAAAATGGGGATAGCAATGCAGGACTTGGGGAATACACAATATTTTAAAGTGGAGACCGAACCGGAGACCGGCGCGAAGCTGGTTCTTTCGGCGGTATACGAAGCGCTTACCGAAAAAGGGTATAACCCGGTGAATCAGATCGTGGGATATATCATGAGCGGGGATCCCACCTATATCACCAGCCATAAAAATGCAAGAAGCCTGATCATGAAGGTAGAACGCGACGAACTGGTGGAAGAGCTTCTGACAGAGTATATTGCGTCCAAAGGCTGGCGTTGAACGGGAGGAATTCCATGCGGATCATGGGTCTTGATTTCGGTTCCAAAACGGTGGGCGTGGCGGTCAGCGACAGTCTGCTTTTGACGGCGCAGGGCGTTGAGATCATCCGCCGCAGCCGGGAAAACAAACTGAGACAGACGATGGCCAGAATTGAAGAACTGATTCTGGAGTATGAGGTGGAGGAGATCGTGCTGGGCTGTCCGAAACATCTGAACGGCACGGAGGGCGTGCGCGTGGAACTGACGGAAGAGTTCAGGGAGAAACTGGAGCGCAGAACGGGGCTTCCGGTTTTTCTGTGGGACGAGCGGCTGACCACCGTCGAGGCGGACAGGACGATGAAGGAGGCCGGCGTCCGCAGGGAAAACAGAAAAGAGTATGTGGACAAGATTGCCGCCGTCCTGATTCTGCAGGGGTATCTTGACAGAAGGCGCAATGCGCGGGAAGCGGCGGAATGAGAGGAAATATGAGCAAACTGGAAAAGATTACGTTTAACCCTCACGGAGAGGAGCCCGTGGATTTTTTTGTTCTGGAGCAGACAAGGATCGGCGGCATCAATTATATTCTGGTGACGGATTTTGAAGAGGGAGACGGAGAGGCTCTCATCTTAAAGGATATATCCAAGGACGGCGAAGCGGAAAGCGTATTTACGGTGGTGTCCGACGACGAGGAACTTGCCGCCGTGGCGGGCGTTTTTGAGAATATGCTCGACGATGTGAAGTTTGTCTGAGTCTGCGCGCGGGGGTGTGGGACTGTGCACCGCGCGGGACGGAAACGGAAAGCGCAGAAATGGCAGTGGACAGAGAACAGTTTAACCGGTTATTGAAGGAAAAAGGGCTGAAGGTTACCCGCCAGAGGATTCTGGTGCTGGAAGCCATCGCTTCCCGTCCGGAAGAACATCTGACTGCCGAGGAAATTTATGATCTGGTAAAGGTAAGCTATCCCGAGATTGGGCTGGCTACTGTTTATAGAACCATACAGCTGCTGAATGAGCTGCATCTGATCGACCGGATCAGTTTTGATGACGGTTTTGTCCGCTATGAGATGGGGAACGCGTCTGACGGAGAAAAGGAGCACCATCATCATCACCTGATCTGTATGAAATGCGGCAGGGTGATTTCTTTCAGGGATGATCTGCTGGAGGAGCTGGAAAAGAAGATCACCGCCACTGCCGGATTCCGGGTTGTGGATCATGAAGTCAAGCTCTACGGCTACTGTGCAGAATGTGGAGGAGATTTCATTGAAGAAAAAAGAGAATAACAGTGCGTCCAGACTGAAGATCATTCCGCTGGGAGGTCTGGAGCAAATCGGCATGAACATTACTGCCTTCGAGTATGAAGACAGTATCCTTGTGGTGGACTGTGGTCTTTCCTTCCCCGCGGACGACATGCTGGGGATCGACCTTGTGATTCCCGACGTGACGTATCTGAAGGAGCACATCGACAAGGTGAAGGGCTTTGTAATCACCCACGGCCATGAGGACCACATCGGGGCGCTGCCCTATGTGCTCCGCGACATCAATGTGCCCGTGTACGCCACCAGGCTGACCATGGGAATCATTGAAAACAAGCTGCGGGAGCATAACCTGATGCAGAACACCAGACGCAAGGTGGTGAAGTTCGGCCAGTCCATCAACCTTGGCAGGTTCCGGGTGGAATTTATTAAGACCAACCACAGCATTGTGGATGCCGCCGCGCTTGCCATCTATTCCCCTGCGGGCGTGGTGGTGCATACCGGCGATTTCAAGGTGGACTATACGCCTGTGTTTGGAGACGCCATCGATCTCCAGCGCTTTGCGGAGATCGGAAAGAAGGGCGTGCTGGCCCTGATGTGCGATTCCACCAACGCCGAACGGCCCGGTTTCACGCCGTCGGAGAGAACGGTGGGGCGGACCTTTGACACGCTCTTCGAGGAACATAAAAACACGAGAATTTTTGTGGCGACCTTTGCCTCCAACGTGGACAGGGTCCAGCAGATCATCAATTCCGCCTATAAATTCGGGCGGAAGGTGTGTGTGGAAGGCCGCAGTATGGTCAGCATCATCGAGACGGCCCGGAATCTGGAGTGCATCAGTATTCCCGACAATACGCTGATCGAGATTGATCAGATGAAGAATTATCCGGACGAACAGCAGGTCATCATCACCACCGGCAGTCAGGGAGAGAGCATGGCGGCCTTAAGCCGCATGGCCAGCGGCATGCACCGCAAGATCACGATCGGAGCGGGGGATACGGTGATCTTTTCTTCCAACCCTATCCCGGGCAATGAAAAATCGGTGACGAAGGTCATAAACGATCTGCTGATCAAGGGGGCGGACGTTGTGTTTCAGGACGCCCATGTTTCCGGGCATGCCTGTCAGGAGGAAATCAAACTGCTCTATACCCTGATCCGGCCCAGATACGCGATCCCCGTCCACGGCGAATACAAGCACCTGAAGGCGCAGGCAAAGATTGCGCAGAGTCTCGGCATGGAGAAGGAAAATATTTTTATCCTTTCCTCCGGGGAAGTGCTGGAGCTGGACGATAACAGCGCCGCCGTTACGGGAAAAGTGCCGGTGGGCGCCATTCTGGTAGACGGTCTCGGCGTGGGAGATGTGGGGAACGTGGTGCTCAGAGACCGCCAGCATCTGGCGGAGGACGGCATCATGATCGTCGTGATGAGTCTGGAGAGGGCCAGCGGCCAGCTGGTTGCGGGGCCGGATATCGTGTCAAGGGGATTTGTGTATGTGAAGGAGTCGGATGAACTGATCGAGGAGGCGCGTCACACGGTGGACGACGTCCTGCAGAGATGTCTCGACAGGGGCATCACCGACTGGGGAAAGCTGAAAAACGCCACCAAGGACGCTCTTGGAGACTATGTCTGGAAAAAAACAAAACGCCGGCCCATGATCCTGCCCATTATCATGGAGGTTTAGGCCGGAAAGGTGCAGATGGAGTAAAACATGAAGTACATTGATACCGCAACAGATGATTTTATCGCCGCCGTTCTTGCCACCGACGTGTATAAAAATTATCGCAGGGAACTGGAAAAGGTAAAGCGGGAACCCGGACTGAAGGAACAGATCGACGAATACCGGAAACGAAATTACGAGTTTCAGTCCAGCCATGACATTGACTTTAACCGGCTGGATCATTTTGAAAAGGAGTATGAGAATTTCAGAGCCAATCCCCTTGTGGCTGATTTTCTTGCGGCGGAGCTGGACCTTTGCAGAATGATGCAGCGGATCAACACCCGTATTGTCGCCGAACTGAATTTTGAGTAATGTGCGTTTCTGCGCACGGATGGGAAGTGCCTATGGAGACAAAAAACATAATTCTGGCCGTGATGGGCGCGATTCTGAAAGTGGTTGTGGTCATCGTGGTGGCGGTGGTGATCTACCGGGGAGCGGAAACCTGCTTTGACTACGGATACCGCATTTTTACGGAACCGCCCGTATCCGCCGGGGAGGGAAGGACGGTGACCGTCGCGGTGACGGCGGAAATGTCCCCCATGGACATTGGCAGGCTGTTTGAGAGCAAGGGGCTGGTGCGGGACGCAAGGCTCTTCGCCCTGCAGTATTACCTGTCGGAATATCGAAAAGACGTAGGGCCGGGAATCTTTGAGTTGAACACCGCCATGACCGCCGAAGAGATGATGGCGGCCATGGTCCTCCCCGAAGAGGAGACGGAAGAGACGCCGGAGGAATAAGGCCGGATGCACGGCGGTGCGGGAACCGGGAGAAAGGGACGGAAGAACTTATGATCACAGAGGAAAGGATAAGTACCTTTATTGATTCTCTCGACAGGGGAAACGCGCCGTACCTGAATGAAATCGAAGCGCATGCCGTTGAAACGCAGGTGCCTGTGATCCGTAAATCCATGCAGAGCCTTTTAAAGTTTCTTCTTGCGCTGTCAAAGCCGAAGAATATTCTGGAGGTGGGCACCGCCGTAGGGTTTTCCGCGCTGCTGATGAGCGAGTACGGACCGGCGGACTGCCATATCACGACCGTGGAAAAATATGAGAAGAGGATCCTGGAGGCCAGGGAAAATTTCCGGAAATACGACAGGGAGAACCGCATCACCCTTTTGGAGGGGGACGCGGCGCAGGTGTTGGAAGATTTGACGGGGCCTTATGATATGATCTTCATGGACGCGGCCAAGGGGCAGTATCTGTTTTTTCTCCCGAAGGCGCTGCGGCTGCTTGCGCCGGGCGGTCTTCTGATCTCGGACAATGTGCTGCAGGACGGGGACGTCATGGAATCCCGGTTTGCGGTGGCGCGCAGAAACAGGACCATACACGCCCGCATGCGGGAATATCTGTATGAACTGAAGCACACGCCCGGTCTGGAGACGGCGGTTTTGCCGGTGGGAGACGGGGCGGCGCTGACGGTAAAGCGGTAGCGGCGCGGCGCAGAGGCTGCCCCCGGGAATCCGGATCCCGGACGAAAAAACGGATGCGCGGGCGGCAAGGGATGCGCGGCAGGAGAGGATCAGCATGAGGGAAGAACGGACAGGGAGAAAAAAACCCGAGCTTTTAATGCCTGCCGGCAGTCCGGAGGTCTTGAGGACCGCCGTGACATTCGGGGCGGACGCGGTTTACATAGGCGGAGATGTGTTCGGCCTGCGGGCGAAGGCAAAAAACTTTTCCCTGGAGGAAATGGCGCAGGGGATTGCTTTTGCCCATGCCAGAGGCGTGAAGGTTTACGTCACCGCCAACATTCTGGCCCATAACGACGATCTTGAGGCGGCGGCGGAATATTTTGCCAGCCTCAGGGATATGAAGCCGGAGCGCTGCGACGCGCTGATCATATCCGACCCCGGAATGTTTGCCGTCGCAAGGAGGGTGTGGCCGGAGGCCGAGATTCATATTTCCACTCAGGCCAACAATACGAATTATGAAACCTTCCTCTTCTGGAGACAGATGGGGGCAAAGCGGGTGGTCTGCGCCAGAGAGCTGACGCTTCGGGAGCTGCGGTCCATAAGGGAGCATATTCCGGAGGATCTGGAGACGGAATGCTTTGTCCATGGCGCTATGTGTATTTCCTATTCGGGAAGATGCCTGCTGAGCAACTACTTTACAGGCAGGGACGCCAACAGGGGGGCCTGCACGCACCCCTGCCGCTGGAAATATGCGGTGATGGAAGAGACCAGGCCGGGAGAATATCTGCCGGTATATGAGAACGACAGAGGCACTTTTCTTTTTAATTCCAGGGATCTGTGCATGATAGACCACATACCGGAGCTTCTGGACGCGGGGATCGACAGCCTGAAGGTGGAGGGACGCATGAAGACGGCGCTGTATGTGGCGGTCATCGCGCGGGCCTACCGGCAGGCCATTGACGACTGTCTGGCTTCGGAAGAGTCTTACCGGAAAAATCTGAACCGATATCTGGCCGAGGTGTCGAAATGCACCAACCGCCGTTACACCACGGGATTTTATTTCGGCCGCCCGGACAAAGACGCCCAGATCTACGACAGCAGTACTTATGTGAAGGACGCGGTGTATCTGGGAACCGTGGAGGAAATCTGGGAGAGGGAAGAGCTCCCATGGCAGGGAAGCGGAGCGCCGGGACCATCCGGCGGAGACGCGCCGCATGCCGCCCGTCCGCTGGTCTGCATAGAACAGCGCAATAAATTCTGCGTGGGAGACAGGATCGAGATCATGAAGCCGGACGGAAGGGACGTTGCCGCGGCGGTGACGGCCATGTACAGCGAGACGGGGGAAGCCGTGGACAGCTGTCCCCATTCAAAGCAGAAAATATGGCTGGAGCTGTCTGGGGAAGCGCAGAAAGGCGATCTGCTGCGGATGGAAGTCTGAGAAAAAAACGGCCGCGTTCCGTCAATGTGCCCAGAGGACGGCAAAAATACGGCGGATTTTTGTTACTTTTCACACAGTAGCCAGTCATAACATTAGCGCCGTCAGCTTAATCGCTGGCGGCGTCTGGCTCATCACT
>CANPXL010000001.1 GCA_947586055.1 uncultured Acetatifactor sp. | reverse complement strand
GCAAAGGTAAACACCACTCTTGCAGAAGTAAATTCCATCAGAGGATTTGAGAGTGGAATTTAAAATTTCAATTTTGGAAACAGTATAAAAGTTTTTTCAAAATTGTCAACTCAGGTTTTATATGGTACAATGAGTCTGGCAACAGACATGCCGTTTTCAGGCCGCCGCAACCGGCGCCTTCCTTAACGTCACCCGCTGCTGCCGATTCTGCTGACAGGACAATACGTCGGGGCAGGAGGTCATTATGTCGGTCGCGCTTACATACCATCCGAAACTGTATCTGGGAGACAGCATCAGGGAAAAGAAACTGGGAAAACTGATAAAAAAGCTGGAGAAAAAGCCGTTTTTCTCCGGCGTGTTCCTGATCGTGGTCTCGCGAAACGCTTCGGATCAGCTGGAGATTCTTGACGCAAGGCAGCTTGTCCAGAGTTATTATCAAAGCCATTCGCTTTATGTCGTGGGAATTGCGGGAAACCGTGACGAAGCCGTGGAGCTTGTAGAACGGCTGGCGCAGGAATGTCTTAAGGAAAGAGGCGACTGCGCGCTGAAGGAGTATTTGTTATGTCAGACATCGTGTTAAAGGTACTGTCCGCGGCAGGCATCCTGCTGCTTGCCGCGCTGGGGGTTTTGCTTGCGGCGGTACTGCTTGTTCTGTTCTTCCCTGTTTCCTATCGGGCGTCGGGGGAGAAATCAGCGGATAAAACGGGATTTCGCTTCAGGGCGTCCTGGCTTTTCGGCCTGCTGCGGGCCGGCTATTCCTATCCGGAGCCGGGGAAGGCCGTGATAAAATTATTGTGGTTTAAGCTCTATGAGTCCGGCGGGAGCGAAAAAAGAGACGGACAGGGGAAAAAACGGAAAAAAGACCGGGAAAAGGAATCCGGGAACGATACGAAGAACCGGGAAAAGGACGGATCGGAGAAGACTGCCGTGGCGGCGAAGGGCAGTACGGAAAAAGCAGAAACGAAAGAGACCGCTGTGACGAAGAAGGCAGGAGAGGCGAAGGCCGGGACAGAGAAAACAGAGACAGAGAGGACAGGGACGTCGAAGGTCGGGACGGAGAAGGTCGGAGCGGATCCTGCCGAAGAACGGAATGAGGGCCCTGAAGCGAACGGGGAAAGCGCTTCGTGGTTTTCGCAAAAAATTGCAAAGATACAGTACACATTCCGATCCATTTATGATAAAATAAAAGAGATTTGGCAAAATATATCTTACTATAAGGATCTTTTCAGCGATCGGGAAACGGGGCTGCTCTTTTCCCACGTCATGTTCCGGCTGGGCAGGATTCTGAAGAGTCTCAGACCGGGAAAGCTGAAAGCGCAGATCCTTTTTGGAACGGGATCGCCCGATACGACAGGGTATGCGTTCGGCGCGCTGTGTGTGTTGATGCCGTTTCTTGGGTCTTCCGTGCAGGTGACGCCGGATTTTGAAAGAGCGGTTTTTGAAGGTGAGTTTCAGGCGTCGGGATTTGTGACTCTGGCGACGCTGCTCTGGCATACGCTGCAGGTTGCGCTGGATAAGCGGCTGAAGCTGTTTATAGACCGGCTCAGGCGGAAAAAGCCGGAAGCAGAAAGAAGTGCGGAAGGGGGAAAAACTGCAGAAGAGGGATCTGGAACGGAAGCAGAAACCGGAATGAAAGCAGAAACCGGAATGAAAGCAGGAACCGGCGCGGAAGCAGGGAAGGATACGGAAAAGCGGGAAAGCGGATCATCAAAATCAGGGTCCTCTGGGGACGAACAGAAAGGTCAGGTAGGAAAATGACGGAAAAAGCAAATCAGTTTCAGGGCGTTGTGGAATCTCTGCTTCAGGGAATGGATACCGTACTTTCCACAAAGACAGTGGTGGGAGAAGCCACGCAGATCGGAGATACCATCATTCTGCCGCTTGTGGATGTCAGTTTCGGCGTCGGAGCCGGCGCGGGAGCGAACGGCGGAAAGAATTCTTCCTCGGGTGCGGGCGGTCTTGGCGGGAAAATGACGCCGAGCGCGGTGATCGTGATCAAGGACGGGACGACGAAGCTTGTGAACATCAAAAATCAGGACGTGGTCACGAAGGTGCTTGACCTGATCCCGGATCTGGTGGAAAAATTCACGAAACCGAAGAAGGAAGATGCGATGTCCGACGCCGAGGTGGTTGACATCGCTTTTCCGGAAGAAGCGGAAAAAACCGGAGAATAATTCAATAAAGGCGCGCCGCCGCATATAATATAGGGAGAGTAAGATCGGTATATTCGTTTGTTATGAAAAAGATCATAGGTCTTATCTGCTTTTTTATCGCCGTTGGCATGCTGCTCATGCTGATTGCGCGGAACAATCTTGTAGGCCTGATCATTATTGCTCTGTTGTTGTTCGTCGGATATAACTGCTTATGCAGCGACTGATCCGAATATGCGGAATATCGGCGGCGGGATCGGAAGGTTGGCGGATGCAATGATCGATTGGGAAACGGTAAGCAGAGCGGAAGATGCCGACGGGCTTAAAGAAGCGAAAATCTGGCTGTTTCAGGAAAATATCCGGCTTGAAAACGCGCGCCGGGAACTGGAGACGTCTCAGGAAAAATTCCTGAAGGAACGGATACGGATGCGCAGGGAGATGGAAGAACTGAATCTCCGCATGGTACAGGAGCGAAAGCGGCTGAGAGAAGAAAACCTGTTTTTTGAGAAGAAAATGGCCATTCTTCAGGACGGCTTCCGCAAGCTGGACGAGGACAGGCGTTCTTTTGAACGTCAGAGAAAACTGTTTGAGGAACGGGCCGCCGGACGGGGCCGGGAGGAAACCGGCGGATTGGCGATAGAAGAGTCTGTCCGTCTTCTGTTCCGGGGAGCCAATAATCCGCTGGCGCTCCGGAAACGATACCGGGATCTGGTGAAAATTTTTCATCCGGACAATCTGTTCGGGGACGAAGAGCTTTCTCAGGTCATCAACCGGGAATACCTGAGACGGAAGAGCAGAGAGGAATAAATAACAAATGCCTTCCGGACCGGATCCACAGAAAAAAAGAGCAGAAATCCTGCTCTTTTTTATTACGCCGCAAGGCGTATCGCGTCTTCTGATCTGCCGGCCGGAAAACTCAGGCTCTCTCCACTCTGCCGGACTTTAAGCAGCTGGTGCACACATGCATTTTTCTGGAGCTTCCGTTCACCTTGCACTTTACACTCTTCACGTTGGAATTCCAGATCGCATTGCTTCTTCTATGAGAATGGCTCACATTGTTACCGAAATGAACACCCTTGCCGCAAATATCACATTTAGCCATCTTGACACCTCCTTGAAAAAAACGTTTTATTGTCTGCCGCTGTCGGGCGCGGTGCCCGCAACATTGATATACTACCAGAAATATGTAAAAAAAGCAAGCAGAAAAAAATCTTTTTTTATTTTTTGCTTTTATTGTTTCCTTTTTGCGGGAAAAATGGTAAGATAAAATACACTATGGTTGTGCGCCGCGGGGCCGCGCGGCGAAATCGGCCGCCGGAGAAGGCCGGTGGAAGCACGGAAAGGAAAGGGATCGCCATGAAAGGTTCTTCTATGAATACCAATTTGGGAAATATAGTCGTTGATAAAGACGTGATCGCCCAATATGCGGGGAGCGTCGCGGTGGAGTGCTTCGGAATTGTGGGGATGGCGGGCGTCAGCGTCAGAGACGGTCTGGTAAGGCTTTTAAAGCGCGACAGCATTACACGGGGGATCAGCGTGTCTTTGGACAACAACAAGCTGATCCTGGACTTTCACGTCATCGTGTCATACGGCGTCAGTATCCTCGCCGTTGCGGACAATCTGATCAGCAGCGTGAAATACAAGGTTGAGGAATTTACCGGCATTGAGATCAGTAAGATCAACATCTATGTAGACGGTGTCAGAGTGATTGATTAAGGAGGATATATCGTGGGATTACAACAAATCGACGCTAAGATGCTTTCAAAGATGTTCTTAGCCGGTGCAAAGAACCTGGAGAATAAAAAAGAGTGGATCAATGAACTGAATGTGTTTCCGGTTCCCGACGGAGACACGGGAACCAATATGACCATGACCATCATGGCGGCGGCGCAGGAAGTGATGGCTCTTGGGGACGACCCCGGCATGGAAGCAATCTGCAAGGCTATTTCCGGCGGCTCTCTGCGGGGGGCAAGAGGAAATTCGGGCGTGATCCTTTCCCAGATTTTCCGCGGTTTTACAAAACGCATCCGGACGGAAAGCGTCCTGACGGTGCCGGTGATCGCGGAAGCTTTTGAGAAGGCAGTGGAGACGGCATACAAGGCGGTCATGAAGCCCAAGGAGGGCACGATACTGACCGTGGCAAGAGGGGTTTCCGAGAAGGGCCGCGAGCTGGTAAATGACGGCGTTACGGACATGGAGACCTACCTGTCGACGGTGATCGAACACGCAAAATATGTGCTCAGTCAGACGCCTGAGATGCTTCCGGTCTTAAAGCAGGCCGGCGTTGTGGACTCCGGCGGTCAGGGACTGGTGGAAGTGCTGAACGGTTTTCTTGACGCCTATCTCGGAAAGGAGATCCAGCTTGATTTTGAAACGCCCGACAGACAGGGAGGCGTCCGCGGCGCTTCGGGACAGGCACAGGAGGAAGCCCAGATCCGGTTTGGCTACTGCACGGAATTTATTGTCATGCCTGACAGACCCTTCAATGCCAAAAACGAGATGGATTTCAAGGCTTATCTTGAGTCCATCGGAGATTCCATTGTCTGCGTGGCCGACGAAGATGTGGTCAAGGTGCATGTACATACCAACGATCCCGGCCTTGCGATCCAGAGGGGACTGAAGTACGGCGCGCTCTCCAACATGAAGATTGACAATATGCGTCTGGAGCATCAGGAAAAACTGTTTCGGATGTCGGAGAAGGATGCGCCGCCCCAGCCCGCCGACGAACCGCCCAAAGATTACGGCTTTATCGCCGTTTCCGCCGGAGACGGCATGAGCGGGATCTTCAAAAGTCTCGGGGTGGATTATGTCATAGAGGGCGGCCAGACCATGAATCCCAGCACCGCGGACATTCTGGACGCGGTGGAAAAGGTGAATGCGAAGACCATCTTTATTCTGCCGAACAATAAAAATATTATTCTCGCGGCGAACCAGGCCGCGGAGCTGACGACGGAAAAGGATCTGCTTGTGATCCCGACAAAGACCGTCCCGCAGGGAATCACAGCCGTAATCAATTTTGTGCCCGAGATGTCGGCCGACGAGAATGAGGAAGCCATGCTGCAGGAGATCGGCACCGTCAGCACCGGCGAGGTGACGTACGCCGTCCGCGACACCATGATCGACGATCATGAGATCAAAAAGGGCGATTATATGGGGATAGGCGACCAGGGACTTCTCGCCGTGGGCGAAAGTCTGGAGCAGGTGGCGCAGGAGACGCTGGACGGCATGATGAACGAAGAAGCCGAGCTGATCAGCATTTACTACGGAGCGGACGTAAAGCGGGAGGACGCGGAACGCTTCTGTGCGGAGGTTTCCGAAAAATACTCAGGCTGCGACGTGGAACTGCAGTACGGCGGTCAGCCCATCTATTACTATGTGATGTCTGTGGAATAGATCTTCCGACAAAGAAGATCCGGGGATGAAAAGGAGACAGATTCTGCTGTCTCCTTTTACAGTTTACAGTGCGCCGCGGCGCGCAGAACCGCAAAAGACAGGTCTCCCGATTTCCCGTAGAGCAGAGGAAAGGAATGGCTGCCCATGGATCGCAATACATCCGTTCTGGAGTTAAAAGGTATAGGGAAGAAAACAGAAACGCTTTTTGCAAAACTGGGGATACGCAGCGTGGGCGATCTGCTGGCTCATTATCCGAGAGACTACGAGCTTTATGAAGCGCCCGTGAAGATTGCGCAGGCGAGTCCGGGCAGCGTCTGCGCCGTGTATGTGACGGTGACGGGAATCCCGAACGAACGCAGGGCGCATCAGATCCATATTCTGAATGTGAACGTTGCCGACAGTTCCGGCAGCATGCAGTTCACATTTTTCAACATGCCCTTTTTGAAGAAGACGCTGAAACAGGGAGGATATTATCTGTTCCGCGGGACGGTGCAGATGCGCGGGAACAAAAAGGT
This sequence comes from uncultured Acetatifactor sp., assembly GCA_947586055.1. Taxonomy (GTDB): domain Bacteria; phylum Bacillota; class Clostridia; order Lachnospirales; family Lachnospiraceae; genus Acetatifactor. The sequence continues at coordinate 203,396 of CANPXL010000001.1, read as the reverse complement.
CATGGAACAGCCGAAGCTGTTTTCCCTGGAAGAGTATAAGAAACAGACGGACTGTCTCATTCCCGGATATGCGCTGACGAAGGGACTGACAAATCTGACGGTCCGCAAAGCGGTAAGGCAGGCGCTTGACCTGTGCGAATCGCAGGAAGAATATTATCCGCCCCAAATACTTCGGGACTGTGGTCTGATCCCGGAGCGGGAAGCGCTGGAGTCCCTCCATTTTCCGGCAAACCGGGAAAGGCTTCTGCAGGCAAGACGGCGTCTTGTCTTCGATGAGTTTTTTTCTTTTCTTTATCTGCTTCGCCGGAACAGGCAGGCAAGCGAGGGCGTGGAAAACCGGTTCCGGATGTTCGAGACGGCGGATACGGTCCGCTTTCTGGAACACCTTCCTTTTTCGCTGACAAACGCGCAGCGGAAGGTGTGGCAGGAGATCAAAGACGATATGAGCAGCCCGGTCTGCATGAACCGGCTGATTCAGGGAGACGTAGGCTCGGGAAAGACGATCCTTGCGGTCCTTGCCCTGCTGATGACGGCTGCAAACGGCTGTCAGGGGGCGTTGATGGCGCCCACGGAAGTGCTTGCCGCCCAGCATTATGAAACCGTTGCGGAGTATGTCAGGCGCTATGGGGTTTGTTTTCGCCCTGTGCTGCTGGTGGGCTCCATGACGGCGGGTGAGAAGCGGGAGGCTTACCGGCGGATCGAGACGGGGGAGGCCAATCTGATCATCGGCACCCACGCCCTGATTCAGGACAGGGTCCGTTACAAGGCGCTGGCGCTGGTCGTCACGGACGAACAGCACCGGTTCGGCGTACGCCAGCGGGAGCGTCTTGCAAAAAAGGGGGAGGATCCCCATATCCTTGTCATGAGCGCGACACCCATTCCAAGGACTCTCGCCATCATTTTGTACGGGGATCTCGACATCTCCGTGGTGGACGAGCTTCCGCAGGGCCGTCTCCCCATCAAAAACTGTGTGGTGAATACCTCCTGGAGACCCAACGCGTATAAATTTATCGCCGAACAGGTGGCACAGGGCCGTCAGGCCTATGTGATCTGTCCCCAGGTGGAAGAGGGAGAGATGGGGAATCTGGAAAATGTGGTAGATTATGCGGAAAAGCTCAGGTGCGCCCTGCCGTCGGAGGTACAGGTGGCGTTTTTGCACGGCAGGATGCGTCCGGCGGACAAAAACCGGATCATGGAGGAATTTGCCGCCCGTTCCATCGACGTGCTGGTCTCCACCACCGTGATCGAGGTTGGCATTAACGTGCCGAACGCTTCCGTCATGATGGTGGAAAATGCGGAGCGGTTCGGACTCGCCCAGCTGCATCAGCTTCGGGGCCGGGTGGGAAGAGGGAACCATCAGAGTTACTGTATCTTTGTGAGCGCGAAGGAAGATCAGGAAACCATGGAACGGCTTCAGATCCTGAACAGATCCAACGACGGGTTTTACATTGCCTCGCAGGACCTGGAGCTGAGAGGCCCGGGGGATCTGTTCGGTGTGCGTCAGAGCGGGGATTTTTCCTTCCGTCTGGGAGATATTTACACAGACGCCGCCGTCCTGAAGATGGCGTCCGACGCCGTGGACTCACTGATGGCCGAAGACCCGCAGCTGGAGCGGCCGCAGCACCGGGCGCTCCGGCAAAGACTGGATCAGACGGCGGCAAACGGTGTTGACTTTCGGTCCATATAACGTTAAAATAATCAGTATGAGTTTTCAAAATCAGCTTATCTGCTAAATCTTACGGAATACAGAAAGGTACAATCAACCTATGGCAAAAGTCGCAATCGTAACGGACAGCAACAGCGGCATTACCCAGTCTGCCGGGAAAGAGATGGGAATTTTTGTGCTTCCCATGCCTTTCATGATCGACGGGGAAACCTTTTATGAGGATATTAACCTGACTCAGGAGCAGTTTTACGAAAAGCTCGCCACAGGCGCCAATATCAGCACCAGCCAGCCGTCTCCGGAGTCGGTGACGCAGCTCTGGGACCGGGTTCTTTCGGAGTATGACGAGCTGGTACATATTCCCATGAGCAGCGGTCTCTCCGGCTCCTGCCAGAGCGCCCGGATGCTTGCGGAGGACTATGACGGGAAAGTTCAGGTCGTGAACAACCAGAGGATTTCCGTCACCCAGCGCCAGTCCTGTCTGGACGCGCTGGCGCTGGCCGCCGGGGGAATGAGCGCCGCCGGGATAAAGGAATACCTGGAGGCCGATAAATTCAACAGCAGTATTTATATTATGCTGGACACCCTGTACTACCTGAAAAAGGGAGGCAGGATCACGCCGGCTGCCGCCGCCATCGGCACCCTGCTGAAATTAAAGCCTGTGCTGCAGATTCAGGGCGAAAAGCTGGACGCTTTCGCCAAGGCGCGGACAACGGCTCAGGGCAAGACCATCATGATCAACGCCATAAAGAGCGATATCGAGAACCGGTTCGGAGGAATGACGGAGGATAAACATATCTGGCTGGACATTGCCTATACAGCGGATCTTGGGGCGGCGGAAGGCTTTCGACAGGAGATAGCGGAGATCTTTCCCGGGTACGATATCCATATCGATCCGCTTTCCTTAAGCGTATCCTGCCATATCGGCCCCGGCGCACTGGCGCTTGCGTGCTGCAGAAAAATTCCGGCGCGGATGTGATAAAGCTAAAGGAGTATTCAAACACAATGGCAAAGACAGACAACTATGACGCTTCCAGCATCATGGTCCTGGAAGGGCTGGAGGCTGTCCGGAAGCGTCCCGGCATGTATATCGGCAGCGTGTCCACAAAGGGATTGAATCATCTGATCTATGAGATCGTAGACAACTCCGTGGACGAGCACCTGGCGGGATACTGCGATACCATCTCCGTGACACTGGAGGCGGACGGCTCCGCAACCGTCTCGGACAACGGTCGCGGCATTCCCGTGGGCATGCATGAAAAAGGAGTCAGCGCCGAACGGCTGGTATTTACCACGCTGCATGCGGGCGGAAAGTTTGACAACAGCGCCTATAAGACCAGCGGCGGACTTCACGGCGTGGGCTCTTCTGTAGTGAACGCGCTCTCCGAACGGTTGACCGTAACGGTCAAGACTGGCGGATTTATCTATGAAGACAGTTATGAGAGAGGAAATCCGGTGACGGAGCTGGAAAACGGTCTGCTGCCGGTGAAAGGAAAGACCAGAGAGACGGGAACTACCGTCAATTTCCTGCCGGACGATACGATCTTTGACAAAACCAGGTTCAAGGAGGACGAGGTAAAGAGCCGTCTCCATGAAACCGCCTATCTGAATCCAAATCTGACTATTCTTTTCCGGGATCTGCGCAGAGAAGATCCTGAGACCGTGACCTACCATGAGCCGGAGGGAATCACAGGCTTTGTCAGGGACATGAACAAGTCGCAGGAGGCCGTGCACGATGTGATTCATTTTTCGGGGGAAAGCGAAGGAATCACGGTGGATGTGGCGTTCCAGTACATTAACGAGTTCCATGAAAATGTATTGGGATTCTGCAACAATATCTATAATTCCGAGGGCGGCACCCATCTGACAGGCTTTAAGACCATGTTTACAAACGTGATCAACACTTATGCCAGAGAGCTTGGCATTTTAAAGGAAAAGGACGTCAACTTTACCGGAGCGGACGTGAGAAACGGCATGACCGCTGTGGTGTCCATCAAGCATCCCGACCCCAGATTCGAAGGTCAGACGAAGACAAAGCTTGACAATCAGGACGCCGCGAAGGTGGTCAGCAAGGTCACAGGCGACGAAGTGGTCCGAATTTTCGACCGCAATCTGGAAACCCTGAAAAGCATTATCAGCTGCGCGGAGAAGGCGGCGAAGATCCGCAGGACGGAAGAGAGGGCGAAGACCAATCTTCTCACAAAGCAGAAATTCTCCTTTGACTCTAACGGAAAGCTGGCAAACTGCGAATCCAGGGATCCGTCCAAATGCGAAATTTTTATTGTGGAGGGCGATTCCGCGGGGGGCAGCGCGAAGACCGCGCGCAACCGCATGTATCAGGCCATCCTTCCGATCCGGGGAAAAATTCTGAACGTGGAAAAAGCCAGTATCGACAAGGTCCTTGCCAACGCGGAGATCCGAACCATGATCAATGCGTTCGGCTGCGGTTTTTCGGAGGGGTACGGCAATGATTTCGACATCTCGAAACTGCGTTATGACAAGATTGTCATTATGGCGGACGCGGATGTGGACGGCGCCCATATTTCCACGCTGCTGCTGACCCTGTTTTACCGTTTCATGCCGGAACTGATTTTCGAGGGGCACGTTTACATTGCCATGCCTCCCCTTTATAAGGCCATGCCTGCCAGGGGGAAGGAAGAATATCTCTACGACGACAAGGCGCTGGAAAAATACAGAAAAACCCACAAGGGCTCCTTTACGCTCCAGCGCTACAAGGGCCTGGGAGAGATGGATGCGGAGCAGCTCTGGGAGACCACGCTGAACCCCGAAACACGCCGGATGAAGCAGGTGGAGATCGAGGATGCCCGCATGGCCACCGAAATCACCGAACTGCTCATGGGGACGGAGGTCCCGCCCCGCAAGGCCTTTATCTACGACCACGCGCAGGACGCCGAGCTGGATATGCAGGCGTAGGTTAAGTTTCCGTGATCATGACAGTTCTCGCCTGCAGGGAACAGAGGCAAAAAGAGAAAAACACAGACCCGGAAAAGGAATAACCAGAATATGGACGACAGCAGGATTATCAGAACCGAATACTCGGAAGAGATGCAGAAAGCCTACATTGATTACGCCATGAGCGTGATCATCGCCCGGGCGCTTCCCGACGTCAGAGACGGCTTAAAGCCCGTGCAGCGCAGAGTGCTTTACGACATGTACGAGCTTGGCATCCGTTTTGACCGCCCTTACCGAAAGAGCGCAAGAATCGTGGGCGATACCATGGGTAAGTATCATCCCCACGGCGACAGTTCCATTTATGACTCCCTGGTAGTGATGAGTCAGGATTTTAAAAAGGGACTTGCCCTGATCGACGGTCACGGGAACTTCGGCAACATCGAAGGAGACGGCGCCGCCGCCATGCGTTACACCGAGGCGAGGCTTCAGAAGGTGACGCAGGAGGCTTTTCTCGGAGATCTGGACAAGGATGTGGTGGACTTTGTTCCCAACTTTGACGAGACGGAGAAAGAACCTTCCGTTCTGCCTGTAAGGATCCCGAATTTCCTTGTCAACGGCTCCGAGGGCATCGCGGTGGGCATGACCACCAGCACGCCGCCTCATAATCTGTGTGAAGTCATCGACGCCATGAAGGCTTATATGCAGAACGAAGCCATTACCACGGCGGAGCTGATGCGTTACCTGAAGGGACCCGATTTCCCAACCGGCGGCATCGTCACCAACAAGGATGAGCTTCACGAAATCTATGAGACCGGGACGGGCAGGATCCGGATCCGCGGGAAGGTGGAGTTTGAAAGCGTAAAAGGGGGAAGGACCAACGTTGTGATCACCGAGATCCCCTACACCATGATCGGGACGGGTATTTCCCGGTTTCTCTCTGACGTTGCGGCTCTTGTGGAGACAAAAAAGACGCAGGATGTGGTGGATATTTCCAATCAGTCCTCCAAGGAGGGGATCCGCATCGTCATCGAACTGAAAAAGGACGCGGACGCCGAAAATTTTGTCAATCTTCTGTACAAAAAAACCCGGCTGGAGGATACCTTCGGCGTAAATATGCTTGCCATCTGCGACGGCAGACCGGAGACCATGGGCTTAAAGCAGGTTCTGAAGGCAAACGTGGATTTCCAGTACCAGATCGCGACGCGCAAATATACGAATCTTCTGGAAAGAGAGATGGAGCGCCGGGAGATTCAGGAGGGGTTGATCAAGGCCTGCAATGTGATAGACCTGATCATCGAGATTCTCCGGGGATCCAGGGACCGCGCCATGGCGAAGGCCTGTCTGGTGGAGGGAAAGACGGACGGCATCCGGTTTCAGTCAAAAGAATCCAGGATCATGGCCGAGCAGCTGATGTTTACGGAAAAGCAGGCAAACGCCATTCTGGAAATGCGCCTGTATAAACTGATCGGGCTGGAGATCGAGGCGCTGATCAACGAACATGAAGAGACCATGGCAAATATCTACCGCTATGAGGATATTCTGGAACGCAGGGATTCCATGGCGCAGGTCATCATAAACGAGCTGGACGAATATAAAAAGGAATATGGGAGAAAGCGCCGCACGGTCATTGAGAACGCGGAGGAAGCGGTTTACAGGGAGAAAGAGGTGGAAGAGACCGACGTCTGCGTGCTGATGGACCGGTTCGGTTATATCAGAGCGATCGACACCGCGGCCTACGAGCGGAACAAAGAGACGGCCGACCTGGAGAACCGATTCGTATTCTGCTGTAAGAATACCGGAAAGGTCTGCGCCTTTACCGACACGGGCCAGCTTTACACCGTCAGGGTCTCGGACATTCCCTTCGGCAGGTTCCGCGACAAGGGAACGCCTCTGGACAACATCAGCAGCTACGACTCCGGAAAAGAGCAGATCGTATACCTGACCAGCCAGACGCAGCTGAACTTAAGGCAGGTGGCGTTCGTCACGGCGCAGTCCATGATGAAGCTGGTTGACGGCGGAGAGTTCGACGTCTCCAAGCGCGCCGTCGCGGCCACAAAGCTTGCGGAGGGAGACCGGGTGGTGAGCGTGGAGACTTTGTCGGAGCAGCGCTATATGATCCTTCAGACGAAGGAAGGATTTTTCCTGAGATTTTCGCTGGAAGAGATCCCGGAGAAGAAAAAGGGCGCCGTGGGCGTTCGGGGCATGAAACTGGGGCCGAAGGATGAGGTTGAGAAGGTTTATTATACCATGGTCCTCGACAATGCTTCCATAGAATATAAGGGCAGAAATCTTGTGTTAAACGAGTTGAAAACCGGCAGGCGGGACACAAAGGGAACAAAGATCCGCACGCCGTGAAGGGGGCGCGTATGAGAGTGATCGCGGGAACGGCGGGAAGCATGCCGCTTAAGGCGCCGGAAGGCATGGATACCAGACCGACAACGGACAAGATCAAGGAGACCCTCTTTAACATGCTTCACTGGGATCTGCCGGGCTCGGTCTTTCTGGATCTTTTCAGCGGCAGCGGCGCCATTGGCATCGAAGCCTTAAGCCGTGGAGCAAAGAAGGCATATTTTGTGGATTCCGCGCCGAAGGCGGTGGAATGTATCCGCAAAAATCTTGCATTTACGAAACTGGAGAATCGTGCTATAGTAATAAAACAGGATGTATGCGGCGCGTTGGACGCCATCCGGGAGGAAACGGCGGATATCGTGTTTCTGGATCCGCCCTACGGCCGGGAATATGAAAAAAACGTGCTGGCCGCTCTTAAGGGAAGGCGATGGATGACGCATGAGACGCTGATCATCGTGGAGGCGGCTCTGGATACGGACTTTTCCTGGCTTGGCCGGTGGGGATACGTTCTGGAAAAGGAAAAGAGATATCGGACGAACAAGCATGTATTTGTGAGGATTGAAAAAAATGAAGAGAGCGGTATATCCGGGCAGTTTTGATCCTGTTACATACGGTCACCTTGATATTATCAGAAGAGCTTCGGAGATTTTTGACGTACTGATCGTAAGCGTTTTGAACAATAAAGAGAAAACTCCGTTGTTTTCTGTGGAAGAACGTGTTAATATATTAAAAGAGGCTACAAAAGACATTCCCAATGTCCGGGTAGACAGTTTCAGCGGCCTGCTGATCAATTACGCGGCGGAGAACGATCTTCACATCGCGGTCAGGGGCCTGCGCGCGATCACGGATTTTGAATACGAACTGCAGATCGCCCAGACCAACAGGAAGCTGTCCGACGGAAAGCTGGACACCATGTTCTTGACGACCAGTCTGGAGTATGCGTACTTAAGTTCCTCCAGCGTGAAGGAGATCGCAAGCTTCGGAGGCGATATCAGCCAGTGCGTGCCGGAATTTGTGGAAAAACTGATTTACGACAAGTACCGGATCAGGAAGCAGAATAAGGAGTGATTGCCCATGAGCAGTAGAATTGAGCAGTTAATCGACGAATTAGAGGAATATATTGAGAGCTGTAAGCCCAAGTTTATGTCAAACTCGGAGATCATCGTCAATAAGGATGAGATCGACGAGCTGCTTCGGGAACTGCGGATGAAGACTCCCGATGAGATCAAACGCTATCAGAAGATCATCAGCAACAAGGAAGCCATCTTAAACGACGCCAGAGCGAAAGCCGAGGCGCTGATCAACGAGGCCACCATACATACCAACGAGCTGATCAGCGAGCATGAGATCATGCAGCAGGCCTACGCTCAGGCAAATGAAGTCGTGACGCAGGCCGCCCAGCAGGCGCAGGAGATACTTGACAAGGCTACCATGGAGGCAAACGACCTTCGGATGCAGGCTGCCCAGTATACGGAAGACCGTCTGGCGGAGCTGGAAAACATCATCGTCTCCGCGCTGCAGGCGTCCAACTCCAATTTCACCACGCTGATCGGTTCTCTGAACCAGTATAAAGAACTGATCCAGTCCAACCGCCGCTCCCTCTATCCATCGGACGAGGATCTGGAATCGATCCCTCTGGACGATGCGGCCGGAGACAACGGACTGGATGTGATCCAATGAGAGGAAAAACCGGTTTTCGCAAGGGAGCCGGTTTTTTTACACTGATGACGGCGCTTTTCCTGGCGCTTTTTCCCTTCAGCCGGGCGGAAGCCGCAGGACGGCTGCAGGATACGGGGGATAAGCTGGTCATCGTCATCGACCCGGGCCATGGCGGCGATAACCTTGGCACCACAGAGAACGGCCATGAGGAAAAGAGCATGACCATGGTCACCGCGCTTGCCATGTATGAGGAGCTTTCTCTCTACGACGGCGTGGAAGTTTATCTGACGCGGACGTCCGATGTGGATCTGTCCCGAAAAGAGCGGGTGGAATTTGCGGCCTCGGTGGATGCGGACTTTCTGTTCAGCATTCATTATAACGCATCGGAAAACCATGAGCTCTACGGCGCGGAGGTATGGACGTCGGCGTTTGCGCCCTGCAACGGGATCGGGTATCAGTTTGGATGCGAACTGCTTGGCGCGTTTCGGGAAAAAGGGCTTTTTATCCGCGGCGTAAAGACAAGGCTTGGAGATTCCGGCAAAGATTATTACGGAATCCTCCTGTATTCTTCCGAAAAGAAGATGCCGGCGGTGATCATCGAACACTGTCATGTCGACGAGGCGAGAGACGAGGGATTTTGTGACAGCGAGGAAGAACTTAAGGAGTTCGGGCGCATGGACGCCACGGCCGCAGCGCGGTACTTCGGGCTGAAGAGTTCCGTCCTCGGCGTGGATTATTCGGATCATGAACTCGCAGAGTCAAGCATTTCCGCCCCTGTTCCCGTGACGGTTCAGGATAGCACCGCCCCCGACGTATGTCAGATCGAGCTGCTGGAGACAGATTACGACACCGGGAGGCTTGCGCTTTCCGTGACCGCCGCGGACTACGATTCCACGCTTTTATACTATTCTTTTAGTCTGGACGGCGGAAAGACCTTTTCCCCAAGAGAAGCCTGGCCGGGAAGCGACGCTCTGACCGGCGCTTATTCCGATACCTTCACGCTGAATCTGACGGTTCCTGCGCTCACCTGTCCCACAGTGATACTGCGGGCTTACAACGGATATGATCTGTATACGGAAAGCAATTCCTGGACCAGTCCGGAAACCTATCGGGATCCGGAGGAACTGCTGGCGGCTTCGGGCAAGGCGGAGATGGGGGACGGCACCGAAAACGGACAAAACGCCGTCTCTTCTGAGGGAAAAGACAGTGCGTACGAAAGAACGGAGGATTTTGCCGGCGGAAGAGGCGACGGCGCCGAAGAACAGGAAAGGCCTGTGAGTTTTCTGACGTTTCTTGCGATCTGCCTGATCGCCGCCCTGACACTGCTCGTCATTTTTCTGGTATCCCAGGCCATCGCGGCCGGAAGCCGGAAGCGCGCCGCCCGTCAGCGCAGGAAGGAGTCCGGCCGCAGCAGAAACCAGCCCAGATAAAAGCCGGCGTTTAAGAGAGTCAGGATTATTTTGTGAAAAAGATAGCCTGACAGCGAAAGATCTGTGTCGCGGATACAGCTGTAGGTCTGGGCAATACAGCAGAGACCTCCGAAGGACAGGGCAAGAAGACTGTAAAGCGGCAGGCTTTGCTTTAACATTCCCAGTCCGCCTGTGATCTCAAGAAGAGGCCCCAGAAGGGGAAGCGGTCTGCCGAGCAGTACGTGCGGAATCAGGTTCATCAGGTTGAACAGGATCATATAACCGCCCAGCGTCAGGATGCTCTGGACGGATGTTTGTACCGACTGTTCGGCCGCTTCCAGAACGGCGGCCGGCGCGGTGTTTCTGACAGACGTCCGCCGGAGGCTTTGGGGTTCCCCCGCGGCCCGAAGTTCTCCAAAGCCCCGGCGGCCGGATAAATCTTTACGTGCGACGCCGATGTCCCGGTATGCGGTATGGCGCAGGAGCAGGCCGTACAAAAGAGGAACGCCGTACATGCCGAAAAGATAGGGCAGCACAAGGCGGCGGCCGAGAAGGGGCAGCGCGAAGCTGCAAAAGTATACAGGGCCGATATTGTTGCAGAAGGCCAGAAGATATTGGCCTTCCCGCCGGGTGAGCATTCCGCGTTCCCGCAGCTGTGCCGTCACTCTTGCTCCCATGGGAAATCCGCAGAGAAAACCGAGCAGCATGCAGTAACACACATTTTTCCTCACGCCGTACAGCGGGCCGACCAACGGATAGACCGCCATCGACATTCGCTCCGTCAGATTCATTCTTATCATAATGCCGGAAAGGATCATAAAGGGAAGCAGGGCGGGGATCATTCCGGAAAACCAAAGCTCCAGACCAAGACCGGCGTAAGTCAGGCTCAGAGCGGAATGGGTCAGAATGCATCCCGCGAAAAAAAGGAAGAAAAGGGTAAGCAGATTCACAGTTCGCTCCATGCATGGTTCCTCGAAAAAATATATGAGACAGGAAAAGGTTTATGCGTCTGGATAAATTTTTAAGCAGCAGAAATATGGGTTCCAGAACCCAGGTAAAGGATCTGATCCGCCGGGGGCTTGTGACCGTGAACGGCAGAACCGTTCGCTCGCCGGAACAGAAGATCGATGAGACGAGGGATCAGGTCTGCTGTCAGGGACAGACGCTGCGTCCGGGCGGCCATGTCTATTATATGCTGAACAAGCCGGCGGGGGTTGTTTCCGCCGTCAGGGACGACAGGGAGACCACGGTTCTTGACCTGATGAAGGGATGCGTTCTTCCCCGGGATGGCGTGTTTCCCGTGGGCAGACTGGACAGAGATACGGAGGGGCTGCTGCTTCTCACCGACGACGGCGAGACCGCTCACAGGCTGCTTTCCCCGAAAAGACATGTGGACAAGACTTATCTTGTGACAACCGCCCGCGCTCTGTCGGAGGAAGATCTGAACCGTCTGGAACAGGGCGTGGATATCGGGGAGAAAAGACCGACGCTGCCCGCAAAGGCCAGTCTCCTTAAAGACGGGAAGCTGCTTCTCACCATCCGGGAGGGAAAATATCATCAGGTGAAGCGGATGCTGCTTGCGGTGGACAATCGGGTCCTTGCCTTAAAGAGAGTGGCTTTCGGGGGACTTTGCCTGGACGAAGGGCTGAAAACCGGAGAGTACAGGGAACTGACCTGTCAGGAGGTGGAAATACTGCATGAGACATGAAATGTTTGACGGAATAGAGGCCGTCATTTTCGATCTGGACGGCTCTCTGGTGGACTCCATGTGGATGTGGAGGGCCATCGATATAGAATATCTTGGCCGGTACGGGATCCCTCTTCCGGAGGATCTGCAGTCAAAGATCGAGGGCATGAGTTTTCATGAGACGGCCCTTTATTTCAAGGAACACTTCGACATACCGGATACCATCGAAGAGATCAAGGAGACCTGGAACCGGATGGCGTGGGACAAATACGCCAATGAGGTGCCGTTAAAGCCCGGGATCCGCACGTTTCTGGACGACTGTATGGCAAACGGGATCCGGCTTGGGATCGCCACCAGCAATTCCAGGGAGCTTGTGGAGAATATCGCGGCGGTACACGGACTGAAGCAACGGTTTTCCTGCATCATGACGGGATGCGACGTGAAAAAGGGAAAACCCGCGCCGGACATCTATCTCGCGGTGGCGGAAGAACTTGGCGTGGAGCCTTCCAAGTGTCTTGTGTTTGAAGATATCGTTCCCGGCATTCGTGCGGGCGCCAGCGCCGGCATGCGGGTCTGCGCCGTGGAAGACGCTTATTCCGCGGATCAGAGGGAAAAGAAGCGGGAACTGGCGGACTATTATATCGACGATTTTTACGGACTGCTCTCCTGAGCGCGGACATAAGATCCCGGGGCGGCGGAATTGACCCTGCCTCTCAAACTGACATCGGCGCGGGAGCGGTGGAACATTCCGCGCTCATTGCGCGGGAAGAACCGGAAGGAACGGGACGAAGAAGGAAAGAGATCGGGAGGAAACTCGAAATTCATGAAAATAGCGCGGATGTTCTCAACGGAAAAAGTAAAGGGCGCCAGAAATTATCTGAACTCTCAGAAAAAATATGAAGTGATGAGAACCGTATTGTATTTTGCCATTCCTCTGTCTCTGTTTACGGCGGGGATCATGCAGACCCAGGCGGGACTGTTGCGGGCAGCCGCCGGGATCGACGGATTTCTGGCGGGAGTTTTTCCCGCTCTGGGCGGATCGGTTCCGGCAGTCAAGGGATTGAAACTGTTCTGGATGGGACTTTTAAATCCGAAGAGCAGAGTAAACCTTTTGAGTATCGTGGCGGTTTTGGGCCTTTTGCCTGCCAGCAAGAGCCTGATCGGCGCGGTGATGTTTCTTCGATTTCACAGTCTGGACGGGGAAGCGGCGGATCTGATCCAAAAATCGTCAGGAGATCTTCAGACCCTGTACGACTGTGTCTTCACTTCCTATAAAAAGAATTTTGTGGTGGGGCACCTTGCGGTAAGGGGCAATACGGTCTGCGGCTATTCGCAGGCGCCCGATTTTGACGAGAACGCTTTTTACAGCCATATCGGAGATCACCTGAGACTGGACGGCCACAGGGAAACCACCGTAAAAATCTTCACGGATCTGAAAAAATACATCGCACGGCTGGAACAGATGGCTTCTCTGGAAGAGAAGCCTGAGACGACGGCGGCCGTGATCGCCACGCTGAAAAGCGTCTGTCTTTAAAGGAGCGTCTCTCATGCAGGAAGTGGACATCAGCGCCGCGCAGGCCGGCCAGAGACTGGACAGATATCTTCACAGGATCCTGCCAAACGCGGCAACGGGATTCCTGTACAGGATGCTGCGGAAGAAAAACATAACGTTAAACGGCGCCAGGGCGCAGGGAAACGAAACGCTGTCTCCGGGAGACAGGATCCAATTTTTCTTTTCGGATGAGACCTACGCGAAGTTTTCCGGCTCCCCGGAAAGCGCCGGCAGTTCTGACGGGGATGCGTCAAAGGGGGCCTGCGGCGGCACAGAGGAACGAATCCGGGAGTGCCGGACGGCGTATACAAAGCTGAAGAAGATTGACGTCGTGTACGAGGACAGCCATATCATCATTCTGAATAAGCCCGCGGGTGTTCTGACCCAGAAGGCCGCGGAAGGTGATCTCAGCCTGAACGAGTGGATGATCGGCTACCTTCTGTGGCAGGATCCCGCGCTGGAAGAGGAATTAAAAGGGTTTATGCCCTCGGTGTGCAACCGGCTGGACCGGAATACTTCCGGCCTGGTCCTTTGCGGGAAAACGGTGGCGGGTCTGCAGTTTTTAAGCGGCTGTATCAGGGAGCGCACCGTCAGGAAATTTTACAGGACGATCTGCGCGGGCGACATAAAGAGTCCGATGACCGTCCGCGGTTACCTGACGAAGGACGCCGGAAAAAACCGGGTGCGTGTGACCGAAGAGAAGCGGGAGGGCGGGGAATTTATCGAGACGGCCTGCCGCCCTGTCTGTCAAAAAAACGGCTATACGCTGCTGGAAGTGGAACTGATCACGGGGAAACCGCATCAGATCCGAGCCCATCTGGCGTCGCTGGGGTATCCTGTGATCGGTGATCTCAAATATGGGGATGCCGCGCTGAATCGAAAGCTGCGGGAGAAGTACGGTCTTCAGAGCCAGCTGCTCCACGCCTTTCGCGTCGTGTTCCCGCAGACGCAGGATGCGGCGGGGGAAGCCTTAAGCGGCAGGACGGTGGAGGCTGCCTGCCCCCAGCGGTTTCTGCGCGTTCAGGCTTCTCTGGGGCTTTCGGAAGACGCAGGCTGCGCCGCAGGATAAAGGCAACGGGAGAGAAAAAATATGGCAACTTGGAATTCCAGAGGACTCAGGGGCTCGACGCTGGAGGAAATGATCAACAGGACAAACGAAAAATACAGAGAATCCCATCTTGCGCTGATCCAGAAAGTCCCTACGCCCATCACGCCAATCCGGATGGACAGGGAACACCGCCAGATCACGCTGGCCTATTTCGAGCAGAAGAGCACGGTGGATTATATCGGCGCGGTGCAGGGGTATCCTGTCTGTTTTGACGCCAAGGAATGCGCGGTGGATACGTTTTCCCTTCAGAATATTCATGAACATCAGGTGGAATTCATGAGGGAATTTGAAAAGCAGGGAGGTATCTCTTTTTTCCTGATCTACTATACGCACAGAGACCTGTTCTATTACCTTCCGCTGGATATGCTTCTGCTTTTCTGGAACCGGGCGAAAGACGGCGGGCGCAAAAGCTTCCGGTACGAGGAACTGAACCCGGAGTACGTTCTGCCGAAAAAGCACGGGATTCTGGTTCCGTATCTGGACATGCTGCAGAAGGACCTTGCGGACAGAGTTTAAGGGGGCGTTAAGGCTTTCTGAGAGACGGTGCGAAAGTGACAGATGGCCCTTGACAGTCCGACGAGTTTCAGGTATACTACTAACAGTTTACTTCTCTGCCATGTTAGCATGGTAACACTTTAAAGCGTGAAAGCATGAGGATTCTATGAGCAAAAGACTGTTGCATACCCCGGAGGGGGTCAGGGATATTTACGGCGGAGAATATGCCGAAAAGCTTTGCGTGGAGAAAAAGATCCGCGAGTGCATCCGGCTGTATGGCTATGAGGACATTCAGACGCCCACATTTGAATTTTTTGATGTGTTTTCCCGGGAAATCGGGACCACCCCCAGCAGGGAACTCTATAAGTTCTTTGACAAGGAGGGAAACACGCTGGTGCTGAGGCCTGATTTTACACCCTCCATCGCCCGCTGCGCCGCAAAATACTTTGGAGAAGATGTAAAACCCCTGAGGTTCTGCTATATGGGGAACACCTTCACCAACACCTCGAACCTTCAGGGAAAACTGAAGGAAGTGACGCAGATGGGAGCGGAGCTTGTGGGCGACAACTCCGTGGAAGCGGACGCGGAGATCATCAGTATGGTGGTGAGAGCGCTTTTAAGCGGCGGCATTCAGGATTTTCAGGTCAGTATCGGACAGGTGGAATACTTTAAGGGTCTTTGCGGGGAAGCGGGCCTTGACGAGGAAACAGAGCTGGATCTTCGGGCGTGTATTTCGGGGAAAAATTATTTTGCAGCCCAGGAACTGCTGGAGGAGAGAAACGTGAGAGAACCTTTTCGCAGCAGCCTGCTGAAGGTGGCCGATATGTTCGGAGACCGGTTTTCGCTGCAGGAAGCGGGGAAGCTTGCCGGAAACAGGCGCTCCGAAAACGCGGTGCGAAGGCTTGAGAAACTGTATGAGGTTCTGAAACTGTACGGCGTCGCGGAGTATGTGTCCTTTGACCTCGGAATGCTCAGTAAATACAACTATTATACGGGCGTCATTTTCCGGGCGTACGCCTACGGCGTGGGAGAAGCCATCGTGAAGGGCGGCAGATACGACAACCTCTTAAAACAGTTCGGCAAGGACGCGCCGGCCGTGGGATTCGCGGCCGTGATCGACAGCATTCTGGAAGCGCTGTCAAGACAAAAGACGCCCGTTCCGGTTCCCGAGACTCCCAGGACTGTTCTCTACCGTCCCGACAACTACCGGGAGCGCCTTAAACAGGTGCAGAGCCTGAGAGAGCAGGGGATCTGTGCGGCGCTGGCGCCGGAAAACCTGTGCGCCGAAAATTCTATACCAGGGAAGGCGGATGCGGAATGAAACTGAGACTGGACAAGGCGATGAGTGAAGACAGATATCTGACGTTTGCGCTGGGGAAAGGGCGGCTGGCGGAAAAGACGCTGGAACTGTTTCAGGATCTTGGCATTACCTGCGAAGAGATGAAGGATAAAAATACCAGAAAGCTGATTTTTGTGAACGAGGAGAGCAAGCTCCGGTTCTTTCTGGCAAAGGGGCCCGACGTCCCCACCTATGTGGAATATGGCGCGGCCGACATCGGGGTTGTGGGAAGGGACACGATTCTGGAGGAAAACCGGAATGTCTATGAGGTCCTGGATCTGGGCTTCGGAAAGTGCAGAATGTGCGTCTGCGGGCCGCAGTCTGCGAAGGAACTTCTGCAGCATCACGAGCGCATCCGTGTCGCCAGCAAGTATCCGAATATTGCCAGAGACTATTTTTACAACAAGAAGCATCAGACCGTCGATATCATCAAGCTGAACGGTTCCGTAGAGCTCGGACCGCTCGTGGCGTTGTCGGATGTGATCGTGGATATCGTGGAGACGGGTTCCACCCTGCGGGAAAACGGGCTTGCCGTGCTGGAAGAGATCTGCCCGCTTTCCGCGAGAATGATCGTAAATCCCGTGAGCATGCAGATGCAGACGGAACGGATCAGGCGTCTTGTGAACGCGCTGCAGAAGCATATCCACAATTAGACGGAAAACGCAGAAAAAGGAAGACAGGAAAGTATAAGAAAAACGAGGTTGTGAGATGAAAAGAGAAGAAAGCGCCGAAAAGGGCGCAATGCGGATCATTAAACTCAACGGTGGAACGAAGCGGGATATCCTTGACAATCTGTTGAAGAGAAGCCCTGACAATTATTCTCAATATGAGGAAACCGTGAGCGAGATCATCCGGAACGTAAAGGAAAACGGAGATCAGGCCCTGTTTGATTACACGAAAAGATTCGACGGGTTTTCCCTGTCCGCGAAAACGATCAGAGTGACGCCCGGGGAGATCCAGGCGGCTTACAAAGAGCTTGACCCTGACCTGATCAATGTCATGAAAAGGTCGGCGGAAAATATCAGGGCCTTTCATGTAAAGCAGCTCCGAAACAGCTGGTTTGACGCCCGGGAGGACGGCGTCATTCTGGGAATGAAGATCACGCCCATCGAACGGTCCGGCGTTTATGTGCCCGGCGGAAAGGCCGCGTATCCTTCCAGCGTCCTGATGAACGTGATCCCCGCGAAGGTAGCGGGTGTGAAAAGGATCATCATGACAACGCCGCCGGGGCCGGACGGCAGGATTTATCCCGGCACTCTTGTGGCGGCGGATATCGCCGGCGTCGATGAAATCTACAGAGTCGGAGGGGCGCAGGCCATTGCGGCCATGGCTTTCGGAACGGAATCCGTCCCGAAGGTACATAAGATCACGGGGCCCGGCAATATCTTTGTGGCGCTGGCGAAGAAGGCCGTCTACGGACATGTGAGCATCGATTCCGTGGCGGGGCCCAGCGAGATCCTGATTCTTGCGGACGAGACGGCAAATCCCACGTATGTGGCGGCGGATCTGCTCTCTCAGGCGGAACATGACGAACTTGCAAGCGCTATTCTGATCACAACAAGCGAGAAGCTGGCAAAGCAGGTTTCCCTGGAGGCCGAACGTTTTCTGGAAAACCTCTCCCGAAAGGATATCCTGCGGAAATCACTGGACCGGTACGGATATATCATGGTTGCGGAAAGTCTTGAGGAAGCGCTGGAGACCGTGAATGAGATCGCATCGGAACATCTTGAGATCCTCACGGAGAATCCCTTTGAGGTCATGACAAAGGTAAACAACGCGGGCGCCATTTTCCTTGGGCAGTATTCTTCAGAACCGCTGGGCGATTACTTTGCAGGCCCCAATCACATTCTCCCGACCAACGGCACCGCAAAGTTCTTTTCGCCGGTGAACGTGGATGACTTTATCAAGAAGTCCAGCGTTATTTCCTATTCCAGAGAAGCGCTTGAGAAGGTGCATCAGGAGATTGAGAAATTCGCGGAGAGCGAAGGTCTTACGGCTCATGCGAACAGCATACGGGTGCGGTTTGAGTGACGTGAGATGGAGAAGAAATGTCAGGCGCGGAGAGCGGCGCGGAAAAGAGGTATGATATGACAGACAGGACAGGTGAAGTAAGCCGCAGGACAAAGGAAACCGACATCACTGTCGTTTTTAATGCAGATGGGTGCGGAAATGCCAGAATTTCAACGGGAATCGGCTTTTTTGACCACATGCTGGAGGGATTTGCCAGACACGGTTTTTTTGATCTTACCTGCAGCGTGAAGGGAGACTTGAACGTGGACGGCCACCACACGGTGGAGGACACCGGGATCGTCCTTGGGCAGGCCATCGCGAAAGCTGCGGGAGACAAGAAGGGAATCTGCAGATACGGTTCCTGCATTCTTCCCATGGATGACGCCCTTGCCCTCTGCGCGGTGGATCTCTGCGGCAGGCCGTATTTTAGTTTTGACGCGGATTTTCCCTCCGAACGGGTCGGAGAGTTTGAGACGGCGCTGACAAGGGAGTTTTTTTATGCGGTGTCTTACAGCGCCGGTATGAATCTGCATCTGAAGCTTCTGGACGGCGTGAACGCGCATCACATGATAGAGGCGGCGTTTAAGGCCTTTGCCAGGGCGTTGGATCAGGCCCTTGGATTCGATCCCAGACTTTCGGATGTTCTGAGCACAAAAGGAATGCTGTAAGGCAGATTGAGGTATACGAAATGAATGTAAAGAAATTTGTACCATGTATTTATCTTTGGAACGGCCACGCAGTGAAAAATCTGGACGACCGAAGCATTGTGGAGACGGACCCCTTGAGACTGGTTCGTCTCTACAACGAAAACGACGCCGACGAACTGATTGTGTTCGACATGTCCGAGGGGGACGCGGCGCATGAGGAAGCGCTGGAGCGGATCAGGGAAATCTGCGCGCTTTCGGAGGTAGACGTGATCGGGGCCGGAAACATCCGGCGCATGGAGGATGTGAAAAAGCTGCTCTACGCCGGCTGCAGCAGGGCCATTCTGGACTGCGAAAAGGAGAGCAACCTTGCCGCCGCGGAAGAAATCTCCCTGAAATTCGGCCGGGAAAAGATTCTTGCTTCCTATCACGATCCCAAGACACTGAAAGAGAATCAGGAGCTTCTTGAGAAGTTTGTCTCCGGACTTGTGCTGATGAATCCGCACCAGATCCGTCAGACGCAGGAGATCATGAGCTTCCCTTTTTATGTACAGATCGAAAACATTGCGCTGAACAAGATGCTGGAGATCTTCGCCTATGACAATGTATGCGGCATCACGGGGAACGCTGTAAACAACAATTACAGGGAAATTCCCGCCTTAAAGACGCTCTGCAGGGAAAACAAAATCGCGGTGGAAACCCTTGAGGCCGCGTACCGGTGGGAGGACTTTAAGAAAAACAGCGACGGTCTCGTGCCTGTGGTAATTCAGGATTACCGGACGCGGGAGGTCCTGATGATGGCCTATATGAACGAAGAAGCCTACGCCAGGACCCTTCAGACGGGAAAGATGACTTATTACAGCAGAAGCCGGCAGGAATTGTGGGTAAAGGGAGAGACCAGCGGCCATTATCAGTATGTAAAGCGCCTGACGGCGGACTGCGATATGGATACGATCCTCGCGCAGGTATCTCAGGTCGGCGCCGCATGCCACACGGGCGCGAGAAGCTGCTTTTTTCACGAGATCACGAAAAAAGAATATCAGGAGAAGGGAAATCCGCTGCAGGTCTTTCAGGAAGTCTTTGACGTAATCAAAGACAGAAAGATTCATCCAAGGGAGGGATCCTATACCAATTATCTGTTTGACAAGGGAATCGACAAGATCTTGAAGAAGCTGGGCGAAGAAGCCACCGAAATCGTAATCGCGGCAAAGAATCCCGGCGCGGTGGAAGTAAAATATGAAATCAGCGATTTCCTGTATCACATGATGGTTCTGATGGCGGAGAAGGATATTTCCTGGGAGGAAATTACGCAGGAGCTCGCCAGAAGATAACATTTTCAGAAAGGGAGTCAGATATGGCCAAAGGACGCATTCAGGGAACCTCCCGCGCAGACGAGGAGAAGCACCTGGAGAAGACACTTGCCGTGATCCGTGGAAACATGGAGGAATACGGCCGTCAGGTCAGTGAAATGCAGGCGGATATCGACGAGATGCTGGAGCATTATCACGACAATGACGTAGAAGTGTACACAATGTTGAGCAACACAATCACGATGCACGATCATATGAAGAGGGCGCTTGTCCGGAATGAAAAGGCCCTGAAGAAGCCCTACTTCGGGCGGATCGACTTTAAGGATGCCGAGACGGATCAGGACGAGACTCTTTATATCGGACGGGGCGGAATCGCGCGGGACGCCACACATCAGGAGGTAATTGACTGGCGGGCGCCGGTGGCAAACGCCTATTATGAAAATGGTTTGGGAAAATGCGGCTACCTTGCGCCGGACGGAACCGGGCGCGAAATCGACCTGAAACGGAAACGGACGTATGAGATTGCAGACGGAACGCTTCTGGACTACTTTGACAGCGAAGTGATCTCCAACGACGAACTGTTGACAAAGTATCTCGCCCGCAGCAAGCAGGCGGTTCTGGGAGAGATCGTCGCCACCATTCAAAAAGAGCAGAACGAGATCATCCGCCGTTCCCCCTATCATAATGTCATCGTGCAGGGCGCCGCGGGCTCCGGAAAGACCACGGTGGCAATGCACAGGATCTCTTACATCCTTTACAACTACGCGGAGCGGTTCCGGCCCGAGGATTTCTACATTGTGGGAAGCAACCGGATCCTCCTGAACTATATCACCGGCGTACTGCCGGATCTGGACGTACACGGGGTGCGGCAGATGACAATGGAGCAGCTGTTCGTCCGCCTGCTCTATGAGGAATGGGACGGGAAAAAGTACCGTATCAGAAAGAGCGCGCAGGGCCCGGAGACGGATGGGTTCCGCCGGAAGGGCGACGCGGACTGGTTCCGGGATCTGGAGACGTTTCTGAACGAGCTGGAGCGGAAAACGATCTCTGACCAATCAATATATCTGAATCCCCGTCAGTTCGTGGAAGGAATCCAGGACGGAAAAAGCGGCGTCCATGACAAAAGTACGGCGGACGATCCGCTGATTCTGCTGATGGACGGGGATGCCGTGAAGCGGTATCTCGACCAGAATCCGCATATCTCCATTCAGAGCAAGATCAATATGCTGAACGAGCGGCTGTCCAAAAAGCTTCAGGAAGAGTTTCTCGGGAAGGGCATCAAATATACGGACGAAGAGAAAAAGGCCATTTTAAAGGCATACCGGAACCGGTACGGCTCAGGGAAATGGAGCATTTCCTCCTACCGGCTGTATCGGGATTTCCTGCTTCGGCAGGCGTCAAAAGGCATGTCCGTAGAGATGCCGGACCGGGAATTTGACGTCTGTGATCTGGCGGCGCTTGCCTATATCTATCATCGCACAAGGGAGACGGAAGTGATCAGCGAGGCCCACCATATCGTGGTGGACGAAGCTCAGGATTTCGGGATGATGGTCTGGCACTGTCTCAACGCCTGCGTCCGGGGATGCACTTATACGATCATGGGAGACGTCTCTCAGAATATTCATTTCGGCTTTGGCCTGAATGACTGGGAAAGCCTGAAAAAACTGTTTCTTCCCGATCCGGCGGATCATTTTGACACCCTCAGAAAAAGTTACCGCAACACCATCGAGATTTCACATTTTGCTGCCGCGATTTTAAACCACGGCAGATTTTTCCGTTATCCCTCGGAACCGATCATCCGCCATGGACAGGAGCCGCAGGTCTGTCCGGCTCCGGCAGAAGAGCTTCTGCGGCGGGCGGCGGAAGTCTGCAGGGACTGGCAGGAGAGAGGGCTTGCCACCATCGCGCTGATCTGCCGCACCGAAAGGCAGGCCCGGGACGTTGTAAAGGCGCTTTCCCCGATGCTTCCTCTTTCCGGAACGGATCTGGAAACGGCGGAATTCGGAAGCGGCGTCATGGTGCTTCCCGTGGAATACACGAAGGGACTGGAATTTGATGCGGTACTGATCCTGAATCCCACAAGAGAAGACTATCCCGTGGACGACGGACACGCCAGACTTCTCTATGTGGCGGCGACAAGGGCGCTTCACGAGCTGTGCGTGCTCCATACGGGCGATCTCACAGGGCTGATCGCGGATCCCGCACCGGAAGAGGCTGCGCCGGCATGTTCCCCGGAAGACGAAAACGGCGGGGAAGCGAACGCCGACAGCCGTACGGAAATCGGGGGAGAGGCAAAAACCGTCGGGGAAACGGATCCCGAACCAAAAACAGGATCGTCGGAAAACGGATCCCGACCAAGACCGAGAGCCAGAGCCGTGATCAAACCTGCCGTTTCTCATGCCACGCCGGAGCATGCAAAACCGCGGACTTCCTACACAGAAAAGCCGATGCCGACGTCCGCACCGGCGGCAGCTCTCAAGGGGACGTCCAAACCGTCCGCACCGGACAGCGCGGCGCCGGGCCGTTCCCCCGCGCCCGAAAACAGGAAGGCGTCTTATGAGGATCGGGCGGAAAAGAAAGTCTCCGGTGTTTGTCCGGCTTTCGGCACGCCTGTGCCGGACCGGGAACTGATTCTGCCCGGACATACCAGAGCGGATCTTGCGGTTCGATGGGTCACAAAAGACAAAAGCGCAGTCCGGCTACAGAGCCGGTACGGGATCCTTTGCATCCGTCCCGTCACGGCTAAGATCGTCCGCATCAGTTTCGCCCAGGACGGCGGACGCCTGACCGACTCCCTTCCCCCGTCGATCGTATACGACGGGAGCTGGCGGTCCTGGACCTGCCGTGAAACGTCGGCCGCGGTGGAACTCGCTTCGGAAAAGTTTTTTCTCAGGGTCAGTAAAGCCACAGGCAGTCTTTGCTGCTGCAACAGGGAGAAAAAAGAACTGTTTTCGGAAAAGGAGAGGGAATCCCGGCTGGTGGAAGACCGGCAGAATGGCTGGAAGAGAAGCCGGCTTTTCCTGAAGAGCGGCAAAACGGAACGGCTTTTCGCTCTGGGCGGAGAGGGAAAGGATCCTGTCGATCTGCGGGGCGACGCAAGGTACATCACGCCGGACAAAGGCTCCTGGCCGGACGGCAGGAAAAGACCTGCCTTTATATGTTCCGACAGAGGATACGGCCTGTTGATACCGGCCGACGGCCCGGTGTTCTTCTGCGACCGTCCCTCCAAAGACGCCTGGCTGTGCGCGGACGTCCGCGGTCAGACGGAGATGTATGTTATCGTCGGGAACAGCCGAGATGAGCTGGAAAACGCCTGCCGTTTGTTATGTGGGCGGCTGTAGACCGCGATCCGACGCCCATTCCTCAAGCTTTTCCTCATAGTCGGCCGAGATCGCCCCATAGACCTGATCCGAGGTGATCCCGGCCAGACTGATCCGGTTCCTGTCCATGAAGATCACCGCCGCGGCCAGAAGCAGCGCTACGGCAAGGCGCAGACGAAAAGATGAAGGCTGCCCTTCCGACAGTTCCTCTTCCCGTCTGTTCCCGTCATAATTGTATCTGGCGACGGCCGGACGGCTGCTGTGTCCGTACAGGATCCGTTCCCGGCTGCTCAAATCGTTCTGATCTTCCTCGTACCGCAGCCGGATCTGTTTTAAAAGCCGCAGTCTGTTTTCCGTGCTTACCTCATTCATCGCAATGCCTGACCCGTCCAATGGATTATTATAAAATATGCGCGTTCCTTCCTTTTATGCGTCCGTCTTTGAAAACCGGCAAAATTAACATCCGGATGAGAAGGGGAAGCGCGGGGATGCGTCCGGACTTTTTGTGAATTAACTATGGACAACCGCTGCCGTAAGGTAGTACAATTTTACAGAGAACAGCCTGTGAAACGGTAAAAGAAGAAAGGAACCTGATCAGCTATGGAGCATTCCGGCCGCATTCTTTCCGAAAAGATCCTGACGAACATTTCCAAAGTCATCGTAGGGCAGGAACATACGGCGCGCTGTCTTCTGACGGCGCTTCTCGCGGACGGGCACGTTCTTCTGGAGGATGTGCCGGGAACCGGGAAGACAAAACTGGCAAAGACCGTTGCCAGAACCGTCTCCCTGAATTTTTCACGGATCCAGTTTACGCCGGACCTGCTTCCCGGCGACATTACCGGCATCAATATCTTTGACCGCAGGACGAACGAATTTGTCCTGAGAAGGGGCCCTGTTTTCACGAATTTCCTTCTCGCCGACGAAATCAACCGGGCAACCCCGAGAACCCAGGCCGGCCTTCTGGAATGTATGGAGGAGCGCCAGGTCACCATCGACGGAGAGACCCTGGCCCTGCCGGCGCCTTTCTTTGTCATTGCCACCCAGAATCCGGTGGAGACCGCGGGCACGTTTCCGCTGCCGGAGGCACAGATGGACCGGTTTCTCATGAAGCTTTCCATGGGTCTTCCCGAAAGGGAACAGGAGCTTGAGGTTCTGGACCGCTATATGGAGACGGATCCCCTTACGACGCTGGAGAGCGTCGTCACCGGCGATGAGATCCTGCGCGCCCGGGCGGAGGCAAACGCCGTATTCGTACACCCTTGCGTCAGGGAATATCTGATCGACATTGTGCGGGCAACCAGAGAAAGGGAGCAGGTCCTTGCGGGCGTCAGCACCCGCGGAAGTCTTGCGCTGCTTCGATGCGCCAAGGCGTATGCGTATCTGGACGGCAGAAATTACGTCTCTCCGGACGACATCAGAGCCCTTGCCGTGCCTGTGCTGGCTCACCGCATTGTGCCTGTGTTCGGTTCCGGCGGGCAGGATGTGGCAGGCGCGCTGGTGGAACAGATCCTGCATGAAACGGTCGTCCCCACTGAGGATTTTAAGGTATGATCCGATTAGTCCTGATCGTCTTGCTGTTTTTGCTTTTATATTACGGACAGCTCAGGCTGTACAGACGCCTTTGGCTTTCAGGGCTGAAGGTTTCTTTCTCCTTTGCGCAGGATCATATTTTTCAGGGAGAGCAGGGCGAGCTGAAAGAAGTGGTCGAAAACAGAAAACGTCTTCCTCTTGCCATGCTGAAAGTAAAATTTCAGACGGACCGCCGTCTTGATTTCGGTACGGACAGAGGCTCCAAAACCACGGACCGGTATTATCGGTACGATATATTCCGCGCAGGGAGCGGAGAACGTGTGACGCGAACGCTGAAATTTAAGGGGACAAAGCGGGGCTTTTATGTGATTGACGGCGCCGATCTGATCGCGTCTGATCTTCTCCTGACGACCAGTTTTCTAACGACCGTTTCCGTCCGGACACAGCTATATGTCTATCCGAGGCCATGGAACAGCGAAGAGCTTTCCCGGGCTCTTGCCAGACTGAACGGTGAGATCCTGGTCAGGCGCAATCTTCTGGAGGATCCTTTTGAGTACCGGGGCATCCGGGAATATCAGCCCTTCGACAGCATGCGTTCCGTCAACTGGAAGGCTACCGCAAAGACAGGCGAACTGAAGGTCAATCTGAAAAATTATACTTCCCTGAGAAGCGTTCGTGTTTTTTTCAATCTGCAGGATGACAGCATCCTGAAAAAAGAGGACTGCGTGGAAGCGGCGATTCAGATTGCAGCGGGGATCTGTCTGGAATTTCTGAATCAGGGGCTTCTGGTATCGTGCTATGGAAACGGCATGGATATGGAATCGGGGCGTTATGTGGCCGTATCTCCCGGGACGGGAGGAAGCCACATGGATTTTATTTACCGGACTCTGGCGAGGATCGATCCGGAACGGAAACCCGTAAATTTTGTGGATACATTCGGAGAAAAGATCCTCAGCGACGCGGGCGATGTGATCACCTGCTTTGTCTCGCCGAACCACTATGATGATTTTCTGGCGCTTCTTGGCAGATATCAGGCGGGCGGCGGGGAATATCGCTGGTTTTACCCGGTCTCCGGCAGCAAACCTCCCATTCTGCCGGAAGCGCTGAGGGAGCATGTACAGCTGATCCACATCTGAAATTTCGGAAGGAACGGTATGAGGGACAGAAAGACAGAACTGCTTCTGGAAATCCTGACACAGCAGACAAACCACTGGATGCTGTTTGCGCCGGCGCTCACCGTGTGGGGCCTTGCAGCCGGGTATGAGAGAGGAGCGTGGGTTTTACTGCTTCTCTGGGCGGTATGCGGTATTCTGCCGATGCTGTATTCCTGCCTGAGAAGACGGTTTCGCGGATTCTTCAATCTGTTTTTATCCCATCTGGCCGCGGGCGTGATCCTGCCCGGAGCGCTGTATATCATGGGCGGGTCCGTCACGGCTTTTCTTGCGGGCGTCTGCGCGGGCGGATATCTGCTGCAGTCCCTTTTTATCCACGCGGGCCGCGCAGGGGAGCGCACAGCGCCCATCCATCCGGCGCTGGGGATACTGGCGACGGGCGCATGCGTCTTTCTGCTGAAATATCAGGCCGTCCGGGGATGGGAAGTGTGGTATGTTGTCACTCTGTGCGGAGCCCTTGGACTGTATGCGCTGACGCTCTACATCCGGCAGTATCTGGAATTTCTCTCCGTAAACGAAAAGAGCGCGGGATATTTTCCGGCCTCGGACATGTTCCGGTCTGGATTCCGCATGGCTTTTGCCTTTGTGGCCGCCGGAGCCGGCGTGTCTCTGTTCCTTGTCAACCTCGGAAGTTACGGCGCGTGGTGGATCGCCTTAAAGCGGGGAATACAAAATGTGCTGCGGTCGCTGTTTCACACTTCTCCCCGGGAGACGGCTCCCCCCGCTGAGATATTGCAGGAACCGGGATTCCCGGAGCAGACTGTTCCCCATACCATTGAAATGAAGGAACCGGCCCTGATCTGGAAAATCCTGGAGTTTGCGGCCTATACGGCGGCGTCCTGTCTGCTGGCATTCGGACTGCTTGTATTTCTCTTCCGTCTGATCCGGTTTCTGCGGAGACATTTTTTTCATGGAAGGTCTTTTGCGCAGAAGGAAGAGGAACGCATGACGGAACCGGACGTAAGAGAAAAATGCGATATTCAGCCCGTTCCGATAAAGGGACGGAAACTGTCGGAATATTTAAGCCCGGCGCAGAAGATCCGCCGGCTCTACAAAAAACGGATTCTGTCTTCCACCGAAGAACTGACGGAGGGCAGGCCGGAAAAGCTTTGCGTTCTCACGGCGAGAGAGTGCGGCGAGCGCCTTGGGGAGAAACGGATGGCAGAGATTTACGAACAGGTCCGTTACTCAGGCGAGGAAGCCACGACGGACACTCTGCGCAGGATGAAGGAAGCACTCCGCCACAGGGAAAACACTTCCCCGTAATCATCCGTATCAACACAGTAAGGAGACCGAAAAATGGGTGAAAAACTTGCTCTGTCCGAAGAGATTCTGATGCAGATCGAAAAGCCGGAACGCTATATCGGCTGCGAATACAATTCCGTAGTAAAAGATCCCTCCCGGGTCAGAATACGTTTTGCTATGTGTTTCCCCGACGTTTATGAGATCGGCATGTCACATCTTGGGATTCAGATTCTCTATCACATCCTGAATGACATGCCGGACGTCTGGTGCGAAAGAGTGTATTCCCCCTGGGTGGATCTGGACGCCATTATGAGACGGCAGAAGATCCCGCTTTTTGCACTGGAATCGCAGGATCCGGTCAAATCCTTTGATTTTCTCGGAATCACGATTCAGTATGAGATGTGCTACACCAACATTCTTCAGATCCTGGATCTGAGCGGGATTCCGCTCAGCGCGTCACAGCGCGGAGAAGACTGTCCCATTGTGATCGGAGGCGGCCCCTGTACATATAACCCGGAGCCGTTGGCGGATTTTTTTGATCTCTTTTACATCGGAGAAGGCGAAACGCAGTATCGGAATCTGCTGGATCTGTATCTGGAATGCAGGGATCTCGGCCTTGACAGACAGGAATTTCTTCTGCGCGCGGCAAGAGAAATTCCGGGGATGTATGCGCCCGGATTTTATGAGCCTTCCTACGGGGAGGACGGCACGCTGAAAAGTTTTGTTCCCACGAAGGAGGGCGTTCCCGAAAAAGTGCGCAAGGAGATCGTGGATCATATGTCGGAAGCACCGTATCCTGTAAAGCCCGTGGTGCCTTTTATCAAGATCACCCAGGACAGAGTGGTGCTGGAGATCCAGAGAGGCTGTATCCGGGGCTGCCGTTTCTGTCAGGCGGGACAGATCTACCGCCCCGTCCGGGAGAGGGACGCAGATACCCTGAAGCAATACGCCAAAGCGCTGTTAAAGAACACCGGGCAGGAAGAGATATCTTTAAGCTCCTTAAGTTCCAGCGACTATTCCCAGCTGTCGGAGCTTGTAAATTTCCTGATGGAGGAATGCGCCGGGAGCCATACCAACATTTCCCTGCCTTCCCTGCGTATCGACGCTTTTTCTCTGGATGTGATGAGCAAGGTGCAGGACGTCAAAAAATCCAGTCTCACTTTTGCGCCGGAGGCGGGAAGCCAGCGACTGCGCAATGTGATCAACAAGGGGCTTACCGAGGAAGCCATCCTGAACGGAGCCAGACTTGCCTTTGAAGGGGGCTGGACCAGAGTAAAGCTTTATTTTATGCTTGGCCTGCCCACAGAGACAGTGGAGGATATTCAGGGGATCGCCCAGTTGTGCAACAAAATTGCGGCCCTTTTTTATGAGACGGTGCCGAAGGAAAAAAGGGTAAACGGCAGAGTTCAGATCGTTGCAAGCACGTCGTTTTTTGTGCCGAAGCCCTTTACTCCCTTCCAGTGGGCCGCGCAGTGCACGAAGGAAGAATTCCTCGAAAAGGCGTACCAGACCAGAACCGCCATCGGAAGCCAGTTGAACCAGAAGAGTATCAAGTACAACTGGCACGAAGCGGATGCCAGCGTGATGGAGGGGATTCTGGCCAGAGGCGACAGAAGGCTTTGTGAAGTGATAAAACGTGTCTACGAAAAGGGGTCTGTATTTGACGCCTGGGGCGAGTATTACAATAATGCAAGATGGCTTGAAACCATGCAGGAATGCGGTCTGTCGCCTGATTTTTTTACAAGAGAACGCTCTCTGGACGAACTTCTGCCATGGGATTTTATCGACTGCGGCGTGTCAAAGGAATTTCTGCGCCGTGAGTGGGAGAAGGCGAAGCGGGAAGAAACTTCCGAAAACTGCAGGGTAAAGTGCCAGGGCTGCGGCGCCGCAGGGTTCGGATGCGGGATCTGCGCCATCGCAAGGACATAAGTCCTGCCGGATGTATGGCATCAATATCGTTATTATACGAGGCATAACCAAAGGAGCGCTGCCTGATGAAAGTGAGAATAAAGTTCAGAAAATACGGCCCTGTGCGGTTTATCGGCCACCTCGACGTCATGCGCTATTTCCAGAAAGCCATCCGCCGGGCCGAGATAGACATTACCTATACCGAGGGATTCAGTCCGCATCAGATCATGACCTTTGCGGCGCCGCTTGGCGTTGGAATTGTCAGCGACGGCGAGTATATGGATATCCAGATCAACGCTCTGCCAAAGGCCGAGAATGGCATGACAGCCTGCGAGACAATGGTAAAACGCCTGAACGCCGTGGGCGTCAGGGGACTGGACGCAGTCAGCGCACGCATTCTGCCGGAAAATGCCGGAAACGCCATGGCCAGCGTTGCCGCCGCTTCCTATACCGTCCGCTTTCGGGAAGGGAAGCGCCCGCAGGACTGGAATGACACCGCCGCCCAACGGCTGATCGATTCCTTCCTGTCACAGGGGGAAATTTTGGTGGAAAAACAGACAAAAAACGGCGTGCGCACGGTAGATCTGCGGCCGGGCATCTATGAACTGTCCTGGCGAAACGACAGTTTTTTCCTGCTGGTGGACGCCTCCAGCGGCAACAATATCAAACCGGCCCTGCTGATGGAAACGCTTCTCCGGCACGGGGGAATGACGCTGGAAGAACATGCGCTGGCCGTCGCAAGGCAGGATATTTTCACGAAAACGGTCCGCGAGACCGGTGAGGAAACCTTTGTGTCTCTGGGTGAAATCGGTTTTGAAGAGCCTTTCGCACAGGCAGAACAGGAGAGGACGCCATGAGCCGCCGGATCTCGCCGGGTTCTTCCGTAACCGTCACGGAAGAAGAGCGGAAACTGTATGAAACCGACGACGGAAAAATGATTTTTACGAAATACAAAGGACGGCCCGGCGCATTTTTCGTGCGCGGCGACAGACTGCTGGCGGCGTCCGTTTTCCCGCCGGAATCTTCGGATGCCATTGGCACGGTCTACGTCGGGAAAGTCTGCCATGTGGTGCATAATATTGACGCCTGTTTTGTGGAGATCGAAGAGAAGGAAGTCTGCTTTCTGCCGCTTGACAAGGCAAAAGAGCCCTTTCTGACAAACAGAACTTATGACGGAAGAATCCTGGAGGGAGACGAGATTCTGGTACAGATGGAACGAAAGGCTCAGAAAAACAAGCAGCCTTCCGTCACAACCCGGATCTCTCTGGTCAACGATTATTTTGCCCTGACTCTCGGTTCCGGGAGCAGAGTGAGTTTTTCCGCAAAGCTTGACAGAAATGTGCGCGATACCGTATCGGATCTTTTTGCCAAAAAGGGGCTTCTCACTCCGGAGGGCGGTCTGTGTCAGGAACCGGCGGTTCTGTTTCCGGACGCAGAGAAGCCGGCGCTGTGTTCCCAAACCTTTCCGCTTCCGTCTGTCGGCGTTATTGTGAGAACGAGAGCGGGAATGGTCCGGGAAATGCAGGAAAAGGACGGGCTGCTCCCTCATTTTTACGAGCTGACCGGGAAGCTGTTCCGGCTGCTTCGGGACGCGAGAACACGAAGCAGCCGTTCCTGCCTGCTGAAAGCCGCGCCCGCGTGGGAGGACGCGCTTTCCCATCTGACGTACCCGGAGGAATACCGCGAGATCGTCACCGATGATCCCACTTTATTTGAGGAAATGAGCCGATACTGCGCCGACCATTTCCCTGAAATGAAACTGCGGCTTTATCAGGACGCGGACTTTTCCCTCGCAAGGCTGTATTCTCTGGGGAGCCGGATAGAAGCGGCGCTGAAGCCAAAGGTATGGCTAAAATCCGGAGGGTATCTCGTGATCGAGCCGACGGAGGCATTGACCGTCATCGATGTAAATTCCGGAAAAAACGAGACAGGGAGAGAACAGGAGCAGGCCGTGCGGAAGCTGAACAGGGAAGCCGCGGCGGAAATTGCCATCCAGCTGAGACTGCGGAACCTTTCCGGGATCATTCTCGTGGATTTTGTCAATATGAGCCGGAAGGAAAGCGAGCAGGAGCTGCTGGACTTCCTGCGCGCTCTGGTTCGCAGAGATCATGTAAGGACGACCGTTGTGGACATTACGCCGCTGGGTCTCGTGGAATTGACACGAAAAAAGGGATATCCTCCGCTGTCGGAGCAACTGCAGAGTACCGGAAAGGATGCGAATACAGATGAAACTGATCGGATTTCAGAAGGTATTTGACGGCAGGTATTTAAAGCATTATGAGCTTACATATCTGAACCGCCTTGGAAAGGAAAAAACTTATGAGATGGTAAGCCGCCGGCAGCTGAACGGCCCCGAAGAACTCGGTAAGGCGCCCAGCGGCGTTTCCGTCGTGGCCACCTGCGGGGAAAAACTGCTTCTTTTAAAGGAATTTCGCATGGGGGTAAACCAAAGCATATACAATCTCTGCGCCGGCATGCTGGAGCCGGGAGAAACCGTGGAAGAATGTGTGGAAAGGGAACTTCTGGAAGAAACCGGGCTTAAACTGGTAAGAATCAAAAAAATCCTTCCGCCTTCCTTCGCCGCGGTCGCCATCTCCGATACCACCACCTATATTGTTTATGCGGAGGTACAGGGCGTCCCCGACGGCGGAAGAGCGTCCGCGAACGAACAGATTCAGGCTTCGTTTTACACGCCGGATCAGATCAGGGAACTTTTAAAGACGGCGCCTTTCAGTTCCAGAGCCCAGATGGCAGCCTGTTATTTTGCGGAAGGCTTCCGGTGAATTTTCAGAAAAGTCCACCAAAATCGCCAAAAATTTGCATGAATCCTTGACACACATTGATTTTAGGGATACAATAATAAAAACGATGAATCAGTAAAGATGTTTCTATTGATTTCCAAAGGGGAAGAAAATGAGTTCACGTCGTCGGAATGAAAGATGCGCGGCGGGATTTACTCTGATCGAAACCATGCTTGTTGTGGCTGTGATGGGTATTCTGGCCGCTGTTTCTATTGTGGGAATCGTTTCCTATAACCGTCAGCTTCAACTCATGAAGCTTGATAATGCCGCAAGGAATATTTATATGATGGCTCTGAATCGGGCGGTCATCCTTAAGAACCGCGGAGTGCTGACAGAGCTTGTGACGCTGAGGGATGCGGCCGGAAATGAAAGCAACCGGTACGAGGCGTCGGGAAACGATTATTATTATGTCAGCAGCGATGACGCGGCCATGAAAGAGCTTCTTCCTGCAGGTGCGGCGGAATCCTCCCTGTGGGACGGTACTTTTTACATTGTGTATGAGCCGGAAAGCGGAAGTGTCACAGATGTTTTTTATTTCGACGAAGCGGACCGGCATTATGACAGTGGTTCCTTCGGGACTCTGTTTGAAAACCGTGAAAAGTCCGTCGGGCAGCGCATGAATGAGGGAATCGGATATTACGGCGATGCGGCGGCCGTCAGTCACTGATGATCGGAAGTTTTTTCCAAAGACATGGCAAGTCGGAAAGAGGGGCGGGAAATGACGCGGCTGTTTAGGAAACTGAAGCATGAAACCGGTGCGTCCCTTGTGCTGGTACTGCTGTTCATGCTGGTCTGTATGACGGTAGGCGGCTCTGTTCTTTTGGCGGCCACAGCAAATGCCGGAAAGCTCCGCGGAGACGAACAGGAAACACAGGCTTATCTGGCGCTTGCCTCGGCGCTTCAAACCGTGTCGGAAAGCATCTGCAGCACGGAGTACGCCGGAACATACCAGCTGTCGGTATCGGAGGGAACAACGCCGTCCGAACTGATCTGTACTTATGCGCAGCAGACCGGCAGTGTCACCGCCGGTTCCGACAGCTGTTTTATATTTCTGAGAAAAGATCTGGATTGTGTTTTTGCACAGTATCTGTCAGAATTTGCGGCATCCGTTCCGGAGAGCACGGAACCGCCTTCCGGGGCGCATGAGCCTTCCCCGTCCCCGACCTTTCGCGTTGAAGCGGACCCTCTTGCGGAATTAAGCGGCTATCAGCCCGGACTTCCCTGTGAACTGCGTGTGACATCCCAGCTCTCCGATCTTTCCGGTTTTGAAGTCACACTTACAGCCTGGGTGGATCCTCCGGCGGCTGACGGCACCGGCGGTCTCGACATCCATCTGACAGCGGTTTTGACAAAAGTTCCGGACTGGTTTGACGATGATGCGGAGACATATAAAAATTACAGGCTGAAGGCTACCTTGATCAGGAAGGGGAATTTCGGCCCTTTGGAAATCCCTGTATCGGACGATGTGGGACAGGATCCGAGAAATTGTGAAAGTACTTCCCTTCACTGGGAGTTAGACTCTATCGGACGGGAATAAAAAATGGAAGTGAGAAATACGGATATGAAGCGGCTGATTGCAAAACTGAAAGATCCCCGTGGAGAATCTCTTCTGGAGCTGTTGGTTTCCATTCTCATCGGCAGCATGTCCATTGTTCTTCTTACCACCATGATCGTCACCGCTGTCCGGATCGACAAAAGCGCGGATCTGGCGGAGAAGCTGTACTATGAAAGTCTCACTTCCGCGGAAGGGATGCAGGGGACTTCGGTAAACTCTCAGGTAAAGATAGAGGGATCGAAAAACGGGACAGACCTTGGCAGCGTGACGGTAAATGTGGAGTGCTTTGGCAGGGATGGCATATTTTCCTACAAAAAAAAGTGAAGCAGAGAACATGTCTCCGAAGGAACGAGGTGAACGGCGGATGAGGACAGGCGAAAAGCTTCGCAGCCGAAAAGGGACTACAATCGTAGAAATGATGGCCGCTGTAGTCATTATGGTTCTGTTGAGCATGATGCTCAACACGGGTTTCGGGCTCCTTATGAACGCGTATCATTCCATGACGGCAGCCTCGGAGGCAAA
Organism: uncultured Acetatifactor sp.; assembly: GCA_947586055.1. Classification (GTDB taxonomy): domain Bacteria; phylum Bacillota; class Clostridia; order Lachnospirales; family Lachnospiraceae; genus Acetatifactor. The sequence goes on along the minus strand of CANPXL010000001.1, from coordinate 169,205 downwards.
AACGCTTCTGTCCATGGCGGGGAATGTAGCTACAGAGGAACTGCGGTTTGCCGCCAGGGTTTCTCCGGTTGCGAACGGAATCCAATACGACAGTGATTCCTTCGAGGGCATGGTTTTAAAGACAGAAAATGGGAAACTTGTAACAGTCGGTCCGTCCGGCACGAAACAGCTTCTGGCAGGCGGGGCCTACGGAGCAGGCGATGCCTTCAGGCTTGAGCTTGCCTCCGCCGCATACGACAGTACAGGCGGTGTCGTTACCTTTACGCTAAAGGTCAAAGAGGGCGAAAAGATCAGGGCGGAGAGAGAGTTTCAGGTCCGCTGCCTGAACTCTTGGGAAGAATAACAGGAAGCAGAGGAACATAGATGAAGCACATGAGACTGGGCGATCTGCTCGTAAGGAGCGGCGCCATAACGGAAGAGCAGCTGGAAAATGCCCTGAAGGAGAGTAAAGCGGAAGGGAAGCGTCTCGGCGCTTATCTGATCGAGAGCGGGACCGTCAAGGAGATGCAGATCATTAATGCGCTTGTGGCTCAGCTTGGCATTGAATATATTGATTTAAATTCCTGCGATATTCCGGCAGATATGGCAAAAGTCCTTCCTAAGAGTCTGGCGCGGAAATATAAGTGCGTTCCTGTAAAGCTTACCCGGACGGAAGTATATCTCGCCATGACGGATCCGCTCGATTTCCTTGCAATCGAAGAGGTGGAAGCCGCCACAAGGCACCGGGTGATTCCCATGATCACTACGGAGGCAGCCGCGGGACGCGCGGTGATGAATCTTTACAGCAATCAGGGCGCTGTGCGCGCCATCGAAGAGATGCGGCGCGACATGATGAACAGTCCGACTACCGTGTCGCTGTCGAACACCGCCGGGGAAAGCATCATTGTAGACGAAGAGGGCAGCGAGGACATCGCGCCTGCGATCCGCCTTGTGAACTCTATCATTGAGCGCGCCTATACCGAGCGTGTCAGTGATATTCACCTGGAACCATCTGAAGAACAGATGCAGATCAGAATGCGGATTGACGGACTTCTCCACCAGATCATCACTGTCCCGAAGGAACTGGAAAATGCTGTGATTTCAAGGCTGAAGATCATGTCCCATCTGGATATTGCCCAGCGGAACATTCCGCAGGACGGCCATACCAACGTGATCGTCCATCAGGAGTCGATTGACATGCGTATTTCCACGCTTCCCACCATCTATGGGGAGAAGATGGTGATCCGTCTCCTGCGGAAGAACGAAAATCTTTCCTCGATGGAGGGCATCGGTCTTCGCGGGAAGAACAAAGAACGTTTTCAGGAACTGATCCGCCGGACAAAAGAGGGCGTTATTCTGGTAGTAGGGCCTACCGGTTCCGGTAAATCCTCTACCATGTATACTATGATCGAACAGATGAAGAGCGACACAAAGAATCTGATTTCTCTGGAGGATCCCGTGGAGTACCACATGGACGGGGTCTGCCAGGTACAGATCAACGATAAGGTCGGTCTGACCTTTGCCGGCGCATTGCGCACTGTTCTGCGGCAGGATCCTGATATCATTGCGGTCGGGGAGATCCGGGACGGCGAAACTGCCCAGATTGCGATGCGGGCCGCTATGACGGGTCATATTGTACTGTCTACCATCCATACCAACGACGCCGTTTCCTCCATGGACCGGCTGCTCGATATCGGTGTAGAGCCCTACCTTATCGCGGGAGCGGTAAAAGGGATTGTTTCCCAGCGGCTGTTAAGGCGGATCTGCCCCCACTGCCGCACCAGCTATCGGCCAACTGTGGAAGAACGGGTTATGCTTGGCTTTCCGGAGGATGACAACCTTGTCTTTTATCGCGGAGAAGGTTGTGAGGAATGCTTTAACACCGGCTACCGGGGCAGAATTGCAGTGTTTGAAATCCTGACAATGACCACGGCCCTGCGCCGCGCTGTATACAGTGGAGATCGGAGAGAAATGGAGGAAGCCATGAAGAGCTCGGATTTTCTTCCCATCATGGACAACTGCAGGGAGCTTATCGTTGAGGGGACAACATCCTCGGAAGAGGTGCTGCGCGTTATGGGAATCAACGTGGACTGAGCGCGGAAACGGAGGGAAAAATGATCTCATTGGATGAATTGATTCAGAGGGCATACGAGGAAAAAGCCTCGGATATTCATTGTGTCTGCGGGCTTCCGCCCCGGTTCCGCGTGGACGGGACGCTTCGGGATGCCTGCGAGGAACCGCTGGACGACGCACAGTGCAGCGCCTTTGCGTCCCAGATGACGGGAACTTCCTTTCAAATGCTGGAGGAAACAGGGGAAGTGGATCTTGCCAAAACATTTGGAAAAATCCGCTGCAGGCTGAATGTGTTCCGTCAGCAGGGGCATTATTCCGCGGCGATCCGCCTTCTGAACGACAGAATTCCGGAGATGAAGGAACTGGGCCTTCCGGCTGTCGCTGAGGAATTTCCTCTTTACAATCAGGGAATTGTTCTGATCACGGGAGAAACGGGATCGGGAAAATCTACGACTCTGGCAAGCGTGCTGAACCATATCAACCACACGCAGACAAAGCATATCCTGACGCTGGAGGATCCGGTGGAGTATATCTACCAGCCTGATAAATGTGTCATTAACCAGCGTGAAATCGGCAGGGATACCAGGAGCTTTGCCGCCGGTCTTCGCGCCGCTCTCCGGGAAGATCCGGATGTGATCCTGGTCGGAGAAATGCGTGACCTGGACACCATCGAGACGGCTCTGACGGCGGCGGAAACAGGGCATCTGGTATTCGGGACCGTACATACCAACTCGGCCGCGGATTCCATTGACCGTATCGTGAACGTTTTTCCGGCAGAGCGTCAACAGCAGATCAGGCTGCAGCTCTCCATGACATTAAAAGCGGTGATCTCCCAGCAGCTCCTGCAAAAAAAATCCGGTGCGGGACGGGTTCTGGCGTGTGAAGTCATGAAAACCGACGGCGCCATCCGCAACCTGATCAGAGAGGGCAAGACGCCCCAGATTGAAAATACCATTCAGACGACAGGCGGAATCGGAAATATTCTGATGGACCGTACCCTGCAAAATCTGTACGCATCGGGCGAGATCTCGAAGGAGACTTACGAATCCGCCCTGCGGGATCCCGTTCAGGCAAAGATGAAGCAGACGACGGGACAAGCCGGTATGTTCCGCTTTTAACAGCGGAATACTGACCGCGGCTGGAAAGCGAAGATATGTAGAAAAACCGGAGGGATGATCGGATGCCTGCTTATTCCTATGAAGGCTCGTATATAAACGGAGAAAAGGTAAACGGTGTGGTAGAAGCGCCCAGCCGAGGCGAGGCTGTTGCAATGATCCGCAAAAACTGCGACGTGATCATCAGTCTGAAGGAGGTGAGGGCCTCCGTAAAGGAGGAGACCTATTTTAACCAGAAGGTGGATATCAAATCGCTTGCCCTGGTATGCCGCCAGTTTGCCATTATATTAAAGGCGGGTCTCCCGCTGGTGCAGGCCGTTGACCTGACCGCAGGCCAGGCCCAGGACAAAACGCTGGCCAAAATATTAAAGCAGGTTTCTCTTGATATAGCTGCAGGCTGGAGCCTTTCCTACAGCCTCCAGCAGAGGGGAAAAAAGCTGCCGCCCACCTTTATCGAGACGGTGCGCTCCGGCGAGGAATCCGGAAATCTTACCGGCGCCTTCGAGCGTCTCAGCGTCTATTACGACCGGATGTATAAGACGAAATCCAAAACGGTCAGCGCGATGATGTATCCGGCCTTTGTGCTTGTAGTGGCGGTGATCGTGGTGATCATTGTCATGGTATACGCGGTTCCTTCTTTTTCCAGCACCTTTGCTTCTCTGGGAACCGAACTGCCGACAGTTACAAAGATCCTGATCGGGGTCTCGAACTTTTTTGTAAAATACATTGCCTTTATCCTGCTGGTCCCGACAGTTTTGCTGATCTGTTTATACGCTTACTGGCGGACGGAAGCCGGGCGTATCCGGCTTTCCGGGCTGAAACTGAAGATTCCCATTTTCGGAAAGGTAAGCTCTATGGGCGGAGCCAGCCAGTTTTCCCACACCATGGTCACAATGCTCCGGGCGGGGATGCCCATTCTGCAGGCCATTGAAGTTTCCGGTAAGTCGGTAGCAAACTATTGCATGTCGAAGGCGATACTCGCTACGCTTCCGGGAGTGGAAGCGGGAAAGGGGCTGGGGGAATGTATGGCGCATTTTCCTGTACTCCCCGAGATGCTGGTTCGGATGGTGGCAGTGGGAGAGACTACCGGCGCCATGGAAGATATTCTCGAGGTCATGGCGGAATACTACGACAACGAGGTGGATACCGCAACTGCCAGAGCTTTGTCCATGCTGGAGCCTGTCATTATCCTTTTCCTCGCGGGAATTGTCATGGTGATCCTTTTCGCTGTGTATCTTCCCATGTTCAGCATGTACAGCACTATAGGATGACGGGTGAATATCGTGTGCCATATATCGAGACATTGAGACATGAGATGATCGTGAAGTTTGCTGCGGCGCAGGCTGCAATGGGAGAGCCACAACCCGGCGCTCCCTTAACCGCGGAAGACGCGGCGCCGGACAGATCCGGTGATAAAGCAAAAAAATAAAGGAGGAACGAAGATGTTTAAGAAGTTGGAAAATCGGGGGGGTTCACACTGATCGAAATGATGGTGGTCGTAGCTATCATCGCGATTCTGGTTGCAGTGTCAATCCCGGCGGTAAATTCCGCGCTGGAAACGGTAAGGGAGAAAACGGATCTTGCGAATGAAAGATCCGCAAAGGCGGCTGCTTTGATTGAGTTCATGAATGGGAAGACGACTGAAGGCGACGTATATGTTTATAATGCAACGGCTGGAAAGTTGGCTTGCGATACGTCAGGTACATTAACAAAGGCAATATCCGGTTCCTATAAAGGCGGATCTGCATTTGGAAAACCTTATGGACAATGTTCTGACCATAAAGATCAGTACATTGTAGTTCGCGTTAAAAATGACGGTACTATTGAGCTTGGATGGCAGGCGGCCGGATTGTCATTTCCTGATATCGGTACTTCAGTTTCTCCCAAAAAACCGAGAGCTCATATTGACCAATAACAACTCAATCGTCTAACTGTTTGCCATAACAAAATGCATGGGATTGTACCGTAAAAATGCAGCCAGAATAAAGATATTGTGAAGTTCTTCGTTTTCTGCTTCCGAAGTCTTATGTGGCTTCCGAAAAACAAAAAGCAAGGAGCAGAAAAACAAGGAGGAACAAAGATGTTTAAGAAGTTGAAAAATCGGGGGGGTTTTACTCTGATTGAGATGATGGTGGTCGTAGCTATCATCGCGATTCTGGTTGCAGTGTCAATCCCGGCGGTAAATTCCGCGCTGGAAACGGTAAGGGAGAAAACGGATCTTGCGAATGAAAGATCCGCAAAGGCGGCTATTCTGATTGAGTTCATGAATGGGAATACGGATGCTACCAAAATATATGTTTATAATGCAGACCTTGGGAAATTGGCGACGAACAGCAGCACCGGTTCATTATTTATCCCGGGGGATGCTTTATACACTAGTACTTCGGTGACTGGAAAGGCTTATGGACAATGTTCTAAACATAAAGGTATGTATATTGTAGTCAATTGTGCGAATGATGGCACTATTAAAATCAGGTGGCAGAATAAGGGAGGGACAATGGACAATTCTTCCGCTTCAGCACCTCATATTAACAATTAAAACGCAGTAGTTTCATCGTTACGTTAGTCTCTGCAAAAAGCAAGAGAGGTATCAGGATTTATTTTTTAGATTATTGGAGGGTTGCCTTTAGTCTGAAGCTTGTATGATTTCCTTTCTCAATTCTTTTTCAAATGAATCACCGGCGGATAAAAACTGCCGGTGATTCATTTTTTCCAGAAAACTCTGCGGAAAAACTTTCGGATGCGTCAGCTAAAACTTTCGGATGCGTATATTGCCAAAGCCGAAGAACTTATGTTAAAATAAAAAAGTGAAAAACGTATCAAGATTACATGATGTGCAAAAGAATTATTCATAATGTACCTGAGGGGATTGGAGACTTATGGATCATATTCATATCGGCGGCATACACTGGGAAATTGACTGGATGATGGTCTATATGGCTTTCTGGATGTTCCTGCTGGGAACTGTAATGGGAAGCTTTTTCGATTGTATCGCGGTTCGCAGGGCAAGAAAAGAGAGTGTCATAAAAGGACGTTCTCACTGTGATTCCTGCGGACATGTTCTTGGTCTGGTGGAGATGGTGCCTCTCCTTGGATTCCTTATCACAAAGGGGAAATGCCGCTACTGTAAGGCAAAAATTCCCCGGGATGCTTTCTTTGCGGAACTTGCGGGCGGCGTGATCTTTGCCGGGACGATGATCCATCTTGATATTGATCTGTACCTTCCCATGTGGATAGTCTTTGGCGCACTTCTTCTTCTGATCAGCCTGATAGACTATAATCAGAGAGTAATTCCGAATGTGCTCCTGATAATCCTGGCTGCCAATCGTATTCTTGCTCATTTTATCATTGCAAGAGATCCCTGGACCGGGATTCCTAAAATGCTTCTGAACGCCGGCTCTGTGTCGGTTCCTCTTCTGATTCTGGTTCTTATCATGGACAGGCTTCTGAAAAAGGAGACCATGGGCGGCGGCGACATCAAGCTGCTTTTTGTGATTGGCCTTTACATGGATTGGAAGCAGATGATCCTGATCCTGTTTTTTGCCTGCGTTTTGGGAATAGCAGGGACACTGGTTATCCAAAGGAAAAAACGGGGGCAGGCATCTTCGGATTGGGGACAAATTCCGTTCGGCCCTTATATAGCCGCATCCGCAGTCCTGGTATTCTGGTTCGGGCAGCCGCTGATTGATTGGTATTTAAGCCTGTTCAGGATATTATAACAGTCGGCAGATTCCGCAGGGTTAAAGAGATATGAGATTCGTTAGAAATAAAGGGATCATCAAAAATAATGAGATTGCATTAGAAATAAAAGAATGCATTTGAAATAGAGAAATGCGTTAGAAATAGAGAAATGCATTTGAAATAGAGAGATGTATTAGAAATAAAAAGCTTCATAGCAGAAATAAAGGGATTCACAATAGGAAGAGGAGACCACTATGGCAAAAACCAGGCTCGGATTTGATATCGGCAGCAACAGCATAAAAATTACAGTTTCCGGAAACAAGCCAAAATTCTATGAGATCAGAATGCCTGACAATATCATGAAGGACGGCGAAATTGCCATGCCGCATGCTCTTTCTGAATTTATAAAAAAGGAGAGAAAGCGTTTAAAGATTCCAAAAGGCGCCTGCGGCCTTGTACTGCCGGCCAGTCAGGCGATCTGTCGAACGGTGACATTGCCCAGGATGACAAAGGATCAGCTGATGCTGAATCTTCCCTATGAATTCAGCGAGTTTATCAATGATGATCCTGATAAGTTTTATTGCGACTACGCCATGTGCGAAGAGGATGAAACAGATAAGGCGCCATTTGAACCCGCGGGGAAGGATGAGACGTCAGCAGGAGAGAACGCGTCGGAATCGTATGTGGCTTCGGAAGTCGAACAGATGACCTTGATGGCAGCGGCGGCGTCCAAAAGCAGAATAACCCAATATATCCATATTTTTTCCAATGCCGGGCTAAAGCTTGATACCCTGTTGCCCGGGGAAATGTCCCTGATCCAACTGACAAAGCGCTATTGTGAACATCATCCGGAGAATGTGGACGAATTCTGTTTTGTAGACCTGGGCCAAAGCACCGTGCGGATTACCATTGTAAAGCGCGATCAGATACAGGCGGAAAGACAGATTGAACCGGGGTGCTCCCGGTTGGATCTTGCCATTGCGGACGCTTTGGTCACAGATCCTTATATTGCCTGTTCTTATAAAACTTCCAACTATCAGAGTGTACTTGAACTTCCGGAGTGTATGGAAATCTATCAGCAGATTGCGATAGAGATACTGCGGGTTATTCACTTTTACCGCTTTAAATATCGCGATAGTTATATAAGGGGACTATATCTGATCGGGGGCGGCGCATCCATTCCACAGCTTCGAGGCAGAATTGCCGGGATGCTTGCAGAGGATATGCCGGAGCTGTCGATTTTGGACCCTCAGGAGCTATTTGAAGACAGCGGACTGGATTCCCAGGATATTGCAAAGGGAATGCTTTCCATCGGCATGACCCTTGTTTAGACAGGAGGGGTAAAGGAAAATGGCAGGGAGCAAAAAAAGAAAAAAAGACTATCCCAGAAAACGCTCAATGAATCTTTATTATAAACCGGACCGCACTACAAAACCGGCAACAATCTCGTTGTATGTCCTGTTTGTCTTTTGTGTGTTTCTTTTGTTTGGAAAGCTGTTCGTCTATGACATTCTTATGGATGTCGGAGAACAGAAGCAGGAGATCGCAGAGTTGGAGGAACAGATGGTTTCCATTGCGGAACAGGCCGCGGGATACAATGAAATAGCTGATAAATACAATAGATATTCTATTACGGAAGAAGAAAAGAATCTGACTGACCGGCTGGAAATTCTGAACCTCATTGACGAGGCGGTAAGATCAGATGCAGAGGTCACAGCCATTAACATAAGTGAGGGGACGGTGGCTCTTGATATCGCTCAGGTGGCATCGCTTAAAAAAACAGAAGCGATCTGTCAGCGGCTGGAGGAATCTTCTCTTGTGGAGTATGTCTCTGTCCCTTCCGCAACAAAAGTAAAGATTAACGATCAGGATATGGTCCAAACCCACATTGACATTAAATTGCGTCTGGAAGGTCAAAAGGAGGCCGAAGAACAACAATATGAAGAGACGACTGTCGAACCGTGAAATAGTGCTTTTAATCATTCTCGCTGTACTTGCGTTGGGCGGTGGATATTACCTTTTGTTTTTTGTGCCGATACAGGAGGAAAAAATGTCCTGCGAAGCCCAGATAATGGACATACGAGATCAGATCGATCTGTACCAGACTCGTATCGGAAATATGCAGCGAATGGAAAGAGAACTTGAGCAAATTTTCGCCGAAAATCCCGATGCAGCCGGTATGGCTCTATTTGACAACCGGGAAACTGTAATGTTTTTGCTGAATGATATCCTTACCCAGGCAGAGAGCTGGTCCATCAATTTTGAAACTGTCGAAAAAGGCGACGACAGTATAATGCGTCGCCGGATCAGTCTTGATTTTTCCTGCAGTGATTATGAAACTGCGAGAAAAATTCTGGAGGATATTCATAACAACCCAAGTCGATGTACGTTGGAAAATCTTTCTGTTTTCCTTCAGACAGAGCAGCCGGATTCCATGGAAGATAACGAAGGATTTCAATGGTTTACCTGGGAAGATATCGGAAACGGTTACATGGAACACGGCGGTTCCGGTGACGGCGATGATTCTGCAGAATCATCGGATAATGGTGCAAATGATAATACTGTCAGCGTATCCGTTACGATCTGTTTCTTTGAATATCAGGAAAGATAACTTTAAAATACATCTTTACATATAGGGTATACTTTGTTATAATAAGCTTGTCTCTGAAAAGTCAAGTTAATCTTTTTTTATGCAATTTTCATGCATTTCTGCGGTATTTTCATGGACAATCACATTTTATAGGAGGAGTCTGCCTATGACAGATCACAAGACAAAAGACGACAGTATTAAGGACAACCGTATCGCGAAAACATCCAACCGGGAACTGAAGTCCGATGTATTTACGGCGCTTTTCAGCGAACCTGAAAATGCCGCAAAGCTTTATTCGGCGCTCTCCGGCGCCAGGACCGCCCCGGAGGATATCCGGATCACCACCCTCAAGGGCGTGCTGTTTCTGGCAAGAAAAAATGACCTGGGTTTTACTGTGAAGGACAGGATGCTGGTGATCAGCGAACACCAATCCACAATAAACAGAAACATGCCGCTGCGAAGCATACTTTACTACGGACGCACCATGGAAAAACTGTTGAAGAATCAGGATCTCTACCAGGAGAAGCCCATTGAGATACCGGCTCCCGAATTTTACCTGTTTTATAATGGAGTAAGAGCCGTTCCCAGTGAAGAAATATTAAAACTTTCAGATGCGTATATTGCAAAGGCCCAAGAGCTTATGTTAGAATTAAAGGTGAAGATGATTAATATCAACTTCCCGGTTGGCCATAAGATTTTACAGGAATGTCTGCCGCTTTATGAATATTCCTGGTTCATAGAACGGATCAGAACGTACAGCAAAGACAGCGGAATGAACCGTGACACGGCGGTTTCCCTCGCCATAAAAGACTGTATTCGGGAAGGAATCTTTGCAGACTTTGTGACAAAGTATGGGTCGGAGGTGGAGAATATGCTGTTTACAAAGTTTAACATGGAAGACGCCCTTGCTGTAAGATATGAAGAAGGCGTTGAAGATGGAATTGAACAGGGAATTGAGGAAAAAGGTATCAGGATATTTCTGAATCTTCTCAAAAACGGCATGTCCAGAACGGATGCTCAAAGATTAGCAGAGATTGACAATTCCCTTGCGGAAAAAGCCTTAAAACTGCGTAAATTTTAAAACCGGGATTTGTTAAAGTAATCTGTGAAGCGGCTGTAAACGCTAAACACTGCAGGCCTGTGGCTGTGGAGTCGTCCAGTAAAGCCAGTAAAGTTCTGAGTCCTGACGTGGCCCTGTAAAGTCCTGAAATGTAACCCCTTGGTCTTGGTATTAAAAAGCGACGCAACTATTCGTTAAACTGTTCTTTTGCGCATAGTTGTATCCATCTCTTCCATGGCTGAGTCCTTTAACAATTTTATTCATCAATTCTCTCCTTCCTATTCCAATTTGCTTATTTTTCTGGATTATGCTGAAGCAAGTATATCAGCATATTTCAGTAGAATCCAGAAAAATGGTAAAGGGCCCGTGATTCACCAGGGAAACCTCCATGTGTGCGCCGAAACGTCCCTCGTTTACCACAGAAATTTCCCTGCGACATTGATTTATTATATATTCATAAAGTTCTTTTGCCTGCTCAGGACCGCCGGCATTGACAAAAGACGGTCTGTTTCCTTTGCGGCAGTCAGCGTAAAGGGTAAACTGGGATATGACCAGAAGCTGCCCTCCCACCGTTTTCAGATCCAGGTTGGTCTTTCCGTTTTCGTCCTCAAAAATGCGAAGCCCGATCAGCTTTTTAATCATTTTGTCAGCGATTTGCGTGTCGTCGGTATCGGCGATGCCGACAAATACCAAAAACCCTTTTTTGATCGCTCCGATCACTTCTCCCTCCACCGCAACGGAAGCCCGATCGACTCTTTGTACCAGAAACCTCATTTACTTTCTGTCGTTCTCCTTTCCGTCCGTTTTTCTGCGGATTAATCTGCGAATCCTTTTGTCTTTGCCCTTATCGGCCGTCGCGGACAATACAGGTTGATAATCGTGAAATTCCGACGTTTCATCGACATATTCCAGTTTCTCATATTTATTTGACTCCGTGGGAAGCGATTTTTTATTCAGAGCCGTATTGACAATGGATTTCAGTCCGGCGTAAATGACTGCAAAAACCGGGACGCCGATAATCATACCAAATATGCCAAACAACCCTCCGAACAAAGTAATGGCAAAAATGACCCAAAAACTTGTCAGACCAGTTGAGTTTCCGAGGATCTTGGGCCCCAGAAAATTACCGTCAAACTGCTGCAGAACCAGAATAAATATGAGGAAATAAACAAATCTCATGGGATGCATGGGATCTACGATCAGAATCAGGATTGCGCTGGGAATGGCGCCAAGGTACGGACCAAAGAAAGGAATCACATTGGTCACGCCGATAATCACGCTGATCAGCGCGCCATAAGGCATATTCATCAGCGTCACGCCGATAAAGCACAGCATTCCAATGATAATGGAATCTACGATCTTACCGCTTATAAAACCGATAAAGGTTTTGTGTGTAAAACGGAAATTCCGGATAACGGTGTTGGCGGTATCTCTCTCAAACACAGCGTAACAAACCTTTTTGGCCTGCCCCAGAAATCTTTCCTTGCTGGCCATCACATAGATTGAAATAATAAAGCCGATCAGGAAATCCCAGAATACACCGATAATGTTTGTGGCTGTATTGGTAACCGTTTTCAACCTTTTCAGCCAGACGCTTGTGTCGGCCGGCAGCTTGCGGATCCATTCATCAAGCTGATCGGAAAACTGATCGACCGTCTGAATTACATTTGCCTTTATTTCCGGATTGTCGTTCATGATACGATTGATCCAGTTTACAACGTTTTTGGTATAATTGTCAAAGTTGTTGATAATATTCTGTATACTGGGCACCAGCTGGGAAACCAGCATATAAATCAGCAGATAAATCAGTGCGATAAAAAGAAACGCAGTGATTAAAACACTGACGCCTCTGAGGATTGAACTGCGGCGCTTTGAGGGCCTGATCCCGATTTTATCACAAAGGGGAATCAGGATCCTTGTCTCAATAAAATTTAGAATGGGGATCAGGAGATATGCCGTGGCGAGACCGAATACCACCGGCATCAGAATATCGGTCAGTCTGTCCAGCGCCGCCATAATATTGGAACCGTGAAAAACAAAATAATAAAACAAAATTCCTGCGGCAATTACCAGAAAAGCCGTCAGGCCCCAGCGAACATATTTATTGTTGAGTTTGAATTTCATATGAGTGTCTGTCCCTTCCTTGTTGTTGATCTTTACTCATACTATCATCATACTCTGAATATGCCCGCATAACAAGTTTTTTTTGAATCTTTTCGGAGAAAACTCTACTCTTCTCTTCCGCCCTCCCAAGGTGCCAGTTCAAACCGTATAAAGTATCCCTGGTCGTGCCTGCAGACAGGACAGACAGGGGGAGCTCCCGGGCCTTTGTGAATGTAACCGCAGTTCAGGCACATCCACTCCTGCTCCACATCCGAGACAAACAGTTTTCCTTCTCTTATAAATTCGGCATATCTTCCGAAGCGGTCGCCATGTACCTTCTCAATCTCCGCTATCTGCATAAAGGAGGCGGCAATTCTGCTGAACCCCTCTTCTCTTGCCGTCTCTCCAAAAACTTTGTACACGGAATCATGTTCCTCATACTCATTGTGCCGGGCCATTTCAAGAAGCACGGCGATATCATCTGAAAAATCCACCGGATAACCGCCGTCGATCAGGATTGTCCCTCCCGCCAGTTCCTTCAGATGGTTGTAAAAGATTTCCGCATGTTCTTTTTCCTGATCCGCCGTAAAGGCAAAAACAGCGCTGATCACCTGGAGACCGTTCTTTTTCGCCTGCGACGCGGCAAAGGTATAACGGTTTCTGGCCTGACTTTCTCCGGCGAACGCACGCATCAGGTTATCTTTTGTCCGACTTTTCGCAAATTCAACCGACATGATATCAGATCTCCTTTTTCTCTTCAGTATACCCCGGAAGAATAAAATTATAATTTCTATTGTCTTTATTCCGGAAAAATACTAAAATAAAAAAGGAAAAGAAAATTCAGGTGAAAGGACGGCATACCTGCTTTGGCTGTTATAAATCCCGGAAATTACCACGACGAACAAAACAAGCTGAATATCATGAAAATGCGGGCAGTACTGGATACGCTGCCGCCGTTCTGCCGTACTTTTTTCCGCGGCATAGAGGATTATACCTCGGCGAGAACCCGGCTGGCTTATGCATACGATATCAGGCTGTTTTTTGAATTCCTGCATGAGAAGAACGCCATCTGTAATAAGATGGAGATCAGGGAGTATCCGGTATCCATTCTCGACCAGCTTACCAGAATGGACATTGAAGAATATTTGGAATATATGTCCCTCTACCAAAAAGACGGGCGGGAAATCACCAATGATGAGCGCGGCAAGGCAAGAAAGCTGGCTGCACTGCGCAGTTTTTACAATTACTTTTATCAGACTGAAATGATCCGGAATAATCCTGCCGCGCTCGTTCACCTTCCGAAGCAGCATGAAAAAGAGATCATTCGCCTTGAACCGAACGAGGTTGCAATCCTGCTGGATCAGGTAGAGGACGGAACAAAACTGACTCAAAAAGAGCTGGAATATCACAAAAAAACAAAAGTGCGGGACGTAGCTCTTCTGACGCTGCTTCTGGGCACAGGAATCCGTGTCTCGGAGTGTGTCGGCCTTGATCTTGGGGATGTAAATTTTGACGTGGACGGAATAAAGGTGCGGCGAAAGGGCGGTTACGAGACAGTGGTCTACTTTGGGGAGGAAGTGGAAACCGCTCTTCTGGACTATCTGGAACAGCGGGAACATATCATCCCCGCGGAAGGACATGAAGACGCCCTGTTCTTATCATTACAGAACCGCCGTATGGCAGTGCGTTCTGTGGAAAATCTGGTGAAAAAATACGCTTCCCGTGTAACGACGCTGAAAAAGATCACGCCCCACAAACTGAGAAGCACTTATGGCACAACGCTCTATCAGGAAACGGGAGACATCTACCTGGTCGCAGATGTGCTGGGGCACAAGGATGTCAATACCACCAGAAAACATTATGCGGCTCAGGCTGACGAACGCCGCAGGATGGCCGCACAGTACGTAAAGCTCCGCGAAAAGACGGACAAATAAAACCTCAGATTTTTCTCCGGGGAGCCGGTGTGTCAACGGTCTGTTTCTCAGTATTCAAGTTTAATCGGTGGAGCTATAAACGAGAAGTTATATGAAGTTATATATTGAATAGGAATATGTTTGGCACAGCGTCGGAGCCAAAAGTCTTTACCGCCATTCTATACATAGCCTTTGCATGGATCCTGTCGTGCCATATAAAGCGTCTCAACACTTTTCTTAACGACCACTCTTCGTCATAGCTGCCAGGAAAAATTGTATTTTTCAGGAAATCAGACCGGCTTTCGAGTGCGGCAAATCCGCGCTCCCTGCATTCTAAGATTGTGCCTTCGTTATCCGCAGAAACGCCTATCTCATCGAAATAATATTCATTGACGTTCTTTGTATGCTCGTACATCTCAAACGCCGTGCGAGGAACCTGCCCGTAGAATGTTTCTCTTGCCTGAAGACAGCTTTTATTTTTATCGGGTATTGCCTGATACAGCGTCAAAAAATCATGTGCAGACTTTAATGCAAGCGCTTTCAGGTCGGCATACTCTGACGGGCTTAATTCTTCACGTTCGGTATCAAAAATGACGTCGGAATCGGCGTCGGAAACGGTCAGCTCGGACTGCTTTTCCTGAACTATTTCAAGCTCAAAAGAGTCCGGCACAACACCGCATTGCCATAACAGATAGGATCTAATCTCGGCAGGCATTTTCCGAAGCGCCAGATCTTTGGAAGCTCCTCTTGTAAATGCTCCGGCAAAGTTATCCGCATACAAAATACTGTCGTCGCCGTTATGTTCCCATACGCATCTTATTTTCACGAATAAATCTCTCCTTATAGATTTCGATTTTCTATTCAGACTTATCGAACAGGTTTATCACTCTATGCCATTTAACGACATGTCTAACAATGCTGCGATCTGATCCCTACGTCCATAGATTACCGCCGTAATCCACACGGCTTTCTTTTTTTCATTAACCAGATAGTAAATAAGGAAATTCTTAACGGGCATTTTGCGGATTCCTTTAGTGTGCCATGGTTCTTCATCTGTAAGAGGATATCTTGACGGCATAGTATCCAGCTTTTCGATTTCGCATTGCAAGGTATCTGCCCATTTCCGTGCGGTTTCCGGTTCCAACAGAATTTTGGAAATATACTGTACCGCTTCTTCAATTTGCCCGATTGCTTGTACGGTCAGCTTCACCTCATACCGCATACTCAAATTCCCTCACGGATTTTAGCAAAGGCTTCGTCCACGGACAGTCCCTCGCCGGATTCCGCTTGATTATATCCTTTTTCCATCATTGCGTTAAACTGCTCGTCAGTCAGAATGTCTCTTGTCGGCAATTTGGGTACGGTGAGAGAATACGGAACGCCGCCCGTCATAATGATTTGTCTGTACAAGGTATCAATCAGGACTGAAACAGGCAGTCCAATCCTGTCCAAAACCGCCTCCGCCTGTCGTTTAATTTCCGGCTGAACACGAGCCGTTACATTTGCGCTTTTCGTTGCCATGATAAGCACCTGCCTTTCTATTTTTGATTATACCATATTGTATAGCTAATTGCAATACAATATTCAAAAGTTCACAGATAATTTGCGGACATGCTTCGCCGCTGATATTATCAAGTTTTGACATCGGCTAGAGAAAAAGCTACCGTCACTCAACGACAGCAATTTTCGGAGCGATTATAGGAACAAACGCTTCCGCATAAGCCAGTCAAAATCAAGCGCCCGTCTCCGATACGGCTGACACATTCCAGCCACCGGAAACGGGCGTTTGGTCTTATCTTTTGGATTTCTGATTACCGCCGCACCGCAGATGTCGTTGTCATGTTTTATGCGGTGTTGTCGTTTGTAAGTTTACAGTATGATTTGAGTTTGGAGGAATCACTTATATTCCTGTGAATAATAGGGAAGGATCAGTGTCTGACCTTCCGCAATGCTGTCTGCGTCCTTCAGGTGATTGATGCTGCATACTTCGTCGATGTAATTCTTCCTGTTGACGTAATGAACGTCATCCATATATTTTCCTGCAAGATCCCAGAGGGTTTCGCCGGCTTCTATGTTCACTTTCGCATAATACTTGAATCCGTCGCTTGCATTGGAATCAAGCGCGCCATAAGCTGCGGAACAGACAAGTATCATGCAGACGGTTGCGCATACCGCGGCCAAAGCCGTCAGACATTTTGACACGCGCGCCCTGCGCAGCCGCCGTATTCTGGCCTGTCTTCTTCTCTCCCACTCATCCGGGCCCGCCTGACCTTCCCTGCGCAGCCCGGTATGCATTCTGTATTCTTCCTTCCTGTTTCTTCCGGTTACTTCTCTTTTTCTGTCGATCATTTTCTGTTTCCAGCCTTTCCTTTCCGCAAACGTAAGTACCCGATCATCCCGGATTCTCTTATCTTTATAAAGGTCTCTGCAAAAATTTCCGCCGCCGGATTCTCGATTGTATGTTCGGGAACGTTTGTTCTGAATTGATAATAACATGCGAACATTTGTTTGTCAACAGAAAAATCGAACATATTTTCAGAAAATATGTTTGCTTTTTAAAACCGTGTATGGTAAACTGTTATCAGAAAGCAGGATTATGCGGGGATTCTGACGGATCTCCCGCTGTCGAAACAAAAAAAGAAACGGAGGAATCGGAGCGTACAATGGGAGCCGGAAAGATTACAGCCAAGCAGCAGGAAATTTTAAATTATATTAAAGATGAAATTCTTCACAAAGGGTATCCCCCCACGGTGCGGGAAATATGCGAAACCGTAAATCTGAAATCGACCTCTTCCGTCCACTCTCATCTTGAGACGCTGGAAAAAAATGGATATATCCGCCGTGATCCGACAAAACCCAGAGCTATTGAGATCTGTGACGACAGTTTCCAGATGGTGCGCACAGAGATGGTAAGTCTTCCCGTTGTGGGCAATGTGGCGGCCGGACAACCTATTCTGGCGGAAGAAAATATTCAGGACTATTTCCCGGTCCCGGCGGATCTTGTGCCGAAGGGAGAATCCTTTGTCCTGAATGTCCGCGGCGACTCCATGATCAACGCCGGCATTTTCAGCGGCGACAGGGTATTTGTCAATTCCTGCTCCACCGCGAATAACGGAGAGATTGTTGTAGCGCTGATCGACGACTCCGCAACCGTAAAAACATTTTATAAAGAGAACGGACACGTCCGGCTGCAGCCGGAAAACGATACCATGGATCCCATCATCGTGGACGACTGCCAGATTCTGGGAAAGGTATTCGGCGTATTTCGTTTTTACCGATAAAAAGCCTACTGTCCGACAGCTTTTTTCTCATAATTTTTTACAACTGCATTATAACCGGAATAAAAAAATAAATTCTGCACAGATTAATACAGCCGGTCCTGTTAAAGCCGTGCAGAAACTTTAAGAGAGAAGGTTGTAAAGCCGCTTTATGCGGCAGAAATGAGGGAAAATATGGGAAATAAGATTTTGGACGGTACTGCACTGACCATTGCGATCATCGGTGCCATAAACTGGGCGCTGATCGGTCTGTTCCGCTTTGACCTGGTGGCCTTTATCTTCGGAAATATGTCATGGTTTTCCAGGATTGTCTACACGATCGTAGGAATTTGCGGACTTTATCTGATCAGCTTCTTTATGCACCTTTCTGACAGACACAACGAGTCGGCAGTCTAACGATCAAAAGCGGTAAAACCGCAGGAAAAAAGAAAGCTGCAGGTCGGAATTTCCGTACCTTCAGCTTTCTTTTTGACATCGCAGTTCTCCGATCCTGATGCCTTTTGACACCGCAGTTTTTCGATCCTGTTGAAGTCGGAGAAACTACCGGTTAAAGTTCTGTCTTTTCGATCTGTTTTCCGTCTCTCCAGATCCGTTCCAGATCATACAGCAGGCGATTTTCCTTGTCGAAAATATGGACGATCACATCGCCGAAATCCAAAAGCACCCAGTTTGCCGTATCGTACCCTTCAATCTGCCGCACATGACATCCCGCCCTGCCCAGCTGTTCCTCCACATTGTCGCAGAGCGCCTGAATCTGATTCCTGTTGCTGCCGCCTGCTATGATAAAATAATCGGCCAGCACGGACACCTGGCTGATGTCGATGATGCGGATATCTTCCGCTTTTTTATCCTCCAGCGCCGAAACGGCCAGCTTTGCGATCTCATTACTGTTCATGCGATTCATCCTTTCTGTTCCCTATAATAATCATACGTCTCCTGCGTCGCAGGATCTATCTTAAAGTCCTTATCGCGCAGATAAGCCAGCGTATTCCCAAGGATGATCAAAAGGGCTTCATCCAGGTCGCGGAACGCCGCCTGCCGCGCCGTCGTGAAGACATCGTTTTCCGACGCCTTTGTCGTGCCCTTGACATGTCTGCGGCACGGTTCAATATAATCCGCGATATAAATGATCTTTTCCAGAACGCTCATCTGCGGTCTGCCGGTGGTATGATAAAAAATGGCGTTCAAAATATCTTCATCCTTTACGCCATACTTCTCCTTCGCCAGAACCGCGCCGGCCTTTGCATGAAGAACGGGACAATATTCCGAATCCTTCCTTTCCGTTTCGGAAAGCGGCACATGATGCTTAACGCACAATTCCTTCTGCTTCTTATAACTCATACATTTCGCGCAATCGTGCAGCATTCCGGCTGTAAGCGCCCTGTTTACATCTTCCCCATATAAAGCCGCAAGATTGGCGGCCGTATACGCAACGCTTAAGGTATGCTCAAATCTTTTCGGCTCGAGCGTCTTTTTCATTTCCTTTCTGATCTCGGAAAGGGAAAGCTGTTTCATCTGTAAAGCCCTCTTTTCTCGATATAGGTTATAACGGACTCCGGCACCTTCCCATTGATCGGTTCACCCGCCGCGATCCTGCGGCGCAGCTCCGAGGAAGAGATATCGACGCGCTCTGTCCGAAGAATCCGGATGCCGGCGCCGTATTCCTGCTCCAGTATCCGGGCCTGTCTTTCCAGATCGCTGACCGCCGTGCTGCCGCGGGCCGCCGCAACAACGGTGCAGTTTGCAAAAATCCGCTCGGGACAGCGCCACTTCGTTATATGGAAAAAGCTGTCCGCACCGACGATAAAATAATACTCCGTATCCGGGTGTTCGTCCCGCAGCCGTTCCAGCGTCCGGTATGTGTAGGTATTACCGTTCTGTTCGATCTCCATGACGGAAAGGGAAAAACGGGGCTGTTCCCGGATCGCAAGGGCGGTCATTTCGGCCCGTATCTTTCCCGACAGAACCTCTGCGGCAGATTTCATATATGGCACGCCGCTTGGCATAAAAATCACTTCGTCCAGACCAACCTGCGCAAGCGCCGCCTCGGCCAGCATCAGATGCCCGTTATGGATGGGATTAAAAGTGCCTCCCATAATGCCGGTCTTTTTCAAGCGATCACTCCTTTGCAGACAGATGGTTTCTTACCCGACGGAATCTTCTTACTCCGGCAGCTGAATTCTGGGTTTCTCACGATCCGGCTTATAGAGCACAAACTTTTTCCCGATCACCTGTACCAGCTGGGAATGCGTGCGCTCCGCAACCATGCGCGCTATCTCGTTGGGATCCTCGTCACAGTTTTTCAGGACCGCGATTTTTAACAGCTCATTTTTGTTAAAATGCTCTTCCACCGCGTCGGTCAGTTCCGGCGTAAGACCGGATTTCCCCACCTGAAACACCGCATCCAGTCCTGCGGCAAGTTTTTTTAAATAGGCTCTCTGTTTGCTTGTCATTCTCTTTCTTACTCCCAATTACTTATAATAGTCAAACTGCAGGCCGTACATGCGGACGGTATCGCCGTCCTGAATCCCCAGCGCTTCCAGTTCTTCCAAAACCCCGGCTTCCTTCAGAAACTTCTGGAAAAAGGCAAATCCCTTTTCGCTGTCCAGATTGGTATAGCCCAGCATTTTTTCAATTTTCGGTCCCTCCACCACATACACATCCTCTTTGGCATCGTACTCCACCGTGCAGGGCAGATCCGCGTCTTGCACCATGTTTTCGGGATAGTATTCCCGCTCAAACACCGTCACTTCCTGTCCCAGGTTTTTCAGCATCTCGTTCACCCTGTACAGAAGCTCCTTCACCCCTTTGCCGGTTGCGGCTGAAATGGGGTAAACCGGGATTCCCTTTGGCTCAAATTCCGCCCGGATGGCCTCCACAGGGCTCTCGGAAATGTCGTAAATGGCGTCAATCTTATTTGCCGCAATGATCTGGGGACGCGCCGCGATCTCAGGATTATAGGCTTCCAGTTCCCGGTTGATGGCATAAATATCCGCGACGGGATCCCGGCCCTCCGTGCCGGCGGCATCCACAATATGAATCATCACCTTCGTGCGCTCGATGTGGCGGAGAAACTCATACCCCAGTCCAACGCCCTCCGAAGCGCCCTCGATAAGCCCGGGGATGTCCGCGATCACAAATCCGTTCGTCCCCTCCAGATCCACCACGCCGAGGTTGGGATTTAGGGTCGTAAAAGGATAGTTTGCGATTTTCGGTCTCGCGTTTGTCACCCGCGCCAGAAAAGTGGACTTTCCGACGTTGGGAAAACCGACCAGCCCAACGTCGGCGATCACCTTCAGCTCCAGCAGAAGTTCCAGTTCTCTGGCGGGCTGGCCGGGCTGGGCGTATTTCGGCGCCTGCATGGTGCTGGTAGCGTAATGCTGGTTTCCGTTTCCGCCCCGTCCTCCGGTTAAGAGAACCACTCTGCGGTTCTCACCGGACATATCAGCGATGATCTGGCCGCTGGACGCTTCCCGAAGCACCGTCCCGGGGGGCACCTTGATCACAATATCGGCGCCGTCCTTTCCCCTGCAGTTCCGCTTTCCGCCGGGTTCTCCGTCACCGGCCTTATATTTTCTTGTGTTCCGGAAATCGATCAGGGTATTGAGCCCCTCGTCCACCTCAAAGATCACATCCCCGCCGCGTCCGCCGTCTCCGCCGTCCGGACCGCCCGCAGGCACATATTTTTCACGCCGGAAGGAGACATGGCCGTCCCCTCCTTTTCCGCTTCTCACAAAAATTCTCGCTCTGTCCGCAAACATAATAACCTCTTCGACACCCTGCCGGATCCCTTGAAAAAAATTATGAGGAAGGGGCCAAATTCCCGCTAGAATCTGGCCCCAATCCGTTTACGCATATCTACGTCAAGAACAGTCCCCGTTTTACTTTTCAACAGGATATACGGATGCCTGTTTCTTGTCACGGCCTTTTCTCTCGAACCGGAGAACGCCGTCAACCAGTGCAAACAGGGTATCGTCGCCGCCGATCCCAACATTGATGCCGGGATGAATTTTGGTGCCGCGCTGTCTGTAAAGAATATTTCCGGCCTTTACAAACTGTCCGTCAGCTCTCTTCGCCCCTAATCTCTTGGACTCGGAGTCTCTGCCGTTCTTGGTGGAACCAACGCCCTTTTTATGAGCAAAAAACTGAAGGTTCATGTTCAGCATGTCTTACACCTCCTCGAATTTAACCAGTAAATACTTTTTCCCGTACTCCCTGCTCAGATTCTCCAGATTAAACACCATGGCATCCAGCAGGAAACTTGATTTTTCCTGCAGGGTTCCCTGAAAATCACAGCGGATAAAACCGGTGGCCTCGTCAGTGTCCACGCTCAGCTTCTCCCCCGCCAGATCCGTAAGAGAATTCAGCGTCCCGATGACCAGCGCCGATATGGCGGCGCACAGGATATCAGGCTGATTTTTTCCGGCGTAATCTGCATGTCCGATACAGGTAAAGCCCCTGTAGGCCTGTTTTTGATCCTTGCGGACCGTTACCGTCGTCATAGTCTTTACGCGTTGATCTTGTCGATCTTAACCTTCGTGTAGGCCTGTCTGTGACCGTTTTTCTTATGGTAGCCGGTCTTTCTCTTGTACTTGTAGACAATGACCTTCTTACCTTTTCCCTGTTCCATGACAGTCGCGCTGACACTGGCCTTTGCCGCGTCCTCGCCGACCTTCAGGGTACCGTCACTTACTGCGATCACGCGGTCGAAAGTTACCGTACTGCCGGTCTCCGCATCCAGTTTTTCCACCCGGATAACGTCGCCCTCGGAAACCTTGTACTGCTTTCCGCCTGTTGCAATAATTGCGTACATATTAAGGCACCTCCCATTCATGGATCCTGCGATCCATTTACTCGCTGACTTTGGCGGCACCCGCTCTCACGGATACACTTCTACCGAGCCATGCGGCATACTACTGAAATATAGCATGGAACAGTCGGAATGTCAAGTATTTTTTTCTCCGCCCTTCTTCTCTTCTTTTCCCAGCAGCGCTCCCGGCAGTCTTCTGCGGATCAGGAGATCCCTGAAATCCTTCCAGTTGAAGGGAATCAGCGGATAAATATAGCTTTCGTGGGCCACCGTCCTGTTGCAGCAAAGAGCGAGAACAGCCAGCACGATCGCGCCGATATATCCCCAAAGCCCGAACAGCTGTGTCAGGATCAGATTCAGTATCCTTAAAAATTTCAGCGCGTATCCCAGTTCGTAATTCGACTGAGTATAATTTGCAATGGCGACAAAGGCCATGTACAACATGACCTCCGGGGAGAACCAGCCGCTGTTTACCGAAAATTCCCCCAGGACCAGCGCCGCAAGCACGCTCAACGGCGTGCTCAGCATATTCGGCGTATTCACCGCCGCCAGTTTCAGACCGTCTATGGCGAGTTCCAGAAGAAGGAACTGCCAGATCAGAGGAATATTCGGTTCCTCCTTCAGAAGGATAAAGGAAAAGCTGTCCGGAATCCATTGAGGATTGTGGATCAGGAGAAGAAACGTGGGCGTGATCAGGTAGGTAAACAGCGCAATGATAAATCTCGTCAGTCTCAGATACGTTCCCGTGACGGGCGGGAAATAGTAATCGTCCGCCTCTTCCATCACATCGAAAACGGTTGTGGGAAGAATCATTGCCGAAGGGGAATTGTCCACAAGGATCACGATATTTCCTTCCAGCACCTGAGCCGCAGCCGCATCCGGCCGCTCGGTATATTTAAATTTCGGAAAGGGATTATACCACCGGCGCTGATAAAGGCATTCTGCCAGAGATTCCTGATTCATGGAGAGCGCGTCAACAGCAATATTCTGTATCTTCCGCCGGATCTCGTTCAGGAATTTTTCATCCGCCCTTCCGTTCATATAACAGAGAACAATATCCGTCCGGGAGCTTTTTCCCGCGGACATCATCTCCATGCGCAGATCCGTGCTTCTGATCCTGCGGCGGATCAGCGCCGTATTAAACACAATGGTTTCCACAAAGCCGTCTCTGGAACCTCTCAGAACCTTGTCCTTTTCAGGCTCTTCCACGCTTCTCGCCGGATAGGTTCTGGAATCGATCAAAAGCGCGCTTCCAAATCCGTCTACCAGAAGAACAAACACGCCGGACAACAGAGATTGGACAACGGCATCGATCTTTTCTTCCACCTCCACTTCCACATAAGGCGTGAAACTGCCGGACAGTTCCTCCATATCCGCCGGCATCTTATCCGGCGTCATGTCCATAAAAAACTGCAGCAGCTTCTGCATCAGTTCATCTTTGCAGAAACCGTCGATCAGGTACATGCAGGCGTCCTTCCCCGCAAAACTGATCTCTCTGCAGATAACGTCAAAACTGGTGCCGACGCCGAGAAGATCGTGCAGATATGCCATGTCCTGTTTTAGATTTCCCGTGAGCACGCTTTGTTTCTTTGTTTCCGATCCTTCCAAAATAAATAACTCCCTTCTGACAAATTGCCGTGATTTCTCAATAGCATTTACCAAAAGAGAGTTTTTATTCCGGTTCCGTCATCCGCCCGTACTGCCGAATCCCCCGTTGCGCACGCCCTGCGCGTCGTCGTCCACCGTGATGCCGTATTCCAGAAAGATTCCCTGAACGAACCCCGCGCCCTGCGCCACCTCCAAAGTCTTATTTTCGTGGGAGTCATTCTTCAGTTTAACAAAAATATGTCCTTCGTTGTCGGAATAATAATAATCGCTGTCAATGATCCCAACCGTATTATTCATCTGAAGCCGGTACTTAAACCCAAGACCGCTCCGGGGATAGAGTTCAAGCACCCAGCTTTCATCCATCTTTACCCTGACGCCCGTCGGGATCGTGAGAACCTCGCCGGGCGCAAGAGAAAAGGCGAAGGGGGCATGGAAATCATACCCCGCGCTTCCCATTGTGGCGCGATTAGGCAATTTCAGATTTTCGTACATATCCCGGATTTCTTCCTCCGAATACTGAGGGAACATCTCCCTCATGGCTTCCAGAAACAACCGGGGACTCACCTTAAAGAACTGCGCAACTTTTTTCATACTTTACTCTCAATCAAAAATTTTTTCGCCTTTTGTTGTGCTTCAATATCTCGCATACATAAAAACGTCATTGCAAATATCGAATTTCGACCGACCCAGTCGGTCAATCGCAACATCCCCTGATATTATCAGGTTTCTTTGTCTCGACATAAGACTGCTCGTAATCTCCGCAATAGAGAACAGGAATTGTCGGATCGGATTGGTCAATCGTCTTTCTGACATCAATCACACGCTGATTGGCGCTGCCCTTCCACAAAAGTTTCTGATCCGCCTGTTCCTGAATGAACTCTCCGTCCACCACAACATCCACATATTTCATCATGGGATAATACACGATATTTTCCCATATATCTCCCGTATACAGCCATATCGTCTTTTGGGGGTACTTTTCCCTGATTTCCGCCATCAGTTCACGGACATCGAGCCGATTGGCAGGGTGCAGCGGATCTCCGCCGGAAAAAGTAATCCCCGATATGTAGCTTTTGTCAAGCTGTTCAAAAATCTCGGCCTTTGCCGCCTCATCAAAGAGAAGACCGCCGTCCGGATCCCACGTGACAGGGTTCTGGCAGTTTTTGCAACAATGATTACAGCCCGCCACCCAGAGAACGACCCGCAGGCCGTCCCCGTTCAGCATATCATCTTTGGTGATATTGTGGTATCTCATGGCTACATGCTTTTCCTTTCCGCAATCTCCGCCATCTTGGCGTCGTTCAGTCTTGTGGCGCCGTGCACGCGGGAATAGGACAGATAACCGTTCATGCGGTCGATCTTGGTCAGGTTGCGGCTTCCGCACTTGGGGCATACATCCATTTCAAGCTCCTGATGTCCGCAGTCGTCGCAATAGGCGAGAGAAAGGTTTACGCCCTCGTAAAATCCCATGTCCATCGCTCTGCGGATCAGTGTCTTAATCGCCTCAATATTATAGTCGATGGGATACTTCACATACTGTATTTTCCCGCCGTTGCTCAGATCCCAGAATCTGTTCTCCAGATCCTGTTTCTGAATGGGCGTAATATCTTCCGTCACATGACAGTGGAAGCTGTTGCTCACATATTCTCTGTCGGAGACGCCTTCCACAATGCCGTATTTCTTTCGGAACTGTTTTACCTGAAGCCCGCAAAGGCTTTCCGCAGGCGTGCCGTAAATGGCATACAGATGGCCGTCCTCCTCCTTGAATTCATTGACGCGATTGTTGATGTATTCAAGGACCTCCAAAGCGAACTGACCGTCCTCCACAAGAGATTTCCCGTTGTAAAGCTCCTGAAGTTCATTTAACGCCGTGATCCCGAAACTTGCCGTGGCCGATTTCAAGAGCGGCTTGATTTTGTCGGTCAGCTGAAGATGACCGCCGAGGAAACCTCCCTCGCAGTACGCCAGCGGATTGGTGGACGCCCGCATCTCTCCAAGATACGCGTAAGTGCGGATATGAAGCTGGCGGATCAGGTTCAGGTAATAGTCAAGCACTTCATAAAAGTCCTTGCTCTCCTTTCTCGCCCTTGCCAGAATCATGGGAAGATGAAGCGAAACGGCGCCGATATTGAACCGCCCCACAAAGACGGGCACATCCTGATCGTCCGCGGGATGCATACCGCCCCTCTCATACCAGGGCGAAAGGAAGGCTCTGCAGCCCATGGGAGAGATGATTTTCCCATACTGCTTGTAGATGCTTGCCACATAACCCTTGCCGGTCAGGCTGAGCCAGTCGGGATACATCGTCTTGGAGGAACACTGTACGCCTGCCTCAAATACATCCTCCAGCGGCTTTCCCGGTCCGTGAAGATTTTCGTCATAAAGAAACACGATTTTAGGGAACAGAACCGGCTTCTTGCATTCCTTCTTGCCCTGTCCCTTTCTGCGCACATTCAGCATGGTAATGGTGGCAAGCCTTGCAAATTTCCCCGTGCCGGTTCCGGCCGTCACCGTAATGAAGGGATAATCGCCGCGGCTGCTGGCGACGGTATTGAATTTATACTCCCACCCCTGGAAGCCCTGCTCGTACTCTTTCACCACGTCGGCATAAGCTTCCGCTTCGGCCGTATCCTGGTCGATGCCGAGACGCAGATATTTGTCAATGTATTTCCGATAGGATTTCTCGGCGTAAGGCTCCAGAATCAGATCCACGCTGGGAACGGTAAAGCCGCCGTACTGCTGGCTTGCGGCGCTTAAGACGATATCGCCGATCACGTCAAAGGCAACGTCCAGCGTCTTCGGCTCGTTGTACCAGATATTGCCCATCTCAAAGCCGCCGGTCAGAACGTTCTGCACGTCAAAGAGACAGCAGTTCATGGTATCCCGCCTTGCGGACATATCGTGGACATAGATATAACCGTCCCGGCATGCCTGAATCTCTTCTGTCGTCATGAAAAATTTCTGGTAGAGCTCCTTGTTCAGCTGGTTGAAGATCAGGCTTCTCTTTGTGGAAACCAGCGCAGAATCGGTGTTCGCATTTTCCTTGTCCCCGATGTACATGATGGACTGGCTTTTCTTGTATACGTCGTCCAGCATACGGACAAAATCCTGCTTGTAATTGCGGTAGTCACGATAGCTCTTTGCCACAACGGGCTTTACCTGTTCCAGCGCGCTTTCCACAATATTATGCATTACGGGAATGGGGACGCTGTCTGTGTCGAGTTCGTTCACCTTATCCACGACGAACTGACAGATATGGCACTCCTCTTCCTGGGTAAACTTGGTCAGCGCCCTGTACGCGCTCTTTCCCACGGCATTGATAACCTTCTGCACATTGAAGGCTTCCCTGCTCCCGTCCTTTTTGATGACATAGACGTCGCGGACCGGCCTGAACTGCTCCCCGTAATTGACATCCTCCGTGACCGCCTGATCAAAATTACTGCTCATTCTTCCCATCCCTTTCCGCAGATACCACCGCCGGCCCCTCCGGCAAGGACACCCGGCAGGTTCTGGCTGCTTCCCTCTCTTTGTACCGTTCCGCACAAAATATTGTTTTTTCATGTCTTTCATTCACAATATCTTGTGCCTGATACATACAAGTATAGTTTAGAATGCCCTGCTTGTCAACGTGTCATTACAAAAAATTACCCGATTTTTTTAAATCGGGTAATCCTCCAAAAAAAGGGCTCTTCTGCTGTTTACGGCTCGCATTTTTCCGCAAAGCCCGGAAGCTCCGAACGCATTTTCATGGTATTCACAATATCGGACAGCCAGTTCTGGTATTGTTCCCGGACGGACGCTGGACTTATGACCACCGCTTCCCGCCCAATTCCCGCAAGCCAGCCGAAAAACTGGCCGCTGACGGCGACCTTTGCCCGCATGCGGAAGATCCTGTCCGTCATGGGCCTGATGTCCACGTCCCGTCCGAATCGGTCCAGCACAACCCCGATCAGCCGGTTGGGAAACTGCAGCGTGACCGTTTCCTCCTGACCGGCAAACATGCCGAAAGTCTGGTTGGTGTATGCGGCCGGATCCGTCTTTTCAAACTGCGCCATTCCCTCTCTGGCGTCCTTCAGAACCTTCACCTGCCCCATCTTGTCCACGCGGTAATGCTTCATGATGCCGTCTTCCCCGTCGTAAGCCGCCAGATAATAATTTTCTTCCCGCCAGATCAAAGCCCAGGGACTTACCCGCCGCTCAAGATTCTCACGGGGAACAAGTTCTTTTTTCAGGTTCCATTCCAGATACTGAAAGCCGATCTGCCGGTTTTCCTGAATGGCCCTGTGAATGCTGTCTATGCTGTAATAAATGCTTTCGTTTTCCGTCTTGATCCGTCCCGCCACATACACCTGACGCTGCAGCTTTCCGGCGTCATATTTTCCCGCCAGCCGCTCCAGCTTTCTGATCAGGCTCCGGGATTTCCGGGTGGTGATGAACCGGGAGGACTGTACTGCGTCCACAAGAAGCTTCAGCTCCGCAAGCTCAAAATCTCTGGCCGCCATATAATAGCCGCCTCCCAGCCTGCTGTGCACCTGAATGATATCGTAGCCGAAATCGTTCAGCTTCGCGATGTCATCATAGATGCTTTTTCTCTCGGAATGAATCCCGTTGGCTTCCAGATACGAAATGATATCCGCCGTGCTGGCGGGATGGTTTTCATCCGTATTTTCCGAAAGAAGTTTCAAGATGTACAAAAGTTTCAGCTTCTGCCCAGCCGATTTTGCCATGTGACACCCCCAGACCGTCCGCTATTCTCCTGCGCCGACGCCTTCCTCCGTTTCGGTTTTCTCTTCCGCCGCCGGGGTTTGTGCCGCAAGCGCGGCATTCTTCCTCTTTCTCAGCAGCAGTCCGATGGCGATGCCGACTCCTCCCACCGCCAGAATAATAAGCATCAGAACAATATATGACAGAAACGTATTGACAAATCTGATCAGATTTTCCATGATCCTCGCCCCTTTCAAGTTTCAGTATAACAACGGCGCGCGCCCGCGTCAAGGCATGGCTTCCGTTTTACAGACTCCACTCTCCCGTATCCAGAAACCGCTGCGCCTGCGCGTTGGCGCGTTCAATGATCTGCGGGTCGTATCCCATCATTTCCAGCAGGCGGATGGCGTTGCGCGTGGTCGCCTTTCCCTCCAGCAGCCGGTAATTGAACGCCACATCCCCTTCTCGGACTTC
Organism: uncultured Acetatifactor sp.; assembly: GCA_947586055.1. Lineage (GTDB taxonomy): Bacteria > Bacillota > Clostridia > Lachnospirales > Lachnospiraceae > Acetatifactor. The sequence continues at coordinate 139,817 of CANPXL010000001.1, read as the reverse complement.
TTCCTCAAAATGGTAGTTTTCCAGTCTGTCTCCGAGAAGATCCGTCAACTCAATATCATGGGTGGCCGCAAAACAGAGTATGCCGGAATTTTCCAGCGAAGCCAGTATCTGTGCGGACGCCGCAATCCGTTCGACGGTGTTTGTGCCGCGAAGCACTTCGTCAACAAAACACAGGATCGGCCCCTCCCCCCGGGCCGCCGCGTCCAGGATCCGCTTCAGCGCCCTGATCTCCACAATATAATAACTTTCTCCGCCGCCGAGATCGTCCCTCAGCGCCATGGAGGAATAAATATAAAACAGCGGCGCGCGGTAGGAAGCCGCCGTACAGGTGTGAACCGTCTGTGCCAGAATGGCATTCAGCGCGGCCGTCTTTAAAAATGTCGATTTCCCGGAAGCGTTTGAACCCGTGAGCAGGACGCCCTTTCGGGTGGCAATGCTGTTTTTCACAGGCTTCTCCAGAAGCGGATGATAACCTTCCTTCAGTTCGACGCCGAACTCATCCGTAAATTCCGGCAGACAGTATCCTTCCGAAGCAGACTGGCGAAAAGCCCAGACGGCAATGGCGGTCTCAAGGAACCCGACGATGCCGATCAGTCCGTCCACGTCTTCAATGTGGCCCCGAAGGTGTTTCAGCATAAAACTGAATTTGATCAGGTCCACGTGGAACACCATGCGGATATAATCCATCAGGATCTCAACGGGGCTGCCGGAAGCGCCCGACGTTCCCCTGCCCGGCGACATGACCCAGAAAGAATTGCGCCGCATGGCCTTCATGGACTGCCGATGCCTGCGCAGCGCTTCCCATTCCCCGCCGCAGACAGGGATAGAGTTCTTTTCCAGAGCGGCGCAGACGTCCAGAAGCCGGAGAACATAGGCAAAGCTTGTGATATAAGGCTCAATCTCACCCTTTTCCCGGAAATAAGTTACAATATGAAACAGCGCAAGGGCCGTCAGGCCCAAGACTCCCACCGTCACATTATAAAACAGAAGGATCGTAAACGGGATGAACAAAAGATCCCGCAGAATGCTTCCTCTGCCGGATCTTTCCCCCAGATAATCCAGGTTGTCCAGATAGTCGTAAAGAGAATACTTTTTTCCCGGATTTCCCAGTTTCCGCATCAGAAGCTGGATGCGCACCCGATCATCCGGATGGGCCCCGAAATACGAGACCGTTTCCTCCAGATGATCGAGTTCCTGCGTCTTTCTTCCCGGGCTTCTTAAGGTATAATACAAATATTCCTCCCCGGAAGCGGAAAGCGTGTAGTTCATGCGTCTGAAAATGTCGTCCATTCCCAGATCATTCCATGTAATATCGTCGATCTGTCCCTGTTCGGGATGTCGGCGGTAATAGCTGTCAATGCTTTCGTATCGCCCCGGATCGTATTTCTTTTCCCGCAGCGTTTCACAGCTTTCATAAAGCCGGCGGACATATTGTTTCTCCTGCCTCGACGCTCTCGCAGCCTCCAGCAGAAATACCGCCAACAGCATCGCCGCCAGCGCGGACAACATGATCAGATATTCCATAAATAAATTTCCTTTGGTCCTCTTTTCCTGTGATCAGACTACCAGGAAGAATTTGATCAGGAAGATCAGCGACAGCACATAAGTCAGCACGGACACTTCCTTTGCCTTGCCCGTAAACAGTTTGATCACCGTATAGGAGATCAGGCCGATTCCGATGGCATGTCCGATGGAACCGGATACAGGCATTGCGATCAGCATCAGGGCAACCGGCACCGCCTGGCTGATATCGTCAAAATGCACATTTTTCAGTCCTGTGATCATCAGAACGCCCACATAGATCAGCGCCGCAGAGGTAGCCGAGGGAGGAATCACCGCCGCAACAGGGGAAATGAACATGCACAGCAGGAAGATCACGCCGGTAGTCAGCGCCGTAAGTCCGGTACGGCCGCCCGCCTCAACGCCGGAAGCGGATTCCACGAAAGTCGTAACGGTGGAAGTACCTGTGGCGGAACCCACGACGGTACCCACGGCGTCGGCCAGCAGCGCTTCCTTCATCTGAGGCATCTTGCCCTCTTTGTCCAGCATGCCCGCGCGGCTTGCGGTGCCGACCAGCGTTCCGATGGTGTCGAACATATCGATGATGCAGAACGTCACAATCAGCGTCACAACCGTAAACCAGCCAATCTGCGCGAAGCCGGTGAAGTTAAACTTGAACAGTGTGGTTTCGGCCATATCCTGAAAAGGCGGCACAAAGGAAGCTGTTTTCAGCGTTCCGAAAGGATTGGTGTGCAGGAAAATGGCCTGCCCCGCCCAGTTGATCACGCTGGCCGCAAGCATGCCAAGGATCACTGCGCCCTTTACGCCCTTCTGCGCCAGAATCACGATCACAAACAGTCCGATGAACATGGTGGCAACGGTCAGCACCATCTCCGCATAGCCGGAGCCGATGGTGTCCTTCGCGTATCCTGCGGTCAGAGAGCCGAAGAAATTGCTCATAACATAGAACGGACCGCCCTTGTCGGAGTAAATGCCCGCGTTGGATCCAAGGCCGATGTTCATCAGCATCATGCCGATGGCAGGCGCAATGCCGAGACGCACTCCCAGAGGAATGGCGTCCACGATCTTTTCCCGCACATTCAATACGGAAAGCACAAGGAACACGAGACCTTCCACCAGAATGATGCACAGCGCGGCCTGGAAAGACGCCACATAAGACATTTCCGTGCCTGTGGCAATGTTTGCCACAACGACGGCGAAAAAGCTGTTCAGTCCCATTCCCGGAGCCATGGCAAAAGGCTTGTTCGCCGCAAAGGCCATCACGAACATGCCGATGGCGGACGCGATACAGGTGGCCATAAACACGCCGTTCCAGAGCGATATCAGGGACGCATCCATATCCGGACTTTTAAATCCGACCAGCAGATTCGGATTCAGGGCGATGATGTACGCCATCGTCATGAATGTGGTGAGTCCCGCAACGATCTCGGTTCTCACAGTTGTTTTGTTTTCTTTCAGTTTGAAAACCTTCTCCAACATTTTTACACCCTCCTATGTATTTTTTGGTTAGAGATTTCTATTGTCAGACGTCCTGTTTTGTCAGGCGTCCTACAATCCTGTCGCATTCCGCGAAAATATGTTCCGCGCTGTCCCCCACAAAATACTCTCCGTTCCGGTAAAGGATCCTGCCGTTTACCATGGTCATGCAAACGTTGGACTTGCCCGCGCTGTAGACGATGTTTTTCGGAATATTGTGAAGGGGATGCATGTTGGGCTGATGAAGATCGAGCAGGATCAGATCCGCAGCCTTTCCCTTCGCAAGCACATCCGACTTTGTGAGGCGCATCGCCTTCGCCCCCTGCACCGTGGCCATATTCAGGACCTGCAGAGCGTCCATGGCTGCCGCGTCGTTTTCCTTCAGCTTGCCAAGTCCCGATACGAGAAACATCTCCCGGAACATATCAAGACAGTTGTTGCTCGCGGCGCCGTCCGTACCGATGGCAACCGGAATCCGCTTTCGCTCAAACTCCGCCACCGGCGCGATCCCGCTGGCAAGCTTCATGTTGGAGGCGGGATTCGTAATGGCAAAAAGCCTGCGCCTGCGGAACACATCCATATCCGCGTCCGTCATGTAAATACAATGGTAACATCCGCCTCCGAACTCAAACAGCCCCATGCTGTCAAGGAACACCGCCGGCGTCATGCCGTAGCGCCCCTGACACGCTTCCACCTCCCGCTTTGTCTCCGCGAGATGGGTATACACCGGCGCCCGGTATTTGTGCACAAGCTGGGCCAGCCGGTAAAGCAGATCCCTGGAGCAGGTATATTCCGCGTGAAATCCCATCTGATAGCTGATCAGAGAATTCTTCCGGTTCCATTTCAGATACTCTTCCTCCGTCTGCTCGATGGAAGAGGTAAAATCGTTCAGGCCGCTCACAAGGACGCACCGCATCCCCGTATCCATGCAGGCGCGGGCCGTATCGTCGGGTCTCAGATACATGTCAAAGACAGCGGTGATCCCGGAGGAAAGATACTCCAGCACAGCCAGTCTGGTCAGATGGTAAATATCTTCGCCCGACAGCTTCTTTTCCATCGGGAAAACCTTCTCGTTCAGCCATTCCTGCAGGGGCAGATCGTCCGCATAAGACCGCAGAAAAGTCATGGCCGAATGCGCGTGGGCGTTTTTAAATCCCGGCATCAGCAGATTTCCCTTACAGTCAATCTCGAGATCCCAGAAAATTCTGGGGAAATCCCGGCCGACCTCCCGCTCAAGCTCGCTCTGTTCGGCAACGCAGGCAATCTTTTCGTTTTTGATCCAGACTTCCCCGGAAAACACGGGCCTGTCCTTTTCCATGGTGAGAATGCGCGCGTTGTACAGCCTGATGTTCATTGAATGGACTCACCTCCAAAGCTGTTCGGCAGAAGCTCGCTCAGCGAATATTCCTCATAATCTCCGGCACTTTTTGCGACAATGACCGTCATGTCGTTTCCGGCGGCAAATTCCCGCAGCACCTGCCTGCAGATCCCGCAGGGCCGGGCATATTCCACAGGCTCCCTGCCCTCCATGCCTCCCGCGACGGCAATGGCAAGGAACCGTCTTTTCCCTTCGCCCACCGCCCGAAATACAGCGGCCCGCTCGGCGCAGCAGGACGCCCCGTAGGATGCGTTCTCCACATTGCATCCGGTAAAAACTCCGCCGTCGTCCGCAAGCAGCGCAGCGCCCACCTGATAGTGGGAGTACGGCGCGTAGGCGCCGCGTCGGGCATCCAGCGCCATCTGTATCAGTTTTTGTTTCATCCTGTCCGTCTCTCCCGTATTGACCCTGTCTGTTCTCATGCCATCTTCCTGACAGATTCCGTCACCAGCTTCTGAAAGGCCGGAGCCGCTTTGTCCGCAGCTTCCTGTACCTCCTGATGACTCAACGGCTCCGCCGTCATTCCGGCGGCCAGATTGCTGATGCAGGAGATGCCGCAGACCCGCATTCCCATATGGCGCGCCGCGATGGCCTCCACCACGGTGCTCATTCCCACGGCGTCCGCCCCCAGGGTCCGCAGCGCGCGGATATCCGCCGGAGATTCAAAGGAGGGCCCCGTCAGCTGGGCGTAGACGCCCTCCCGAAGAAAGATCCCGTTCTCGTCCGCCGCTTTTCTGATCGCGTTCTGCAGCTTTGGATCATAGACGGCGCTCATGTCCGGAAACCGCGTGCCAAGTTCTTCCAGATTGGGGCCGATCAGCGGATTCGGCGCAAACAGCGCAATGTGATCTCTGATCAGCATCAGATCGCCGGGCCGAAAGGAATCGTTGATTCCTCCCGCCGCATTGGTCAGAAACAGGATCTTCGCGCCCAAAAGACCCATCAGCCTTACAGGCAGCACCACGTCACTGATGTCATAGCCTTCGTAATAGTGTACCCGTCCCTTCATACAAACCACGGGCACACTGTCGATCCATCCAAACAGGAACTTTCCGGCGTGCCCCGGCACGGTGGACACGGGAAATCCCTCGATTTCCTCATAAGGCACCTCGCACACTGTGCGGATGTTCTCCGCGTAGTCTCCAAGGCCGGAACCCAGTACAATGGCGGCGTCCGGCACAAAATCCGTCTTTCGTCTGACGCAGTCCAGACAGCCTGTCAGCTTTTCACTGATTCCGTTCATTCGATCCGATTCTCCTTCCACGCGGCATAATAAACGTGTCCAAAACCTACTATCAGTTTATCTTGCGGGAAATACATTGTCAATCATTTTTGAACTCTTTTCCCGGTCCGTCTTGCAATATGAAACGGATTAGAATATAATGACAGAAGAAATCCGATGGGAGCATCTAATGAAATGAAACAAAGAAAAAGACTGTCCGCAGGCATCACGATATGCTATTTCGGACTTTATATTATAATTGCCCTGTCTCTTCTGATCGTACAGCCGTTCGGCGACCCGCCCGATGAAAACTGCCGTTACATGATCTCCAAATATGTCTATGAAAACAGCGCGCTGCCAAACGGTTACGACGAGACCATCCGCATTCCCGAATATGGATTTTCCTATGGGTTTCAGCCCATTCTTCCTTATATCATTCAGGGATTTGCAATGAAGATCGTCGGCGTCTTTTCGGACTCTCCCAGTGCGCTTTATTATACCGCGCGATCCGTCAATTTTCTTTTTGGGCTTCTCATGGCCTTTTTCGTACGTCTTCTCTCCCGGAAATGGTTCCGCCGTGAACGCTGGCAATGGCTGTTTGCCTTCTTTGTCACTTTCCTGCCGCAGGCCATCTTCCTTCATACTTACGTCAACACGGATTCCTGCTGTATGCTTTCCACAGCGCTCATCTTATACAGCCTGACCTGCGGAATCAAGGACGGCTTTTCGCTCCGCTCCTGCGTGTCGCTGTCGGCAGGCATCATCCTCTGCACTTTGTCCTATTATAACGCCTATGGATATATCCTGAGCAGCATTTTGATCTTTACCGCCTATTTTATCCATAAGGAAGGCGGAAAGATCTCGTTTGACGCGAAGAAATTTTTCCGGAAAGGCGGATTCATTGCCCTGCTGGTGCTGGCCGGAGCCGCATGGTGGTTTATCCGCAGCGCCGTCTTATATGACGGAGATTTTCTCGGCCTCGCCGCCCGGGAGCGCTGCGCCAGACTTTATGCTTCCCCCGCTCTTCACCCCGACACCAGACTCACATGGAAAAACCAAGGCCTTTCCGTCTGGGATATGCTGCTCCAGTCCGATTTTTTTCTGGTATCCTGTTTCAGCTTTATCGGAGTCTTTGGTTCCTCGAGTATCACAACCTCCGTATGGATCTACAAATTTTATTACAAGTTTTTGTTTTTTGCAGGAATCCTGTTGTCTGTCGGCGTGCCCTTTCGGGTGACCGCCCGCTTCAATCCGGATCTCGACGCCGGATTTGAAGACAATTTCCGCGAAAGAAAAGGCTTCCTGCGCTTTTTCCACGCCAATATGATGCTCTGTATCGCCCTGCCCCTGCTCTTAAGCATCCGCTATTCCTATCTTACGGACTATCAGCCTCAGGGAAGATATCTCCTGCCGGCGCTGATCCCCTTTGCCTTCTATTGTGTCAGGGGACTGGAAAAGGCCGCTGCCCTTGCGGGCATCCCGGCTGTAAAATCTGCTGCCGGAAAGAAATGGGCGTCCCGCGTGGAGCTTGCGGCCGTCTGGATCATCTGCGCGGTGATCGCGGTCAGTCTGATCATCTCGGTCTACGGGCATGTCTTCCCGGTTTACGCGGCGTACCCCGGCTGATAAAACGAAGCGTCGGACGCTTCTGCGGTTCTTTGCATCCGACGCCCCGAAATGACCGGATCCGGCCGGCTCTCTAAATGATGATGCAGACCATTCCTCCGTTACTGTCATTGACGATCTTTTGCATGGTATCCTGCAGTTTCAGCTGACTTTCCTCTCCAATTACCGCCACTTTTGCAGTAATTCCGTCATTTACCAGCTGTTCCACCGTTTTTCCGAATATATTGGTATCCCAAATTCCCTCTCCAGAATCTGTCTGGCTGATGTACGTAATCAGATCCTCCGCCTGCTGTTGGGAGCCCACAATCGGCGCAATCTCCGTCTCGATGTTCGCCCGTATCATGTGGATGGACGGACTGGACGCTCTGATCTTGACGCCGTATTTGTTCCCGTGTTTGATCAGCTCCGGTTTTTCAAGAATGATCTCGTCCTTATCGGGAGTCACCACCCCATATCCCTTGATGCGCACCATATTCACCGCTTCCAGCACTTTGGAATACTCATGCTTCATGGCCGCAAAATTCTTCAGCTTGCTGATAAGCTGGTATTCGTCCCGGATCGGCTCGCCCACCATTTCCGTCAGCATCTCGTAATAATAAGCTTCCTCCACATCCAGCACCACTCGTATCACGCCGTCGGAAAGGCTTATCGCATCTGTCTTACAACGCTTTATGTACTCGCTCTCCAGCGTGACCGGTCTGTTAAACACGTCCCGGATCGTGTTGTAATCCTTCATCAGCGTCCGGACGCCCGCCATGATATCCTGCTTCATACGGTTGTCGCAGGGCAGCATCTCCACCCACTTCGGCATATAAAATTCCATGGCGGAAATGGGGAACTCATACAGCACGTTTTCCAGCAGCATATTGATATCGTCCTTTTTCAGCTGCTCACAGTTTACCGTGACGGCCGAAACGCCGTATTTCTCACCGATTTCCGCGGCCACATTCTTCGCGTCCTCGGAATAGGGCTTCTGGCTGTTGACAAGAACCAAAAACGGTTTATGAAGCTTTTTTAAGGCGGTGATGGTCTTTTCTTCCGCCTCCAGATAATTTGTCCGGGGAATCTCTCCGAAGCTTCCGTCCGTGGTAATGACAAGCCCGATGGTGGAATGGTCGTTCATCACCTTGTCGGTGCCAAGCTCCGCCGCCTGGGTAAAAGGGATTTCATAATCGAACCATGGCGTTTTCACCATCCGCTCCACGTCCTCTTCCATATGTCCCGCGGCGCCGTCCACCATATATCCCACACAGTCGATCAGCCGCACGGAAACCTCCACATCTCCGTTCAGGGTCACTTTTGCGGCTTCGTTGGGAATGAATTTTGGCTCGGTGGTTGTGATGGTCTTCCCGCCCGCGCTCTGCGGCAGCTCATCCTGCGCCCGCATCTTCGCGTGCTCATCCTCCATGTACGGAAGCACAAGTTCCTCCATGAACCGCTTGATAAAAGTGGATTTTCCGGTCCTCACCGGTCCCAGAACTCCTATGTATATCTCTCCCCCGGTACGGTTTTTGATATCGTTGTACAGGTCATAGGTATTCATAACATGATTTTCCATAGAAAAACCTCCTGCATATACTGTTACATGTATATGTAGGAGGTTTTTGATTCATGCCGGGGCCATTATCCTTTTTCGCATCTGTATCCCGGGGCTAATCCCTGGCGGCGTTTGCCGCCGCCTGCTTTAGAAGCTCCGCGTAAACACGGGAATTTTCCGCGGCTTCCCGGCCTGCCTTTGTGCGGCTTCCGGACATCCGGTTCGTGAGCAGGGTGGGAATGACGATCTTTTCCCCGTCCAGTTCAAAGAGGAACAAAGTGTCCGCCGCCTTTATGTTTTTGATACGGGCGGCGCTGAAGAGCTGAAATTTTTTGGGATTATATGCGGAGATAAAGCCGATCATCCCATCTTTTACCGAAATATAGAGAATCCCGTTTCTGCTTGTAAAGGAATGATCAAAGGCGTATGGACAGGACGCCGCCTGCTCTGCCGTCTTCCTCACAAAGGGGCCGGTAAACTTGCCATAGGCGATCAGAGAAAGGATGATCACCCAAACAACGATAAAATCCATCAGGATCATCGGCAGAACCATGGCGCCGGAAAAGCTTCCGCCGGAAAATGACGACCCCAGTCCCAGCACCAGCGGCAGCGCCACGCCCGCCAACCCCAGCAGCATCCAGAAAAAGCTGCCGTATTTCTCATACTTTTCAGTCTCATTTGTCTTCATAGTCTTTGCGCTCCTTTGGCTTGTTTTTATGGTATTATACCCCCCGGATCGCTCTGTCAAGCCAAAACAACTCTCTTAAAATTCTTCTTTCCCCGCTTTACCACGATACCGTCTGCGAACTGGGAAGGCTCGTAGGACGTCTTGATATCTGTGACTTTCTCGCCCTCCACGGTGACGCCGCCCTGCTCCACGGCCCGTCTGGCCTCCGACCGGGACGCGGTGAGCCCCGCCTTTACCAGCACGCCGAGAATATCGATCTTCCCGTCCGTAAAGTCCGTCTCCGTCAGCTCACAGACAGGCATATCCGCCGCGTTCCCGCCTCCGGCGAACAGCGCGCGGGCGCTCTCCTGCGCTTTTTCGGCTTCCTCCGTTCCGTGCACCAGCTGGGTCAGCTCGTAGGCAAGGATCTCCTTGGCCTGATTTAACTGGCTGCCCTCCCAGCTCTCCATCTCCTTTATCTGCTCCAACGGCAGGAAGGTCAGCATCTTCAGGCACTTTATCACATCCGCATCCGCCACGTTCCGCCAATATTGATAAAACTCGTAGGGAGAGGTCTTCTGCGGATCCAGCCATACGGCGCCCTTCTGGGTCTTCCCCATCTTCTTTCCCTCGGAGTTCAGGAGCAGGGTGATGGTCATGGCGTAAGCGTCTTTCCCAAGCTTTCTCCGGATCAACTCCGTGCCGCCCAGCATATTGCTCCACTGGTCGTCGCCGCCGAACTGCATATTGCATCCGTACTTCTGGTAGAGCTGCATAAAGTCGTAGCTCTGCATGATCATGTAGTTGAACTCCAGAAAACTCAAGCCTTTCTCCATGCGCTGTCTGTAGCACTCCGCGGTCAGCATCCGGTTCACGGAAAAGTGCACGCCGATGTCCCGGATAAATTCAATATAATTCAGGCCCCGCAGCCAATCCGCATTGTTCACCATGATCGCCTTGGAATGATCCTCGTCGTTCCTGCCTTCGCCAAATTCGATAAAGCGACTCATTTGCTTTTTAAAGCACTCGCAGTTATGATCGATCATCTCCGTTGTCATCATGGTGCGCAGATCGCTCCTGCCGGAAGGATCGCCGATCATGGCCGTTCCTCCCCCGATCAGGGCAATGGGCTTATTTCCCGCCATCTGGAGCCGCTTCATCAGGCACAGCGCCATGAAATGTCCCACATGAAGGCTGTCCGCCGTGGGATCAAAGCCGATATAAAACACTGCCTTCCCGTTGTTGATCAGTTCCCTGATCTCTTCTTCGTCTGTGAGCTGGGCCAGAAGGCCGCGCTCCCGCAATTCGTCAAATACCGTCATCGTCATTTTTTCATTCCTCCTTTTTCATCGCACGCATCCTGATTTTCCGGGATGTCTCCATCCAAACGATCGAACGTATCCTGCGCCGGCAGCAAGCCGGGTATGTCAGAAGGCAGCCGGCCCGCCGCCGACACAAAAAAAGACCCGTCCTTGCTGCTAAGGACGAGTCTGTTCATACCCGTGTTACCACCTTATTTCCCGCAGCGCTCACGCCCTGCGGCTTGGCAGGTATCCGTCAATACCCCGGCAGATATCGGTGCCACCGGCAAAGCCTACTCTGTGTCTTTTCCGTAAATTCGGACCATGACTTCGTTTCCACGACGCCTGCACATTTCAACCCGCTGCTCCGGGATGTATTTCCCTCCGCCCTGCTTTACGCCTCTCACCGTCCGGCAGCTCTCTGTCAGCCTGTAGCCAAAGGTACTTCTTCCCATCATCGCGTCCAAAGTATTATGATTTGAAATTATACAGGCGCTTACGCCGGATGTCAAGCCAAATTTGCAGTTCACCTTCATTTCAGCCATTTCAGCCATTCATTTGCAGTTCAGCCTTTATTCATTGTCTTTTCTGCTTACTATTCCATGGATCAAAGGCAGAAATGTCAATGCGTTCTCAAAGGACAGGCTGCAAAAAGGCTGCCGCAATCCTGCGGCAGCCTTCTGACTTTTTCCTCAAATTTCCCTTTCGGTTCCTGAACGATTCCTGAACGGTCAGTCAAATGCAATGTTTCTTTTCTATTCCACCTTAAGCCACATGGCCATGCGCAGGCCACCAAAGTTTACCCCAGTACTGGGGTTATTGTACACACGGCCAGAATGGAAAGAATTAAGCTCGCCATATATATCCCCGCTCTCATCACTACCAATCTCGGCAAACTCATCTGAATAACCTGTGGATGTCATAGTCATATCGTCCACCCAATCCTGCACCACCCCAGGCGAGCGAAGCTGCCAGGACGCATATCCCGTTTCCTTGTTCGCTTTTACAGCGCTGGCCGCCGTGGGCTCTGCATTTGCTATCTTCAGAGGCTTTACATATTCCTTAAACTCCTCATAGCTTAACAAAAACAGATAATCCGTCGTGTCTGAACCGCCATACGTATGGAAAGGCTGATTCGATCTGCCTGACCATGTTCCCTCCGTGTCCGGTGTTGTGAGTTCCGACTGCAGAATACAGTTTCTTTCCTCGTCCGAAAATGCTTCCTCGTAAAAAATGCTGTTCAGCCATTTCCGCTCACTGCATACCTCCCAAGTCACCGAGTCTCTGTCTGCGCCCGGAATCGCATCATCCCGTATTTCCCCCTCACTCATCTCCTCCGGTTCTCCTACCAGCACATACTTGCTCAACACCAAAATCCTGTCCCCTTCATTCGCAAGCACCACCCATTCGATAGGCTCCGCGCCGTCAGAAAGATTGTTGTCCTGCTCATAAGCGCCAAACTGAAATTCATTGCCGGGCTTTGCCGACGCGTAAACGCTGGTCAGAAGGGGCGCTTCTTCAGGTTCTTCCGGTTCCGAAACGCTCTCCGGAGCGCTCTCCTCCTGTTCATAGCTGCTTTCCTCACGGCTTTCTCTCTCCCGGCCGCCGTCATCCTTTCCGCAGCCTGCAAACATGGATGCCGTTGCCACTGCCAGCAGCAGTGCCAAAATCTTCTTTTTCATAATGATCCTCCTTTTTTGTATCCGTTCAAGAACAGCTTTCCCGTAAATTCCTTCCTGATCTTTTTAGGAATTGATGATTTCCTCTAAAAGCTGGTCAACCGCGTCCAGATTCCACTCCTCACAGGGACGCCAGTCGTCGTTCTCATTTCTAAACAGGTCCAGCACCGCCTCCATCCTCTCGGCGTTTTCCAACATGCGCTCCGAATTGGGAGCGCTTTTGAGGTTATCCGGCGTATTGCGGTACTTTTCAAGTTCTCCTTCTTTGTACATATCCACCAGACACAAAATCTTTCTCGCCGCCGTTTCCCGCGCCTCTTCGATTTTGTTCTCCTGCAGCAGAAGCCTTATCTCTTTCACGGCTTTCTGCGCCCCTATCAGCATTCCCCTCACTGTATCCAATTCCATTGGCATATCCTTTCCTCCTGTACGTTTTCTTAGCTTGTATTTACAAGCCGTCCTTATTCTACCCCCCCCGGACCTTTCTGTCAAGCGGTATTTTTCCTTCTCGATGTTCACAATTGCACTTCAATCGGCCTGCATTGACTGACAATAGATGTCAAAATACGCCGAACTCCCGGCATCCCGGGAGCAGATATCATAACCGATGCCGACGGTAAGAAGTTAGTGTTAATCAATGACATCCACATCAAAGGAAAACGGCAGATTGACTGGGATTAACCACGCTGAAAGCGGCAGAAAGTATCTGTATGACATTGTCCTTTATGCTTACTATTCCATGAATTAAAGGCATAAATGTCAATACCTTCTCAAAAGACAGGCTGTAAAAAGGCTGCTGCAATCCTACAGTGCAAAAAAAGTGCGCAGTTCTCTACGCACCTTTTATAAAGCCGCTTTATTCTATTCCTGCATGATCTTGCTGCCTGTTACTTTACAAGCATCTCTTCACGCTCCGCAAACCATTTCTGCAATGTATCCATGCTGACTTTGACTGCCCGTGCAATTTTTTCATCCGGCAATCCCATATCTCGAAGTTCATACGCTGTCTCTTTGGCCTGTTCCATCTTGCCTTTATTTAAAACGCCCATACTCAAGTTACACATGCTCTGCACCTCCTCGCTCATTTCCTTGTTCACACGAATCTTAAACTCATTCTGCAGCGCGTCCAGCTTATCCTCATAGCTGAGATTTGTAGAGAACATCTTGCTCAAAAGCCGGATTGCATTATCCTCACTTTCTTCTCCCCTGTGCCCCAGCCGCAGCACTACAACCGCCATCAAATCATAGTCCTTTTTCTCCTCTTGGAAATTCCCTCTCAGGCATTCCTCCGTGAAAGAGTATCTGTTGATGGTGTCGGAGCGGGTATCTGCCGTATCTTCACACAGCCAGATACTCACACATTTCTTAATCTTCCCGTACTCTTGATCATTAAATATTGTACCCCGCTGGGAGGAAATCATTCTGGCCGTATAATAAATGCCGCGCTTTGGAATCGGATAACCCGGCGTGTCCCGGTTTTGAATTTCGCAGTTGATCAAAATTTCGATCCGTCCACCATCAGACGGAAGAACCGCTGTGAAACGGATGTCAAAATAAACTGTACCGTCCCTCTGTGACTTATCAGCAGTAGGATCACCTTCTATCTTGTCATCTCCACTCATCATGTCGGGAGCGTCTTTCCTGTCCGGGTGGTCCTGATGGACCGCGACCTTTCTCAACTCAGGCTCACCCTCGATAAACCTCTCTGCTATCTCCTGCACCGTGTATTCCGCATACTCGTCAAGCGCACTCTTTAAAATATACGCCAGAACCGACTTCTGAGCCACAATATTCCTAGCCGACTCATCGTACTTAAATGCGGCATTTTCATCGGCCACTTTTAAATTCTGTGCAAGTTCGCTTGGCACAGATACCGTCGCCTTCTTTTTTTCAGAAAAATTTCCAGTTGCTTCCTGTCCGGATGAATCCATGCTCTATCCCTCCTCGTTTGAAACGGACGAAGCATCTCCACATCCGCACTTTTATTTTATCACCGTCACGGTCGGTTTGCAATATGTGATGGAGCAAGTTCATGCGGCCGTTTCTGTTTTATACTTCATTCGACCTGTTCGGCCTGTAAATTTTCACTCTTTCCGGCCGGCAAAGATCATTTTATCGCACTTTTCTCCAGCCATTTTCTCCTGCGTTCATATAACCAGCACAGTATCAGAAGCAGACCGAAATCTTATCCTTTCTTGTATCTCAGATTTTTCCATATCCCGCACTCCGTATCCCGTAGTCAGCTTTCCGAACCGCCTTATTCATTGGTGTAAGAGAAATAATAAAACTCGTCAAGGTTCTCCGTAAATTCGTCCATGGTATGGCTCACGGTAAAATCTACCGTATCATAAGCTTCATACCCAGCCGCTGTCTGCGGCCCCACCTGGAACACCAGTCCATCATAGCCGATGGGGCAGGTGACGGTGGTGACTGTGATGCCGGAGTCTCCCTCTGTGTAATGCAAGGATTCATAGCCGATCGCCAATACACCGTTTTCGTCCCGAATCTCTCCAAAGATATCATCCCCCACCGATTCCTGATAGAACTCATAGGCCTAGCCGGTGTAGCGGTCAAGGGTTCCTGTCCACATAAGAATGTGATATGAACCATCATCCTCTAAGACCCCATACTTCTCCTGATCCTCCTGATTCCAACCAGGGCCCCCGGAAGCCCCCCAGATCACCTTTGCCGTCACCTGCTTAAAGCCGTCCGGGATCCCCTCTCCCTTGGTGGTCTCTGTGATCTCCATGGTAAAATCCTGATAAGCCGAATTTCCGAACCAGAAGGTATAACTGCCTTGGGGCGAGATCTCAAGCCCCTTTACATTCAGCCAGGAATTCCTTGCCGCCGCATCCTTGCTCTCCTGCCACCAGGTCTTGCCTGCCAGGCTGCTGTACACCCTCTCCGCAGGAGTCGGCACGCCGCCACTGATGTCCAGCACCTCCCACAGGACGCCGCCCTGCTCCGTCGGGAAAAGATACTCCCCGATCAGCCCCGTGCTGTCATAGAGATAAATGTGGATATTCATTTCCGCCATGGCGCCGGAACTGTAATCTCCCGCCTGACTGTGAGTGTAATCGTTCACATACAGCTTATAGTTGCCCGGTGCCGCCGTGTTGACATACATGACCTCGCACCCCGACATATTGTCCGCCACCAGGTAACTGCCGCTGGCATCCGTGGAGACGGCCCCTCCGATATGCGCCATATCGCCGCCTGTGGACTGATATGGCGTAAAGAGGGTCAGATCCAGATCCGCCGTCCCCTCCCAGGTCATCACCACGCCTATCTGGCCCTCCGAAACTGCGGGCAGCAGATACCCTTCCGCCGCGGTCTCCCTGTCCGCCACCTCCACCGTCAGGTACAGGGCGGCATAGCCGGGGGCGTCAATCTGGGCCGTGTAGGTGCCGGAAGGAAGTGTGGCAGTTACCGTCCCGTCCGCATCCGTCCCAAGCTCCTGTATCACCTCGCCATTCCGGGCGCCTGCTCCGGCCCGCAGCCGGACCTGTGCGTCTGCGAGAGCATTTCCCGAACGCTGCCCGTCCTCACCGCTTCTTAAATCCGACGCCGAATACACTTTGATGGACACCGGATACTCGTCCCCGTCTATGCGGTGCATGAGAACCGTCCCGCAGGATCCCGAATCGCTCTGGCTCAGCGTCATGCCGTAAATGGCATTCTCCCGATAAAGATCTGTCTCCCGAAAGACCACGTTGCAGCGTCTGTCGTCCAGATAGGTCAGAATCCGGAAGCTTCCGTCGCTTGCAGTGATTCCACGATACAGCAGGGAACCGTCGGCTTCATCCAGCACATCCACTGTCACGCCCTCCAGAGCCGCTCCCGTGGTATCCTCCACATTTCCCTCCAGCATCCCCAGAGACTCCGCTCCCGAGACGGCGTCGTAAGTGTTTCTGGCTGCGTTCAGCATCCTGAGCTCCGTCTGGTCGTAGAGAGCGCGTTCTTCATCGGATACATTATAATAATTGGTCTGGGTATAGGGCACCTTGGATGAAGTCAGCACACATTCCTGAATCCTGCCGGGCTCATGCACCTGCCTCCATCTGACCATTACATCCTGATTGAAATAGTACCTCTCGCCCGTCTTGGATGGCGTGGCGTAAGTAGGCGTATAGGAACTGTCTGTTCTGGAAAAGGCGAAATTCGGAATACCGCCCTGATAATAATAATCTACCAACTGCAGTTCTTCTCCCGTACGCTCGATGGACACAATCTTATAGATCTCGCCTGTCCAAGGATCCCGATAGATTTCATACTCCACGGGATTTCCGCTGGCCGCGTTCCGAAACCATGTCTTTGTAATCGGACAGTTCATCAGGTATCCGTCCTCCGCGCTGTTTTGATCAACATCCTCCAGCCAATAAAACAGGGTGCTGTCCCAGACGGCGCCCTGTGCTTTCCGTCCCGGGGCATAATTGGAAGCGTAAATATCTATGGATGGCATGTCTGCGACGCTGTATGCGGGCACAAGCGACGCCCACGCCGGTTCTGCAGCCTGCGTCTCTCCATTTTCGGTCTGTTCGGGCTCTCTTTCCAAGTCTTCTTCCACGCCGCGGTCATTGCTCTCCTGCGTTTTATTACTTATTTCTTTTCTTGTCTTTTCCTGGCTTTGTCCGTCGCGGTTTTTCAGAAAAATAGCAGTTCCGCCGCTGATCGCAGCAATCAGCACAAGCGCAGCCGCAGCGACCGCAAGGATCACCGCTTTTTTCTTTCCCTTTGGTTCTGACACATCCTGCGTCTCTTTTGCCTGTGGCTCCTTTACCTGCTGTTGCTCTGCAGGCTGAATCTGAGACTGCTTTTGTACAGGCACGCCGCAACCCGGGCAGAATTGTTCACCCTCTGTCAATTCTCTTCCGCAATTTTAACAAAACATACTTTTCTCCTATCTCTGTCTTACTGTCTTACTTTGCCGGGAAAACGGCAAGGCAGACCCTTGTCCATTTGTTCTCACGGCCTATTCAATCCCCCACATTTTACCCCCCCAATACTTCCTGTCAAGCTTTTTCATCCGCACAAATCTTTCATTTCATCCGCACAAATCTTTCATTTGCACTTCATCCGGCCTGTGCTTTGCCTCCATTCATCCAATTCTTTCTTGCGAATATCTCTTATAATACTTATCAGACTTCCATATCCGATAACCGGATTTTGCCTTTATTCGTATCTCATAATCTCTCTCTTTTTTTGTAACTGATTTTTCGTGAAAAGAATCACCCTTCCACTGACAGGAGAAAAACTGCTATAAAAAAGATGAACGTGTTTTTGAAAAATGCTATAAATTTTATCTGCAAAGGACTGACCATAGGTGTCAAAATACGCCGAACTCCCGGCATCCCGGGAGCAGATATCATAACCGATGCCGACGGTAAGAAGTTAGTGTTAATCAATGACATCCACATCAAAGGAAAACGGCAGATTGACTGGGATTAACCACGCTGAAAGCGGCAGAAAGTATCTGTATGACATTGTCCTTTATGCTTACTATTCCATGAATTAAAGGCATAAATGTCAATACCTTCTCAAAAGACAGGCTGTAAAAAGGCTGCTGCAATCCTACAGTGCAAAAAAAGTGCGCAGTTCTCTACGCACCTTTTATAAAGCCGCTTTATTCTATTCCTGCATGATCTTGCTGCCTGTTACTTTACAAGCATCTCTTCACGCTCCGCAAACCATTTCTGCAATGTATCCATGCTGACTTTGACTGCCCGTGCAATTTTTTCATCCGGCAATCCCATATCTCGAAGTTCATACGCTGTCTCTTTGGCCTGTTCCATCTTGCCTTTATTTAAAACGCCCATACTCAAGTTACACATGCTCTGCACCTCCCCCGTGAAAGAGTATCCCGCCTACACCATTTCTACATCAATTATGTAAAATGATATTTCCCTTTTCCATGCCCCTTCACGGGCGCAATAATACCGCTCTCCAGCATTAACTTCAACAGTTCCGATGCTCTGGAGGATTTTAATCCGGTAATCTCTTCCACGCAGGATCTGCCAAAGAACAGATCCTGTCCATATTTTTTATATAAAATCATAATATGATCAATCGTCTTTTCAAAAAATATCTCTGAGTGATCTGTCAGCCGCCTGTGAATGTCCATTTTTTTGCGTTCAATGTCCGGTTCTGTACTATAAACAGACGATTCTTTCACCTTGATGTCCGTTTTTATGCTTTCAATGTCCGGCTTTTGACGTCGGATGTTCGATTTTTGCGTTTGAATGTCCGCTTTTTCCGCCGGACTATAGCTATATTCCCGACTGATATGCATGGAACGATTGCGGAGTTCATTTTTTTCATTCAGAAGCAGATTCCTTAAAAACAGTTCCAGATACTCTGTCGTTTCGTATACGCCTTTTTTGATATTACTGTAGTTTGCCCGAACTAGAGCATTTCGGAAATACCATGCATTTTCCGCAAAAATATCGTTTTCCGCATCAAATCCCAGTCTTCTCAGATATTTGATAAAGAAAACAGCCGTTGTTCTGGTATTCCCCTCTCCGAAAAGATGAATCTGCCATAATCTCGAAAGAAAAAACGCCAGATGCCGGATCATTTCATCCATGGATAAGTTTTTATAGCTGAACTTCCTTTCCTCCGAAAAATCATAATCCAGCGTAGCGCGGAGTTCCGACGCGCTGCCATATAGAACGGAATCACCGTCCAGAACCCATTCCTTTTTTGTGATATTATAATTCCGAATTTTTCCGGCATGAGAAAAAATCCCGTAAAACAACTTTTTATGGATGGAAATGTATTCGTTTGGCGTAAAACTGAATGCCTTCTCCGAGAGCGCCTGAGCAATCCTGACCGAAACCTTATCCGCCTCTTCCGTCCGACTGCCGCGCCCGTTCTCCGGTTTTTCCGCATAGTAGGAATTCAGAAGCTGCTGAGCTTCGTCAAGCGTGATCTCTCCTTCAATGTTTTTGACAGCTGTATTTACCAGATAGTGCGATGGCTCCAGCCCGTCTACAGCCTGAAGGCCGATTGCTGTATGCCAGAGATATCCCTTCTCCCTTTTATCTGGTTCCGACTGTCTGATATATTCCCTGAACGAATCCCTGTCCATCAGGCCCCCCTGTCCTTTTTGAGCCTTTGCCGCCGGTACGGCAGCTCTCTTTGCTTATTTATTTGCCATCAGTTTCACCATGGCCCGGTTCAGGCCGTCCACCGTGAGCTTATACATGGGGAACATTTCCTTGATGGCGGTCTCCGCTTCCCGCCAGGGCGCCCGTCCCGGCGCCATCTTGGGATTCAGCCAGACCACCTTCTTATATTTTCTTTTCACCAGTTTCAGCCACTCATAACCGGAGAGGCCGCCGTTGGGCCCCCGGTAATTCCCTGTGTCGGAATACAGTTCCTCCGGCGCCATGGCCGCGTCCCCCACGATAAGCACCTTATAGTCGCTGTCCACATTCCGGAACATCCACTCCGTGTCCACCCAGTCGCCGTTTTCACATTCCGGCGTCTTATAGAGCTTGCTGTAGATGCAATTATGAAAATAATAGGTCTTTACATCCCTGTAGTGATTGGATTTATGCACAGCCTGAAACAGGTCGTTCAGAAGGCTGCTGAAGGGTATCATGGTGCCGCCGGAATCCATGAGCAGAAGAAGCTTTACCGCGTTCTTCCGGGGCTTCTGCATGACGATCTGCAGACAGCCTCCGTTGTTGCAGGTCTTGTCCACCGTGCCGTTTATGTCAAGCTCCGTCTCCGGAATATCCAGCCTGCTGGAAAACTGACGCAGCTTGCGGAAGGCCATCTGGAACTGCCGGTTGTCCAATACCCGGTCGTCCCGGAAATCCCGGTATTTTCTGGCTCCCACCACGGAAAAAGCGGACTGGTAGCCGGTCTGGCCGCCCACCCGGACGCCGCCCACGTTTCCTCCCATATTTCCGAAAGAGGTCTTTCCCATGGTGCCGATCCAGAAGCTGCCGCCGTTGTGCTCTTCGTTCTGGTCCTTCAGACGCTGCTTAAAGGTTTCCTCCACGTCCTCCTTGTCGATCTGCAGATCCTCCATCTGGTTCAGATGGGCTCTGGCCTCTTCGTGGGCCAGTTCCAGCATGTCCGACTTGTCAAGCCATCTCAGCATCTCCTTGCCCACTTCCGTCTCCTTCTGAGCCGGTTTAAAACATTCCTCAAAGGCCATGTCATATTTATCAAAATCCGTCTCGCTCTTTACAAGGATCATCCGGGCCACATAATAAAACTGCGTCAGGGAACTTCCGCATAGCCCCTTGTCCAGAGCTTCCTGCAGGGTCAGAAACTCCCCCAGCGTCACATGCAGTCCTTTTTCTCTTAAGGCTTCAAAAAATTTCGTGAACATTTCCGGTCCGATCCCTCCTGAGCGCGGATGTTTTCCCTTCCGTCAGATCATCCTGCCGTCTTTGACGTTTTCACAGATTTGCGTCGTGCCGCACCAGCTCCAGATCCTCGTCCTTTTTTACCACCACGCCCACAAAGGGGAGCTTCGCACGGATCTCATCGGCGGAAATGCCGCCCACCTGCAGGGCGTTGATCCAGTCGATCAGCTCCGAGGTGCTGGGTTTTTTCCGGATATCGCGGATGGCGCGGATGTTATAGAATACCTCCATGGCGTTCTTTAACAGGTTGTCCTCCACATTGGGGAAATGGACCCGCACGATCTCTTCCATCAGCTCCGGCGAGGGGAAATCAATATAGTGGAAAATGCAGCGGCGCAGAAACGCGTCCGGCAGTTCCTTCTCCGCGTTGGAGGTAATGATCACAATAGGACGCTGCTTCGCCTTTACGGTGCGCTTCGTCTCGTTGATATAAAACTCCATCTGATCCAGTTCCCAGAGCAGATCGTTGGGAAATTCCAGATCCGCCTTGTCGATCTCGTCGATGAGCAGCACGACCTGTTCCTCGCTGTCAAAGGCTTCTCCCAGCTTTCCCAGCTTGATATAGCGGGCGATGTCATTCACGCCTTCCTCCCCGAACTGGCCGTCGTAGAGACGCTGGATCGTGTCATACACGTACAGACCCTCCTGGGCTTTTGTGGTGGATTTAATATTCCAAATGATGAGTTTCTTTCCCAGCGCCTTTGCCACAGCTTCCGCCAGCATGGTTTTTCCGGTGCCCGGCTCCCCCTTGATCAGAAGCGGCTTTTTCAGCGCGATGGCTATGTTTACGCTGGCCATCAGTTCCTCGCTGGCCACGTACTCTTTCGTTCCGCTAAACCCGGTTTTACTGCCCGGCGTTTTGCCGTCCGCTGTTTTGTTCTGTTCCTTTATATCCTGCTGTTCCATCTCTCCACACACCTTTCCCTTGAAATCCATACACTTTTATGTTACGATATTCCTGTTTTAAAATCAAGAAAATCAGGGAATTATTTCCGATGAAATTGCGTGCCTGCGTATCGTAACGCTCCGGATCATCCGGACTGTTTACCGCAGAGTACGTCCGAAGGAGAAATGAATATGATCGCAGATCTTATGAACCGTAAGGATACCCTTTCTTTTGAGGTCTTTCCTCCCAAAAAGGACGGAGAATTTGAGAAAGCTTTTGAAGTGCTGGATTCACTGGGGGCGCTCGGGCCGGACTATATCAGCGTTACCTACGGCGCCGGCGGAAGCCGTTCCGGAAAAACCGTAGAGATCGCTTCCTACATTCAGAATACGCTCGGCATCGACGCCATGGCGCATCTTACCTGTGTCGGCAGCAGACACGAACAGCTTCTTGGCGTGTGCGGGGAGCTGAAAAAGAACAACGTAACCCACATCCTCGCGCTCCGCGGGGACCGTCCGAAGGATATGACGAACGAGCAGTTCCTGTCCCGGGATTTTGAGCACGCCAGCGACATGATGGGATTTTTAAGGGAACACACGGATCTCCATCTTGCAGGCGCCTGCTATCCCGAAAAACATTATGAAAGCTTCAGCATGGAATCGGATCTGAACAATCTGAAAAAGAAACAGGACGCCGGCGCGGAATTCTTTATCAGCCAGCTCTTTCTGGATAACGATTATTATTACGCTTTTCTGGAAAAAGCGGCAAAGAAGGGGATCACAGTTCCCATCTGCGCGGGGATCATGCCCATTACCTCCGCAAAACAGATCGGCACCTCCATCACCCTCTCCGGCTCCAGCGTGCCAAAGGCCATGGCGGACCTTCTGGCGACTTACGGCGATAATCCGGACGATATGAGGAAGGCAGGCGTTGACTACGCCATCCGCCAGATACGGGATCTGAAGGAAAACGGCGTAAAGCATATCCATCTGTACTCCATGAACAGACCAAAGACCACAGGTGAAATTGTAGACGGGATCCGATGAAGGATCCCGTCCGTTATGTCTCTCAGTTCTCCCACTGCGCCTCCGAGACTTCTATCTTTCTGTCCCTCAGCATCAGTTCTTTCACCGCCTGCGCGGCGTTCTTGCCTTCAAACAGGATCTGGTTCACCTGTTCGATGATGGGAAGCTGCACGTGATATTTTGCCGCAAGCTGTATGGCGGCTTTCGCGGAATAGACGCCCTCCACCACCATCTTTACTTCGGCCATGGCTTCTTCATAAGTTTTCCCCTGGCCGATCAGGATGCCCGCCCTGCGGTTGCGGGAATGCATGCTTGCGCACGTCACGATAAGATCTCCGATACCGGTCAGCCCGCAGAACGTCTCGTATTTGCCGCCCATGGCGGTGCCGAGTCTCGCGATCTCCGCGATTCCCCTTGTGATCAGGGCCGCCTTCGTATTATCCCCGTAACCCAGACCGTCGGCAATCCCCGCCGCCAGCGCCACCACGTTCTTTAAAGCGCCGCCAAGCTCCATCCCAAGGATATCGGAGCTTACATACACGCGGAACACTTCGCTCATAAAAAGACTCTGGATATATTCCGCAGTCTCCCTGCTCTTTGCGCCCACCACGATTGTAGTGGGAAGCCCTCTCCCCACCTCTTCCGCATGGGAAGGGCCGGACATAACGGCCACGTCCGCCTGAGGAATCTCCTGCTCTATGATCTCTGAAAGCGTCATCAGCGTGTCTTCCTCAATTCCTTTTGCCACATTCAGGATCTTCTGCCTGTCCGCCACCAGACCGGAAATGCGCCGGGCCGTTCTTCTGGTATAAGAGCTTGCAACCGCCATGACCAGCAGATCGCTGCCTTCCACAGCCTGTCTTTCGTCATCCGTACAGAGGATATCCTCCGCCAGGAATACGCCGGGCATCATTTTATGCTCCCGTTTTACGCGAAGCATTTCAACCTCGTCTTTCAGCGCGGACCACACCGTCACCCGGTGCCCGTTTTTGTGAAGCAGCGCCGCCAGGGCGATTCCCCAGCTTCCGCCGCCCATGATACTGATTTTTGCCATAGGAATCCTCTTTTCCGCAGAAAACATTCTGCCATAAACTTGACAACTTTAAATCTCCGGTTTGTTTTTCTTAAAAAGATAGGTTTTTCTTTCGTTGCCATGAAGCAGTCTCACAATATTTTCCCGGTGTCTCCAGTACGCCATGACGGCCAGGAAGAGCGACAGCGCATACATCTCATACAACTGCGGCTGTATCAGCGCCGTATCCCCGAATACGCCAAGCTGCCCGCAGACCACCATCTCCACCACAAATCCGGCGTAAACCAGAAGCGAGCCCAGAGAAACCAGATGCGTCGAAAGAAAAACGGCAAAGAATACCACTACCCCCATGAGGATGAAATAGGGATGAAACGAGAGAATCAGTCCCGCCGTAGCGGCAATTCCCTTTCCTCCTTTGAACTTCATGTAAAACGGAAAATTATGTCCGAGGATCGCTCCCGCGCCTGCGTAAAGACAGAGCAGGTAGATGGTATCCGCATGGCTGCCGCCGTAGATCAGCCTCACGATCCCCACCGCAAGCATACATTTCAGACAATCCCCCGCGAGCACGATGAGCCCCGCCTTCGTTCCCAGCACCCTCAGGGCGTTGGTACTTCCGGAATTGCCGCTTCCATACTGCCTGATATCAATTCCGTGCGCCTTTCCGTAAAAATATGCCGTCTGAAACAGTCCGAACGCATAGCCAATCAGCAAACATACGATTCTTTCCATCCGCTTACTGCTCCTTTTCGTTTCGTTCCCTGATAATAAACCGGAGAGGCGTCCCCCGAAACCCGAATGTCTCTCTGATCTGGTTCTCGATATATCTGGTATAGGAAAAATGCATCAGTTCCTTATCATTTACAAAAATAACGAACGTCGGCGGTTTCACGGAAACCTGTGTGATGTAATACAGCCGCAGTCTCTTTCCCTTGTCCGCGGGCGGCTGCTGCATTGTCACCGCCTGGGCCATGATCTCGTTCAGCACGCCGGTCGCAACCCGCATGGCGTGGTTTTCATAGACCATGTCAATCGTCTCATACAGCTTCTGAAGGCGCTGCCCCGTCAGGGCGGAAATAAACAGGATTTCCGCATAAGGCATATAAGACAGCGTGCTGCGCACCTTTTCCGTCACGCGATAGATGGTCTTGTCGTCCTTTTCCACCGCGTCCCATTTATTGATTGCGATAATTACCGCCTTCCCGCGCTCGTGGGCGATTCCCGCGATCTTGGCGTCCTGTTCCGTGACGCCCTCCACAGCGTCGATCACAAGTACCACGATGTCGGCCCGCTCTACCGCGCTGACGGTGCGGATAATCATATATCTCTCCAGCTCTTCCTTGATCTTATTTTTGCGGCGCAGGCCTGCCGTGTCGATAAACACATATTCCCGGCCGTTATGGACGATCTCCGTGTCAACCGCGTCCCTCGTCGTCCCCGGGATATCCGAAACGATCAGTCTGTTTTCGCCCAGCAGCTTATTGATCAGCGAAGACTTCCCCACATTGGGCTTGCCGACAATGGCGATTCTGGGCCGTTCGTCTTCTTCGTCCTCCCCGGCGCACTCCGGAAAATGGCTCGTCAGCTCTTCCAGCATGTCCCCCAGTCCCAGCCGGTTCGCCGCGGAGACGGGATGGGGATCTCCGATGCCGAGATTATAAAATTCATAGACGTCCGGCAGAAATTTATCAAACTGATCCACCTTGTTGACGACAAGCACCACGGGCTTTCGGGAGCGCCGGAGCATGTCGGCCACCTTTGCGTCCGCATCCGTCAGCCCCTGTCTCACATCCGTCAGAAAAAGGATCACATCCGCCGTATCCATGGCGATCTGGGCCTGTTCGCGCATCTGGGACAGGATCACATCCTTGCTGTCCGGCTCGATACCCCCGGTATCAATCAGCGTGAACGTCCGGTCCAGCCATGTCACATCCGCATAGATCCGATCTCTGGTGATACCCGGCGTGTCTTTCACAATAGATATATTTTCTCCTGCCAGCGCGTTGAAAAGGGTGGATTTCCCTACATTCGGCCTTCCCACCACGGCAACGACCGGCTTTCCTGCTCTCTCCGACATTCCGTCCTCCGTCCTGCGGTCCGATCCGGCTCGCCTGCCGTCACCGTCCCAGAATCGACTGCACAAATTCACGTCCGCTTGATTTTACAATATAAATGGGCACTTGTAAAGACTTTTCCAGTTCTCCCAGCGTCATATCGTCCAAAAAGACGTCCTCGCCGCTTCTCAGGATGTTTTCCGGCAGAAGAAGCCGCTCTCCCAATTGTTTTCCCTTCAGCTGACCGTTCAGATCCTGCCCCGTAAGAAGCCCCGACACCGTTATGTTTTCACCGAAAAAGCGGTTTTTGATCGGATATACATGCACCCGGACGCCCGGACATTGCTCCGCAAGTTCCTCCGTCATGCGCCTGATATAAGGATAGGCCAGAAGTCCTGTTGCCATGGAGAGTTCCCTCTTGCTCTCCGCGTCCGGCAGCTCTCCGCGCCTGCGCTTCTCTTCCACAGCCTCCCGAAACTCGTCCGTCAGAAGTCTCAACATGCCCACGCCGTTTTCCAGCTGCAGATATCCGTCGTAACGTTCCGCCTCCGGCACTTCCCTGCCCGCCATGATATACCATTCGTCGCTGGCGTGAACAAAGTGCACGCCGTATTTTTCCATGCACTGTCTCTGATATCCTTCGATCAGGTCGATGACCCGGGCCGCTTCCCCGCCGTTAAAAGGCTCCAGCGGATACAGGCCCTCCCGGTACTTTGTCAGTCCCACCGGCACGACGGAAACGCTTTCCAGATTGGGAATATACTTCATCAGCTCCCGGATGCTGTATTCCAGCTCGTCCCCGTCGTTCAGGCCCTTACACAACACGATCTGTCCGTTCATGCGGATTCCCGCGCGGTTCAGCGTATCCACCTTCTTCAGCGCTTCTCCGGCGAAACGATTGTTCAGCATCCTGCATCGCAGCTGCGGGTTCATGGTGTGAAAGGAAATGTTGATGGGCGCCAGACGATACCGGCAGATTCTGTCGATGTCATGATCCGACATATTTGTCAGCGTCACATAATTGCCCTGCAGAAAGGAAAGCCGGGAATCGTCATCCTTGAAATACAGCGTCTTTCGCATGCCGGGCGGCATCTGGTCAATAAAACAGAAGACACAGTTGTTGCGGCAGCGTCTGTACTCGTCCATCAGGCCGTTTTCAAACCGGATGCCAAGGTCTTCGTCGGCCTCCTTCTCCACCTCCAGGATCCACTGCTCCCCGTTTTTCTTTTCCACCAGCACTTCGATCTCCGTATCCTGAACCAGATACTGATAATCAAAAATATCTTCGATCTCCGTTCCGTCAATGGAGAGGATCCTGTCTCCCGCCTCTATGTTAAGTTCCTCGGCGATACTGCCGGGGAGGACTTCTCTGACCTGATGTGATTTCTGCGCCACGTTTCTTCTCCTGCGTCTGTTTATGATGCCAGCCGGCTGATCCGGCGCTTTGCCGCGCCGTCCCGCGTTTCGTCGTGATGTTCTGCGTCTTGCCCCGTCTTTGCCATAACCCGCTGTCCTTATTATAGAAGAATTTCCTTGACGTGTCACTACCGAAATGATATAAATTAAGTGTTCCCTGATAACACCGACAACCTGACGCACGAACGGGACCGTTGCGGTCCGCTCGCGCAGCATACGCCGGAGGATCCCAATGCCTAACTTAAAAGAACTGGAAAATGCCATGCCCGTCGCCCCGCTGAAGCTGGTGGCGCTTCCTTCCGCAGAGCGGATGGCCCGCAGAGTCAACGACTATCTGGTGGAGTTCCGCCGCAGCATCCATAACGACAAGGTAAAGAACGATCCCGCCTTTCACGGGTATATTGAGAGCAATTATCTGGCTCACGTAGCCATTCCCCGGTTTGGAACCGGCGAGGCGAAGGCGCAGTTTCAGGAATCCATCCGCGGCAAGGATCTGTTTCTTATGGTGGACGTCTGCAATCACAGCATCACATACCAGATGAACGGATATACGAACCACATGTCGCCCGACGACCATTATCAGGACTTAAAACGCGCCATCGCCGCCTGCAACGGCAAGGCGCACCGCATCAACGTCATCATGCCCTTTCTCTATGAGGGCAGACAGCATAAGAGAAACGGACGGGAATCTCTGGACTGTGCGCTTGCGCTGCGCGAGCTGCGCGACATGGGGATCAGCAATTTTATCACCTTTGACGCCCATGACCCCAGAGTACAGAACTCCATTCCCTTAAGCGGCTTCGACAATTTTACGCCGCCCTATCAGTTTATCAAGGCGCTCCTGAACTCCGAGCAGGATCTCATTGTAGACAAGGAGCATCTTCTCGTCATAAGCCCCGATGAGGGAGCTTTGGACCGCGCCATCTATTTTGCGACGGTTCTCGGCGTGGATACCGGCATGTTTTACAAACGCCGGGACTATTCCTCCATCGTAAACGGGAAAAATCCCATCGTCGCCCACGAATTTCTCGGTGAAAATGTGGACGGGAAGGACATCATCATCATCGACGACATGATTTCCTCCGGCGGCAGCATGATCGACACCGCAAAACAATTAAAGAAAATGAACGCAAGACGGGTTTTCATCTGCTGTACGTTCGGACTGTTCACCGAGGGCTTAAGCGCGTTCGACGCCGCCTACGAACAGGGCTATTTTGACAAGGTTGTCACAACGGATCTCACCTATCTTCCGCCCGAACTTTACGACAGGCCTTATTTCATCGAAGCAGACATGAGCAAATTCATCGCTTCCCTGATAGACTTTATGAATCACGACGCTTCCATGTCAAACATCATGGCGACCACGGATAAAATCCACGACGTGCTCAACGCCTACAACAACCGTCAGGATGTAGAGCTGGACGTCGAGTGAGCCGGCAGGATGCGGCCGACGCTGAAGTCCTGGAGCCAGCCGAAAGCCATGCGCTCACTCCCGGTATTCCGGAAACGCCACGACTACCTTGAACAGATCCCCGTCCAGCAAGATCTCAAAGGTTCCGCCCTGGACCTGGACCAGATTTCTGGCAATGGAAAGCCCAAGACCGCTTCCCTCCGTAGAGCGTGAGGAATCCCCTCTGATAAACCGTTCCGTCAGTTCTTCCGGACGAATGTTCATCTGCTGTCTGGAAATATTCTTGAAAGCTACGGCAATTTTTCCATCGGTGCGCGTCATGTCAATATAGACTCTGGTTCCCTCCAGCGCATATTTGCAGATATTGTTGAACAGGTTTTCCACGATCCGCCACATCCTGCGGCTGTCCGCATAAATATAGGCCGGCGCGCTTAAATTTCCCAGAACAACATTGAGTTTCTTCTCTTCCAGCTTTTCGGAAAATTCGCCGAGACTCTGATTGAGCAGCTCCGTCAGATTCAGCTTTTCCCTGTTCAGCTCAATATTTCCCGAAGAAATCTTGGAGACCTCCACCAGGTCGTCCGTCAGCTGCTTCAGTCTCTGCGCCTTGCCGTCAAGAATGTTGATATAACCCTTTGCAGGCTCTTCTTCTATTTTCAGCCGCTTTAACAGGTCGATGTAATTGATAATGGAGGTCAGAGGCGTCTTGATGTCATGGGAAACGTTGGTGATCAGATCCGTCTTCATCTGTTCATCCTTCATGCTGGTCTGAACCGCCGCGCGGATTCCCTCTCCGATATTGTTCACCGCATCGGCAAGCTCCCTGTTGGAGCCGTGGAGCGTCTCCGTCTCCAGCACGAAATCCACTTCGCCGTTCCGGATCCTGCTGATGCCGTCCACGATTTCGTTCTGTTCCGCATTCTTCCTAAACAACAGCACTCCCACAATGCAGTCAAATAAAATCACCGACGCACCGGCCAGATACGGCGCGGCCCTGTACTGTCTCAGGTGATAAGCCGCCGCAATCCCGGCCAGATTGACAAACAGAAAAACATTGTAGGGAAGTATGGTGCTGATCACGGAATTTTTATGGCGGAACACAAAACGCATACTTTTTCCCAGCCGCCGGAGCAGACAGTTTAAGAAGCTGTCTTTCCAGAAGTTCCATGATTTGATACGCCGGATCAGGCTGTACCATATCAGGCACACGGACGCGCTCACACAGACGCCGTAAAGGCCGAATATGCCGTAATGATACAGCTTGGTCAGCTGTATGCCAAGCATCTGTCTGGGAACGACTCCCGCGGTCTGCGCGATTTCCATCAACAGTCTCGCGCCCCAGATCCCGGCGTAGATAAGACCGGCCGCCAGCAGGCAGAACACTTCTGTCCAGATACGGTCAAACCGGGTCAGATACCGGATCCTGTTTCCGTCTTCATCCGACGCCACCCCCGCGGTCAGTGACATATGGACGGCGATCCCAAGCCAGACAAGGGCCATAAAGGCAATTGCGCCGACGATCCTGTTCATGTTGGGGATGACCTTCTCATAAATCCTGTGTACGTTATAAAAAGCGTCTTCCTGCGCGTTGTATTCGGTATCCACCGCCAGCCAGATATGCGTAGTGTCAGGGTAGGCGTACTCGTATAGATTGATATATCCGTAAATCTCTTCTTCGCTCATGGCGGTATTGCCCATAAACACCAGACTGTCGGGATAATAGATCAGATAGCGGCGATACTCGGAGAAATACTCCGTTACATCCTCGTCGCTCAGCTCTTTTATATCCGGCAGGTTGGTATAGGTGACGATGCCCTCCTGGGTCATCAGACGCACCATATATTTCACATTGCTCTTTCCCTCGCCGTAAGCCGGGTTGCATATCTGATATCTCTCATAATTCCGCGTCAGGCTTTCGATGGCCGCCGCCGTGTTCTCCTGAAGGTAAAAATAATCGACCCAGTTGTCCACGCAGTCCGTAAGCTGGCGGGATCCGTCCACCGTATCATACCGGCAGTTCAGCATAGGGAAAGACACCGTCAGACTGCCGTCGTCTTCCCTGGAAAGGTGTACCTGATCCAGATCCTTCGACATCAGATAAGAAAAGACCATGTCCTCCAGCTGCCCGCGGGAATACCGCGCCATCTCTTCGGCGAAAGCCGTCTCATCCACAGAATGTCCGGAGCCGTCCCGAGCCGATCCTTCGCTGCCCGCGCCGTTTCCCATGCCTGTTCCGCGATTTACGTCACTCCCGCCCGCGTCCGTCCCGCCGCCCGCGTCCTGTCCGCTTCCCTGCGAAAGAAGCGCGTCCGTCCCGTCGTCCGCAACCTTATAAAACCCGCGGAATACAAGCTGGCCGTATTCGTCCAGATCAAAATTCTCCGGATAAATACAGCTGCCAAAATAATTGACAAAATCCGACATGCTCATCACGCGGTCGCTGTAACCCACTCCGCGTTTTCCCCACTTGATCAGGTCGTCCAGCTCATACAGGACCGTTGCGCCGCAGCCCCGGTCCTTCCCCAGCTGTCCGGCATATTTCGTCACATCAATATGCTTCTGCGGATCAAAGACGCCGTCCGTTTCCAGCAGGCCCTTGATGACGACAAGCTGGGTAATGTCGGAAACAGCGTTGCGGAACAGATCGTTATAGATATCCGAGTTTTCAAATTTCTGGCGGACGTCCGCCGACAAGATCCGGTAAACCCGCGTCCCGTCAATGGAATCCACCGCGATATAAGAATTGAGCAGAAGACCGGACACCGCAATCATGATCATGGCGGCCAGCAGATGCTGAACGATCCCGCCGGCCACCCTTTTTAACGTTGGTTTTTTCATCTTCCGAAGCCGCCTCCGTTCCCTACTGTCTGTCTATCTTGTACCCCACGCCCCAGACCACCTTCAGGTATCTGGGCTCTCTTGGATTGATCTCGATCTTTTCCCGTATGTGCCGGATGTGGACCGCGACCGTATTGTCAGCCCCTACGGCTTCCTCATTCCAGATATTTTCATAAATCTGATCGATGGAGAAGACCCTGCCCTGATTTTTCATCAAAAGCAGCAGAATATTGTACTCGATGGGTGTCAGCTTAACGTTCTCGCCGTCAACGGTGACCTGTTTCGTTTCATCGTTTATCATAAGGCCGCCCGCCTGATAGACGGACTTGCTCTCCGCGTTCAGGCTTCCCAGAGAAGTGTAACGGCGCAGGTTTGATTTTACTCTTGCCGCCAGCTCCAGGGGATTAAAAGGCTTTGTGATATAATCGTCGGCGCCGATGTTCAGTCCCAGGATCTTGTCCGTGTCCTCGGAACGGGCGCTCAGAATGATGATGGGAATGCTGCTGTATTCCCTGATCTTCAGCGTCGCCCTGATGCCGTCCAGCTTCGGCATCATGATATCCATGATCAGAAGATGGATTTCCTCCCGCTTCAGCAAGTCAATGGCCTGCGCCCCGTCATACGCCTTAAAGATATGATATCCGTCCTGACTCAAGTAAATCTCTATGGCATCCACGATCTCTCTGTCGTCGTCACAAACCAGTATATTCGCCATGATTTCCTCTTTTCCTTTCCGCCGTCCGCAGGCTGTTCATTCTCCTACCCGTTTTCCCCGCAGCGCGACAAAAACGCCCATCGCTCCCCTTTTCCCTCCGCTGGCACGATGGGAAAACAGATATGAGCTGTTATGGCAGGTGCAGATATCCGTGACCGCAATTCTCTCGCCCGGGATTCCCGCCTGTCTCAGGATCAGGTAATTCGCCAGCCAGAGATCCAGCTGATATTTTCCCGGCTGTTTGCCGGGGTTTAATACCCTCGGCGCCTCCCCGTCCCTTCCGCTCCTGAAACGGCCGCTGCGGCTCAGTTCCCGTCTGATTGCTTCCGTCCCTCTGTCTGCGCCGGCAAACTTTTCGGCCACCTCTTCGCCCACTTCGTAGCAGGCCTGACAGATAGAGGGCCCGACGGCGGCCAGAAGATCCTCCGGTCTGGATCCAAAGGCATCCTCCATCGCCCGCACCATACATTCCCCCATCCTTCCGACGGTTCCCCGCCAGCCGGAATGGGCGGATCCCACCGCCCTGCGGACAGGATCCACCAGAATAAGCGGCACGCAGTCCGCAAATGTCGTCACAAGAACCAGTCCGGGTTCGTCCGTGATCAGGCCGTCTACATCCTGATAGTCAAACGGTCTCGCGATCCCTTTTCCCCTGTCCGCGGCCGTTACATGACGGATATTGGTGGTGTGGGTCTGACGGGCCAGAACCATATCCTCCGTCCCACAGCCCATAACCTCGCCGATCCGCCGGAAATTTTCCCTGACGTCTTCTTCCCTGTCCCCCCTGAGCAGCCCAACATTCATGGAAGAAAACTCTCCCTTGCTTACGCCGCCCGTTCTGGTCGTAATAAGGTGATCTATGATCCCCGTCTCCTCCAGAGACGGAAAAGTCAGATATTCCAGTTCTTCTTTCGACGAAAGAACGGCGCCATTCTGCCGGAGCACTTCCCCCGCCTTCCTGAGATCACGCTCGATCCGTTCCATTGCTTCCCTCTCTTCTTTCTCTCCGGCCCCGCCGCTTCGCTTTCCGCCGCTGTCCGGTCTCAGAAAGCAAAATTTCCGCCGCCCCGGGATCTGTGCGGAAAAGCGTTTTTGATCCAGCAGACCTCTTCCCCCTGAATGGCCACCACATCGTATCGCACGCCGACATCGTCCCCGTATCCGCGGCTGTAGCGGTAGAAATCCGCCGTCCTGCAGATCCGTTTCTGTTTTTCCCCGTCCACAGCCTCCAGCGCATATCCCTTCCGCCCGTCTCTGCGGTATTTTACCTCCACAAACACAAGGTATCCCTGATGCCAGCCGATCAGATCGACTTCCCCCTGCCGGCACCTGAAATTCCGTTCAGATATTTTCATGCCGTTTCGCTCCAGATATTCCGAAGCCTGACGCTCTCTTTCCGCTCCCGCCGCTCTTTTGTTCAAAGGCTACCCCTTCATCTTGCTTTTAATCTTATCCATGGAATCCACAAATATCAGGATCTCCGCCACAACCTCATACAGCTCCGGCGGAATCATCTCGCCGATCTCCAGCCGGGAAAGCGTATCCGCCAGCTTGTCGTCCCGATGAATGGGGACGTCGCTCTCCCTGGCCTTTTCGATAATCTTCTCCGCCAGGATCCCGCGGCCGCTGGCAACCACTCTGGGCGCCTGATCGGAAGGATCATATTCCAGCGCAATGGCCTGTTTTATCTTGTTTTCCTTTTCTTTTCCGCTCATACCCCGTCCCGTTCCTTCCTCATGTTCTTACGTCAAAGGCATAATGCGTCACAAGCACGCCTTTTTCCTGATCCAGAACAGGACCGATCCCGCTGTTTTTCACCTCGTCCTGCCCTTCCTCACGAACCGTCATGGAAAAACTGCAGTCGTATCCGCGCTCTGCCAGACGCTGCGTCAGGATATGCATATGAGCCGCCAGAAAATCAAGCATCTCATCATCCCGCACATAAAAACGCGTGCTGACCTTTGTCTGTTCCATCATCACATAGACGTCCACGGGGCCGAGATGCTCCATGTCCAGATGAAGCAGCGCGCTGATTTTTCCGTCGTTCTGAGCCAGATTTTTCTTATTGGCGTAAACGTAAAGCTCCCCCTGTGCGTCCCCCTGCCTCAGATGCAGAGGGAGCTGTACATAGGCGTAAAGCTGGTTCAGCTGGTTTAAAAAGTCGATATTCTGCGTCATGGACGTAACCGCCCGAAATGCCGCGCTGTCCGTCCCCACGCCGGTCTCCAGCGCATGGGAAAGGCTCTTCAGCTGCCGGTCCATCCGCCGGTAAAGTTCCTCCACCTTTCCGTTCTGGGTCAGTTCCTCGGGACGGATCGTCCAGTTTTGCTTTAACGTCTGTGAAAGCAGGTTCCGGAACGCGTCCTGAGAAAAAACGCGGTGAAGATTCTGGATCCCGCCCTCCACGGTCCGGGCCTCCTGCAGCAGTTTCCCCATCGTCTTAAAAAAGTCTTCCGCCCCTGCATTTCCCTGTCCGAACTGTCGGATCTGTTCCGCAAGCTGCCGGGCTTCCTCTCCATCCAGAGAAAGATCCGACAGCACGGAGAGAAGCTGTTCTGAAACAGTCTGCCGCAATTCGTACGAAATCGACTCCGTCCCGCTTTCCGAAGACAGCATGACCGTCGGGCCGGCCGTTGCTCCTTCCGCCGTCCCGTCGGCCGGTATCCCCTGCGCCGGGACTGCTCCCTCGCCCTCTTCCGGACCGGACAACACTTCCGGGAAAAGGGCGGCTCCGGGCGCATTTCCCCATCCGGCGGGCATCGGCATGGATCCATCCGGCGCTTTCTGTATCGCCGGTCCCGCGTCCGCCGCATTCGTCTCACCGGCCGGAACGGGCGCATCCCCGGACGGCGCCATGGAATTTTCGTCTGCCGCCGCGTTTTCTCCAAGAGACGGCGTTCCTCCTTCTTCCGCTCCCTCCTGCGCCAGTTCAAACAATTCTCCATACAGCCCGGCAAGTCCCGAAAGGCTGCCTTCTTCCGCCATGCTTTCCAGCGCCGCGGGCAAAGTTTCCAATATATTCTCCATTCCGCCCAGAAGCTGATGCGTCAGATTCCGGTAGGACGTCATCTGATTTACGTTAGTCTCGTTCACCGGAAGGCCCAGTTTGTGAAGCGCCACAATATCGGCGACATCCGCCTGAGGATAGGAAACCGTCTCCCGGTAAACCTGCTGGAGAGAGCTTCGGTCCACCGGAAGTCCGGCTTCCATCAGCTTTGACGTCATGGAGACGGAGACGTCATTCACCGGAAGTCCGGCCATATCCAGGGCCTTCAGGACATTCACATCCGCCGACATGTTCTCAAACAGCGGGCTTAAGGTCAGCGCGCTTCCGTTGTTCCTGACCTCAAATGTCATGCT
The DNA here is from genome assembly GCA_947586055.1 of uncultured Acetatifactor sp. Classification (GTDB taxonomy): domain Bacteria; phylum Bacillota; class Clostridia; order Lachnospirales; family Lachnospiraceae; genus Acetatifactor. Next base: position 104,291 of record CANPXL010000001.1, on the reverse strand, counting down.
CTTTCCCACTTCCAGATTCATATTCTGATCTATCTTGGCCTGCAGCACCATATCGTCGGAAAGCCTGATCTGAACATCGCTTCCGTTCCGGGAAAGAATCTCTCCCCGCAGAGTCTGACCGGGCACCAGAGAACGGATCTGTCTGTTTATGACGGAGTTTGAGCTCCATCCCGGGGTCCCGGACGTCCGGACATTGCCGCCCGTTTTTTTACTGCCGGCGGCGGATCCCGCCCACTCTGCGCTTCCCCATGGCATTCTTAATTTCATGTACCCTCTCATTCCGCCGCCTTCAGCGGCACTGCCGCGGCGCTTTTTACTGTGCGCCCACAAAGTTTTTGATGAAGCTTCTCCGATGTATCGGCGTAGGGCCGTATTTTTTCAGAGCCTGAATATGAGCCGCGCTGCCGTAACCCTTGTTTTCCGCGAAACCGTACTCCGGAAAGACCCTGTCGTATTCCTTCATCAGACGGTCCCTCACTACCTTCGCCACAATGCTGGCCGCCCCGATGGTGATGCTCTTTGCGTCTCCCTTGATAATGGGAACCTGCCGGATGGAAACGCCCGGAATGGTCACGGCGTCGTTCAGCAGAATATCAGGCTGAGGGGAAAGCTGTGCGACGGCGTCCCGCATGGCCTCGTAGGTGGCCTGCAGAATATTGATCCGGTCGATCCTCTCCGGCGTTGCGTATCCGACGCCGCAGGCCAGCGCCCTGTCCTGTATCACCTGATAAAGCTCCTCTCTCTTTTTTTCGGACAGCTGCTTGGAATCGTTTATATACAGAATCCTGCATCCCTTCGGCAGAATGACGGCTCCCGCCACGACAGGCCCGGCCAGCGGCCCCCTGCCCGCCTCGTCGATGCCGCAGATATACTCGCATTCCCCGTACTGCTCTTCGTAAACTCTCAGCTTTTCGATGCGCTCCCGCTCCCGCGCAAGCGCCTGCAGCCGCCTTTCGGCCCTCTCCCGTATTTTGACGACCCCGGCTCTCTCGTCCTTCGCGTAAGCCGCAATCAATTCAGGCAGCTCATCTTCACAAGCTGCCTGAAATCTTTCCCGTATCTCTCCGATTCCCTCTAAACCGCCCATGCTTCTCTCCTGAAATCAGTTTTTTGCCACCGCTTCTTTCCGGTCGTCTATCGATCCAAAACGGGACAGGGGCCAGATGCGCAGCACTACCCGCCCTATGATATCCTCTTTTTTGATATTGCCCACGATCGCAAACCGGCTGTCGTTGCTGTTGTTGCGGTTGTCACCCATGACAAAGTATTCGTCCGGCCCAAGGGTGACCGGATTTGCAGCGACGCCCGCATGCTCCGGAGAAATGATCTCTTTCCCGTAATGTTCCTGCAGGATCTCTCCGTTGATATGGATGTTTCCCTTTTCATCGATCTGTACGGTTTCTCCGGGCAGCCCGATGATCCGCTTGATAAAAAACATGCTCCTTTCATAAGGGCAGGGAAATACGATGACTTCAAACCGTTCCGGATCCCGAAACCGATAGGTGATCTTATCCACGATCAGATTGTCTCCCTCGTAGAGCGTCTCGTTCATGGAATCGCCTTCCACTCTGGTCCTCTGTCCCACGAAAGTAATCACAAAATAGGTCAGGCAAAGCACTCCCAGCAGATACAGAAGCACATTGATGATATCCTTCAGCTTTTTTCTGTTCATTGCACACCACCCTTTCCCCTTCCGGACGAAATAACGCTTCAAGGCCGCTCCAGCGTCATTCTGCCCAGCCTTCCGGCGCGGAAATCGTCTAACAGGATTCCTGCCGCCTTCCTCAGATCCAGATTTTCCCCCCTGATAAGACATCCTCTGCTTCTCGCGATCGCTTCCAGCGTTTCCGTCACGCCGTCTCCCCAGTCAACCTGGTAACGTTTCTTCACGGAGTCCGGATACTGTTCTTTCAGAATGGCCAGCAGATCAAGCGCCAGTTCCTCCACGGGAATGATCTCATCATTCATGGAGCCGATAAACGCCAGCTTCATCCCCGCCGCAGCATCCTCAAATCTCGGCCATAGAATCCCCGGCGTATCCAGAAGTTCCAGACTCTTGTTCAGCCTGATCCATTGCTTCCCCTTTGTCACTCCCGGCTTGTTCCCCGTCCTGGTGCAGGCCCTGCCCGCCAGAGAATTAATCAGGGTAGATTTCCCCACATTCGGAATGCCCGCCACCATGGCGCGAACCGGCCGGTTCACGATCCCGCGGCTTCTGTCGCGCTTAATCTTTTCGCTGCACACCTCCTGCACCAGACCGTTCAGCGCTTTCAGACCGGCGCCGGTCTTTGAGTTGATCTCCAGAACCGAGATGCCCTTTCCCCGGAAGAAAGAAACCCACTGTCCGTTGTATTCGGGATCCGCAAGATCCGTCTTGTTCAGAAGCACGATTCTGGACTTCCCGGCTCCCAGTCTGTCGATATCGGGATTGCGGCTGCTCTGCGGGATCCTTGCGTCCACAAGCTCCAGGACAAGATCGATAAGGCTCATGTTCTCCTGCATCTGGCGAACCGCCTTCGTCATGTGTCCCGGGTACCAGTGATAGCTGTTTCTGTTTTTTCCCTCTTTTTCTTCTGTTTCCGTCCTCATTTCACAAACCCCAGTCCAAGTTCCTCGCAGGAAGCGCGGAACCAGACCTTCCCTATAATATCGGATTCCTGTACCGGTCCTATGTTGGCGGAGCGGCTGTCTTCGCTGTTTCCGGGATTATCTCCGATACAGAAATATTCTCCGCTGCCCAGCGTCAGTTCATTTTCCGCGATCCCCGCGTCCGAAATCCACTCCGTCACCCACGGGCTTTCCAGACCGTTTACGTAAAACGCCCCGTCCTTCACCATAACCCTGTCGCCCGGCACCGCGACAACGCGTTTTACATAGTAATGGGCGTTTTCGTTGCCGTTTGGCAGAAACACCACCACGTCCCCTCTGTGCGGCGAAGAGATCACATACAGGAAACGGTTGATATAGATTTTCTGTTCATTGTACAGCGTAGGTTCCATGGAAATTCCCACGACGTTCGTCGTCATCCCCATAAAATAGACCAGAACCCCCGCGATAAAGACCGCGGCAACAATCCCGATGAACCAGCTGAAAACTTCCCTGACGACGGCGGAACTGATTTTTTTCTTTTTTCTGTAAAAACTTAATTCTTTTATTTTTGCCATACATTCAGTATAGCATATTATTTGGAAGTTGAAAACAAAAAAGGACAATTACATCTGTAACTGCCCTTTTGTTCCTTTTCTTACTTCACCAGTTCTTTTATCTTTGCCTTCTTGCCGACACGGTCTCTCAGGTAATTCAGCTTTGCACGTCTGACCTTACCTTTTCTGACGATCTCCACCTTCTCCACATTGGGGGAATGCAGGGGCCATGTCTTTTCAACGCCGATTCCGTTGGAGTTCTTTCTCACGGTGAAGGTCTCCCTGCTGCTGCCGCCCTGGCGCTTTAACACAACGCCCTCGAATACCTGAATCCTCTCGCGGTTTCCCTCTTTGATCTTACCGTAAACCCTGACGGTATCGCCGACAGCAAAATCATCTACCTTTTCCTTCCGCTGTTCCGCCTCGATTTCCCTGATGATGTCACTCATCGTAAACCTCCTTTTTACTTAAAATTGGATGTTCTTAATACGTCGTATGGGTATGTCTCATAAATTCCATCGGTACCAGAGGACCATCTCGTTTTCAGCAACATTCAGATTCTACCATATCGCCGCATGAAATGCAAGCTTTTTTTCGGTTTATTCTCCCTCCCCAACGGAAAATAAAATATCCTTTCCTTTCGCGTGCGCGTTCAGGACAAGACCGCCGTCCTGCCATGGATAAAATCTCAGGCCGGTGCAGTCCTGCGGAAGCTTCTGATACAGGGTCTCCCCGGAAACAGGATCACAGACATAAAGCGCATGTTCCGTGGAACTCAAAACATAAAAGCGACCTGCTGAAATCGTTGCAGCAAAAACGTTCATTCCCTCCGGCGGCTCCATTCGATACAATGTTCCGCTCTCAATATGATACAGATAATAAGGGCCCCAGTCGTCCCGCTCATACCATCCGATATACCGGGAATCGGAGAAACAGCCCGCCCGTTTGTCATAGTCCTTCTGAGCGCCCAGCAGAAGGGACTCCTTCTCTTTCGAGACCAGGTCATACCGGTTAATGTACAGATTTCCGGATTCGTCCTCCGAAAAATAAGTAATTCCACCCTCCACAATATCCAGCCTTCCATAGGGCGCGGCAAGCCGGGCATTGTCCTCTATGGACAGAAATTCCTGCTTTTCGACGTCATAGACCGTTATGATTACCGAATCGTCTTTCAGCGACAGGTCGTACCACGTCACATACGCATCCGATCCCGACAGGCATATTTCCTGCGAATCCTCCCTGACGGCAATACATTCCGTGTCGCCGGTGTCCAGATCGAGCCGCATCACATGATAAACGAAATTTCCGTCTTCACCGGGAAGATACTCTACCCAGAAGATGCTGTCGGCAGCCGCCGTAAGCTCATTTAACCAGATCGCTTCCTTCGTCTCATACAACAGCTCGCTCTGACCCTGCTCCGGATCATATCGGTATACCTGATTCAGGTATGAGGAGAACTCGTCCATCTTCTCGGAACAGCTTTTGGTATAAAAAAAATCCTTTCCGTTGCCCGTGCTTTCGCCTATTTCCTCATAATTTATTTTGTCCTCTTCCCCGCCGTTCATCGAGAAAATTTCCTTCAGCAGATCCTCATCCTCCACCGGCTCCTTTTCCAGGACCAGTGCAGAAGCTTCGGATCTGTCCAAGGGATTCTGATTGAGCTGCCGGACGTTGACATTCTTTTCCTCCTGCGAAGAACAACCCGCAAAGAGCATAAGCGCCGCCCCAAAGACCAATATCTGCTTCCTGCCGATTCCTTCCATATTGCTTTTCCCCCTTTTTTACTTTACCTTCATCATATTTTCCCTCCTGCGTCTCGTCAATAGATATGTTTCTTAAATTATTGTAATAATTATTGTAATATTTTTTCAGTCAGGTCTGTCCCGTTTTCCGGAAAAAGGATGGTTTTGCCGCCATATCCTTAATTCCCATCACTCCATAAGGGATGATCATGACAAAATACGGAAGCATGTACTGAGATGACGCTTCCCAGAAAATGTGAAACAGAAATCCGCCGATAAAGACGATCGCGAAAAAACAGTCCTCCGCGCCAAGGCGCCTGTTGAGCAGATAAAAAAGCGCCCCCGCAATCATGACAAATTCATAGATTCTTAAATATTCGTTGAGGAAAAAATGCGTGGCATCCAGGGATTCTCCCTGCCTTTTATGAAAAAAAGCCCTCGCCAAAAGAGAATAGTCAAACGTCGTGTTTGGATTCTTAACGGTGCTGTGCTGGATCAGATTCAGGGCTTCAAACGAAGGGTTCATCCATTCCGAACAGATCTTATGATAAAAGAATTTTGCGCAGTATCCGGGATCCGACAGAAAACGGCCGATTGATTCTCTGATGGACTCCCTGGACTGCCTTGCCGCCAGCTCCACATCCCGATCGTTATTCCAGTATACATCCCGGTTGTAAAAGTTATTCCAGCCGTCGGCATATCCTCCCGTTTGGAGTCCCATTGCGATCCATGATATCTTCGGCGTCCCGACCTTGTCCTGCTCCGTATACCTTGAGAGATCCCGGTTGACAGCCGTCATGGCCAGCAAATATGCTGTGATCAGCGCTCCGGCCAAAAGGACATTCGCCAGGATATTCCGTTTGCCCGCCCGTTTTATCGAAAAAAGGATAAGGATGCACACTTCCGCTATCATAAAGATCAGCGCATTATTCTTGATCAGAATGGAAATCGTATTCAGCAGGACAACAAGCCCGAAATTCAGCGGCTGATGTCCTTCCCGGTGAAAAAATTTCATCAGAAAGAAGGCGGAGCCAAGGGAGAGCGCAAGAGACAAAAAGTTTCCGTATATGTAAGTCACATAGAGAGAAAGCGGCGCAAAAAGCATCAGCGCAATCCCGATGCCATACTGCTCCTGTCCGTACATAAACCGTGTCATCTTCACGATCAGCCATATAATGAGCCAAAGATAAACCACGTTCAGCACCTGAAGGGCATAATAATTATCCGCGCCCATAACGGCGAATACCAGTTTGACATAGTTCATAAAACTGTACTGAAACGGATATAAGTCCATGTATCCGTAAGGCTCAAACTGTGAATATTCTCCCTTCAGCATGTCGGACGCAATCCACGTCATATAATACTGATCGTCCATCGGATAAAGACTTAAGAAAAAAACGAGACTGATATTCAGCAGAAAATAGAGAAAACTGATCAGATAAAACGTCTTTTTGCCCGTCGTCGGTCTTACGAGCCTTAATATCCCTACAACAACGGCAAGGGCGAAAATTCTGAGCAAGATGAATCCCGCCTTCTGAGGAATAAATACAACAGAATCACCCCCCCGGAAAACGTTATCGAATGGCGCATGGTCATAATAAGCAGGATCAAAAGAAAACCAACTGCAAAGACAAGGACCGTCATTAACATAAAGCGCAGCAGCCCTTTTTCTGTTCTCATTTTTAAAGCTGATCTCATGTTCCTTCCACCTCCTGATAAGATCCTTCCAATGCTTTTCTATTCCGGCTTTTCCAGCCAGTAAAAGGTATCTCCCGCCTGATACAGTCCCAGCTTTTCCTGCAGCCTGAGTGCGGCTTCCCTGCAAGGCGGAACATGGCCGTAAGGGGTATGGCCGCGCTCCAGCATACGGTTAATGACATACGATTCCAGAGACGCCCCAACGCCGTTCCCTCTGAAATCTTCCGCCACATAGAGCATCCCCACGCCTCCCGCGGCGTGTACGCCCGCGAAGCCAACGAGTCTGTCCCCCACAAAGGCGCCGTACAACGCGCCGGCGCGCAGCCGTTCCTCCAGATACGCCCGGTTTTGCGTATCGCAGATCACAAGAATACAGGAAAGGCTCTCCGCATCCAGCCGCCGGATATCCTTATGCCTGACGGGCAGCGGCACCTTCCGGGTATAAAGGAACTGCCTGCAGACGAGGATCTCCCGACAGCCCCGCTCCAGAAGCAGATCGCACATAAAATCCCGGCTGACCAGATACCGTCTTGTCTCCTGCGGACAGACGCCGATCAGGTAACGCCCGTTTTCCGCCGAAGAAGCCTTCACCATACACACACCGCTCTCCCTGTGGTAAACGGCGGCGTCCTCTCCGGCAACGCCCACGATCCTGCCCTGTCCTCCGGCAAGGCACTCCATCAAAGGAATCTGGTTCCTCTTGTCTTTGGAAAGCCGTCCGATCAGCCGCTGTCTCTCTTCATACTGTCTGTAAAGATCGGGCCGCAGCGTCTTTGTCCGCTCCTTTGCCTGCTCCAGACGCCACTTCCGGATCGCGGCGTGGTCCCCCGACAGCAGGACCTTCGGCACGCTTTGTCCCTGCCAGACCTCCGGCCTTGTATACTGAGGATACTCTAAAAGATCATTGTAAAAGCTTTCCTCCTCGGCGGACGTTCCGTTTCCCAGAACTCCCGGAACCAGTCTCGCCACCGCGTCGATGATCACCATAGCGGCAAGCTCCCCACCGGTAAGCACATAATCTCCGATCGAGACAAAATCCGTGACCACTTCGTTCAGCACGCGCTCGTCGATTCCCTCATAATGGCCGCAGAGCAGGATCAGTTCTTCCTCCTTCGCAAGCTCCGCCGCCATCTTCTGGTCGAAGGCCCGCCCCTGAGGCGTCACATACAGAGTGCGGATCTTTCTGCCGCCGGAAACGGCTTTATGGGCATCGTAAACAGGCTGCACCTGCATCAGCATACCGGCGCCGCCCCCGTACGGCGTATCGTCCACCCTGCCGTGCCGATCCTCCGTGTAGTCTCTGATGTTCACGGGATCCACGGCAATGATATTTTTCTCCGCGGCTCTTCCGATGACGCTCGCCGCAAGCCCCTGCGCGATCATCTCCGGGAACAGCGTCAGCACATGAAACTTCATCATGTCTCGTCCAGCAATCCTTCCAATATGTGTACCCTGATAAATCCCTCCGCTATGTTCACCTCAAGCACGCACTGACGGATGGCGGGCAGGAGCAGTTCCCTCCTGTCGTGCAGTTCAATGACATAAACGTCGTTGGCCCCGGTCTCCAGAACGCTCTTTAAAATCCCAATCTCGCCGCCGTCCTCGTCCCGGACCGAAAGTCCCTCCAGATCCGCCACAAAATACTCGTCTTTTTCAAGCTTTACGGCGTTCTCCCGGGACACAAGCAGCGGACATTTCCGCAGCTTTTCCACGTCGTTGATGCTGTCAAGTCCCTGAAATTTCAGAATGACAAACTGTTTGAAAAAACGAACGCCCTGTATCTGAAGCGTCCGCCGCTCCTTCCCTGTGTCGAGGATCACATCCTTAAGCTGCCGAAACCGTTCCGGATCGTCGGTGGTGGGAAACACCTTTACCTCGCCGCCGATCCCGTGGGACGTTGTAATAATCCCAACCTGCAGAAAATCTTCCATTTTTACTCCGTCTCCGCGCTGCCGGGCCGCACAAGATCCGCCCTTTAAAATACAGGGAGGAACGCAGACCATTCCTCCCCTGTCAACCGTAAATTATTGAATTACAGGATTTCCACGTCCACCCGCTTGTCATCTCCGGAGGATGCGGCTTTGACTACTGTGCGGATCGCCTTTGCGATCCTTCCCTGCTTTCCGATCACCTTTCCCATATCGGACGGCGCCACATGAAGCTCAATCACAGTATTCCTGCCCTCGGTCTTCTCGGTCACGACAACCTCATCGGGATGATCCACAAGGGCCTTCGCAACTACTTCCACTAATTCCTTCATCAGGTTACCTCCCAAGAGTCAGAATATTTACTTTTCGATTCCGGCCGCCCTGAAGATCCTGCCAACTGTTTCCGTGGGCTGCGCTCCGTTTGCCAGCCACTTTTTCGCCAGTTCCTCGTTGATCTTAAAGGTACTGGGATCGGTGCTGGGATCATAGGTGCCGATCTCTTCAATGAACTTTCCGTCTCTGGGGGAACGGGAATCGGCCACGATAATTCTATAAAAGGGAGCCTTCTTCTGTCCCATTCTTCTCAGTCTGATCTTTACTGCCATTTTTTACCTCTTTCCGCCGCCGTCCGCGGCATTTTGCTTTTTATGTTTCATGTTTTATGATAAAGGAGCTGCCGTCGCTTTCCGCCGGTCTCCCTGATCATCGTTTCAGCCTCCCTGCCGCCGCTTTCGCGGGATGTCAGGAGAGAAAGTTTAAAAGGGGAACCTTCCGCCGCCCATGCCGGGAAATCCTCCAAACATGCCGCGTCCCTTTTTCCCGCCTCCGAACTGCTTCATCAGTTTCTGGCTCTGCTCGAACTGCTTGACAAACCGGTTCACCACCGCGATGTCAACGCCCGCTCCTTTTGCAATGCGGAACTTCCTCTGGGGATTTAAAAGCTTCGGGCTGCGGCGCTCTTCTTTCGTCATGGAAAGAACGATGGCCTCCGTCTGCTTTAACTGTTTTTCGTCCACCATGGAACCAAGATCGGCGCCCTTGATGCCAAGTCCCGGAAGCATACTTAAGATACTGGCAAGGCCGCCCATGTTCCGCATCTGCTTCATGCTCTCCAGATAGTCCTCAAAGTCAAACCGGCCCTTCTTCATCCGACCGGCCATCTCCCGGCCTTTTTCCTCATCCAGGTCGATGCTCTCCTGCGCTTTTTCGATCAGCGACAGCACATCGCCCATTCCCAGAATCCTGTTTGCCATTCTGTCGGGATAAAACTGTTCCATATCGGAAAGCTTTTCTCCCATACCCACAAAGAGAATGGGCCTTCCGGTTACGGCCCTGATGGAAAGAGCCGCCCCGCCCCGGGTATCCCCGTCCATCTTGGTCAGAACAACCCCGTCGATTCCTACTTTTTCATCAAATTCCTTCGCCACGTTCACAGCGTCCTGACCGGTCATGGCGTCCACCACAAGAAGCGTCTGGTGCACGGATACGTTCGCCTTAATCTCCTGAAGCTCCGCCATCATGTCCTCGTCCACATGAAGCCGGCCGGCCGTGTCCAGGATCACTACGTTAAAACCGTTTTTCTCCGCATACTCGACGGCTTTTCCTGCGATCTCCACAGGTCTGTGGTCCGTGCCCATGGAGAACACCTCCACCTCCTGCTTCTTTCCGTTGATCTGCAGCTGTTCGATCGCCGCCGGTCTGTATATGTCGCAGGCCACAAGAAGGGATTTTTTCCCTTTCTGTTTCAGCTTCCCGGCAATCTTTGCCGTCGCTGTGGTCTTACCTGCGCCCTGAAGTCCGGCCATCATGATAACCGTAACGGCTCTGCCGGGCTGAAAGGCAAGCTCGGTGGTCTCGCTCCCCATCAGAGCGATCATTTCCTCATTGACGATCTTAATCACCATCTGGCCGGGGTTTAAGCCGTTCATCACATCCTGCCCCACGGCTCTCTCTTCCACGGATTTCACGAACTGTTTGACCACGCGGAAATTGACGTCCGCCTCCAGAAGCGCCATTTTCACCTCTTTCAGCGCGGCTTTTACATCGTCCTCCGTCAGACGCCCCTTTCCCTTCAGTCCCTTGAATACGTTCTGCAGTTTTTCGGTCAGACTCTCAAATGCCAACGGATACTCCTCACACTTCTATAATTCTTCCAAAAGCTCCCGGGCAAGCTTCCGGATGCGCCGCATCCGCTCTCCCGTTTCCGCGGATCCGTCCTCCCCGGCCAGACGTTCGATTTCACCCACGGTTTCCCGGGCTCTGACGAACCGTTCCACAAGGTGGAGCTTGCTCTCATAATTCTGCAGGATCCTGTCGCAGCGCCGGATCAGGTCGTGTACGCCCTGTCTGCTGATTCCGTACTCTTCGGCAATCTCTCCCAGCGACATGTCGTTATAAACCGCATCCTCATAGACGCCGCGCTGATGCTGCGTCAACAGTTCTCCGTAAAAATCAAACAGCATCGTCTGTTCATAAATCCTGTCCATACAGTCATGCCTTCGCCGTTTCGCTGTATTTTTTCAACACTCTGTGTATCTTACTACATTGCCGGGAAGGTGTCAAGTATTTTTTCTTTACAGCTTTGAAATGCGATTCAGATTTTTTCGCTGAAAATGCTCTTGTACCCTTCCCCGAAAATCTCCGTTGCGCTGGTGATGATCAAAAATGCGGCCGGATCCTCCTGACGGACGACTTCCTCCGCTTTATGGGAGAGGTGCTTCTTTACGACACAGAGAATGATCCTTTTTTCGTTTCCGCTGTATGCGCCGCTGCCGGAAAGATATGTGGCCCCGATCCCAAGCTCCTCCAATATCCTCTCCGCAATCCGTTCCGGACGGTCGCTGATGATAAAAAACATTTTTGCCCCGTCCCGGCCGTACAGAACGAGATCCAGAAGAAGGGAGTTCACAAGCACGACAAGTCCGGCGTAAAGCGCCGTATCCACATTCCGGAACACGAAGGCGGAGCCGGTCACGATCAGAGCGTCCGTGATCAGGAACAGGGAGCCGGTTTTCAGCTGCGGAAAACGGATGCGGAGCAGCTTAACGATAATATCCGTTCCGCCGGTAGTCGCTCCCGCCCGGAACACAAGCCCCAGTGACAGGGCAATCAGCGCCCCGCCCACCAGCGCCGCCAGCAGAGGATCGACCGTAACGGGACCGCAGGGGGCAAGAAGGTTTGTAAAAAGCGAGGTAAGCGCCGTACAGTACATGGTGGAGAGAATAAACCGCCACCCAAATTTCCATGTTCCCACCGCGAGAATGGGAATGTTGATGACAAGCATCCATGTTCCCGTTTCCAGTCCCAGAACGCGGTTTAAGATAATGGAAATACCGGTGACGCCGCCGGGCGCCAGCGAGTTTGGATCCAGAAACAGGCTTACGGCGGCCGCATAAAGGAAGGAGGCCGCCGTTATCACCGTGTAATCCCATACCCTGCGCTTCACCGTCTTTTTCGCCTCATATTGAATCTCTTTTTGCTGTTCAAAATTTTCTGACGTTTTTCCTGCCATACCGATCTTCCTTTCGCCCGAACCGCCCCTGTCGAAAAGCTATGACAGTCCGGCCGCCGCATTTAAAATACAGTATAACATTTTTCACAAGGTTCTACTACCATTTGTCGCGTCGCAAAACGTTTTATTTTAGTTTTTGTAGAAAATTTAATATTGGTTTTTAGAAATATTATTGACAAATCCTATCTGTTATTAAATAATTTAATTATACAATAACTAATTTGCTTTATATTATTCATATTTGTCATTAAATATTTAAAAACATTTATAACTTATTAAATTTATGTTTACATATTAAAGCGATAGTATTATAATATAATATAAAGGACTTTATTGCTGCATATACTGATATAGAAGAAATGGAGGAAACACAAATGAAAAAGACTTTAAAATCTGTGGCAGCGTTTGTCATGTGCTTTATTGCTGTGGCAAGCTTTGTCCCTGCCAGTACTGTAGAGGCGGGAAGTCGTCTTGACCCCTGTCCCAGTTGCGGATCATACAGTTATACTACTATTTCCAAAACTGAGGTGTGGGGTAATGTCTTATATACGCACACTGTTACAGTCGATGATATAAATTATACCTGTACAGTAAAAGATGTCGGATACCGGGAAGAGCGTATCTGCGGTAATTGCCATCAAAAATACGTAGTGGACTATACAGAAAATAATGTACACAGCCTGCCTCACCCTTAAATTCCGGCAAGTGAACGGTAAATTGACAGCTTAAGCACGGTTGTTGCGGCAATAAAGTCTTTTCTATGAAAATATAAATGAATTAATGTATTTATAATATAAGTACTGCTTTGGTCAGCAAAAACGGAGGGCAAGATGATGAAGATGAAGAAAACATGGCGAAAACGGGTCTGGAAACGGTCTCTTTCCTCTTTTGCGGTCCTGCTGTGCCTGGTCTTTCTGTGTCCCGGATGCGGCATTCCCCTTGGACAGACGAAGGAAAAGGAAAAGAGCGGCGCGCAGACCTCTGTGGATTATGGGAGTCCGGACGGTCTCCTGACACCGGAACAGTGGCAGAACGGTTTCCGGCGTGTCGAAACCGCCGCCACCCCGGATATGACGCCTTACTATGAATTGCGCCGCAGCAGCCTTCAGGAACCGGAGCTGAACTTCAAGCCCCTGGAAAGACGGGACATCTCCGCTTATGCATGGGACGCAAGATATGTGCTCTCCAGCGTCATCGGGGATGAGGGCGCGCAATATTTCCTCAGCTGCCAGAAAGCCGATCTGGAAAAGGGAAAACCCGAAGAGATCCTGACCGACTGGGAGATGCGCCCCCAGGGATACGCGCTGTGTCTCGATATCGTGACGGACGACCGGATCGCGGTGCTCTTTGCCCGGACGGATGACGGCTGGCAGGGGGATATCAGCGGATATTACGTCCTGAGCCTGGACGGGGACGGAAAGCTGTTGTCCGCCGTGGATGTGACGGCGGCATATAAAGGGATTTCTCCGGAAAACGGAAGGTGGTGGTGCGACGCCGACAGCCGGCAGTATCTGGCAGGGAAGGATACCTCTCTGACCGATACTGCCGGATACTGCCGGCTGTCGGCAGTATCTGGCAGGGAAGGATACCTCTCTGACCGTGGTCGGCCCGGAGGGAGAAAGGGAGACGGAAATCGCCGGGGACGACTCCGGGAGACAGACGCTGGAAACCGCCTTTCACATGCCCGACGGAAGTCTGGTCTTTTCCCGCAGTCTCTCGGACGAAAACCACACACAGCTGTTCCGCCTGGATTCTCCTTCCGGAACGGAAGTGACGCTGTGGGAAAACTCTGCAATACCGCTTCTGCAGTTCACGGTGACCCCGGAAGGGATCCTTTACTATACCCGCACCAACCAGCTTTGGGCGTGGGATCTGCGCAGCGGGAAGGAAACCTCTCTGTTCTCTTTCGGCGGAGCCGGCATCGCTCCCAACAACATACTGGAGGGCCGCTGCTTCATAACGGTAAACAAAGAAGGGCTGTTGCTGTTCAGGGAAGACAACGAAGGCGGCGTCTGCCTGGCGCTGTCGGACACGCTTCCGGAGGACGGGGATTCCATCCGCTGTCTGGACTGTTTCGGCAGCGATATAGTCGCCCGGTGCGCCAGTGTCTATAATCAGGAGCATGAAGGCGCGGACATTCAGGTAGAAATAGCTTCCATGAGCCCAGAACGGGTATTGGCGGAGCTTAACTCCGGCAACGGTCCGGATATCATGGTAATCAGCATAGATGAATTCGCACCTCTTCAGGAGAAGGGAATGCTCGCGCCTCTGGACGATTACCTGACGGAAGAGAATCTCGCTCTCCTGTTTCCCGCCGCGCGGAAGTGTATGACCATAGACGGAAAAATCTACGGGGTTGTGCCGGAGATGGATCTGAATCTTTTGCTGGTGGCGGACGAAGTCTGGCCGGAGGAAAACTGGACGCTGGAGCAGACGCTGGATATTCTGGAACAGGGAGACTTTCAGGGAGCGTTTTATTCTTCCAACAGAGGCGTGAGTCCGGAAATGAACCTGATGACATTGGGCGGATTCTACACCAACAGCTGCCCTTTCTACGACCCGGACAAGGGAGAGAGTTATTTTGATGGGGCGACCTTTATCCGCCTTCTTGAGATCTGCAGGGAATACGGCCAGGTAAAGAAACCTGCCACAAACGTAGCGGACGCCCTGCTGGAGAGAAAGGTTTTGATGGGGGCAGAGTTCATTCCAAGTGATGCTCAAATATCACATATATTGAAAAACTACAGCGGGAAACTGCACTTTGTGGGTTACCCCGGCCAGACGGATTATCTGGGAATGGCTTCTCCCCTCTACTATGTAGCAGTAAACCGTAATTTTAAGGGAACGGAGGACATCGCGGATTTCCTGAATCTTCTGCTTTCCGACGAAATGCAGCTTAACGCATTCTATGTTCCCGCCACCCGGTCCGGCATTGAAAACAATTCCTCGACGTCCATAGACAATGATGGAAATACGTATTACATGCGCAGAACCAATGAGGGCGTCTCGCTGGAATGGGCAAAAAAACCGGACGGAAGCTCTTATATGCCGGATGTTCTGGACTTTCTGGAACGGCTGGAGGGAGACTCGAATCCTTACAGCCAGCAGATCTGGAATATCGTGTCGGAGGAAGCCGGACCGTTTTGGGACGGTTCGAAGACGGCGGAGGAAGCGGCGGCGGTGATCCATAACCGGGTGCAGCTGCTGCTGGATGAACACAGCTAAAGGCCGAGGGGACAGAAATCTGTCCCCTCAAATAGCTCATCTGTTTGAATCTTTTGCTGGTGGCGGACGAAGTCTGGCCGGAGGAAAACTGGACGCTGGAACAGGTGCTGGATATTCTGGAACAGGGAGACTTTCAGGGAGCGTATGAAAGCACCCACTCCAAAGTGGATGCTCCCGGTTAAGCTAATGTCCTTACGGACACCGCATATCCTGTGGGCCAGACAGGATATGCATTTTTATTTTCTGTCATGGGTACTTTCCTATGGCTTTTGCCATGTTATTAATATACTATTTCCAATATCGCATTTCAACCGTTTTCTACAATTCCTCCCCTCTCCTACAGGTCATTGGCTTCCACATACCAGGCATAATCCCGGTCCGAGCTTTCCGTCATTTCACATAACAGGTCCGTGACAAAATCCCAGTACTGTCCGCTGTCCACTGCCATAACGACATGGATATTCCCATCTTCCGCCCGGGCCGTAACCTGTCCGTAATAAGGGCTCTGCGTATCTGTATTCACTTCTAAATGAAGGATTTCCTGCCCGGCTATCACATTGGGATTTAAAAAACAGACTGCCGCAATGGCATCCGGACAGCTTTGCCTGTTCTTTGGATTTCTCAGATACTGGCTATATTGATTGTCCAGCCAAAAGGCGGCTGTCGGGGTATCCTTCTTGGAATCCAGCAGATCAAAAACAGCTTTATTCAAAAAGGCCGTCCCGGACGCCTCATGCGGTATTACCATCTGAACCGGAAAATCACTGTTGAAACAGATCTCATAAGCTTCCGCATCGTAAAAACAGTTAAAATCCGCATAGGGCGTATAAGTTCCCTGATCCCCTATGATCGTGCCCATATACACGATTCCCGCTGTTTTCGCCGCAAAACTGTCATCCTTCTGACACGCTGACGCAATGTTGGTCGCCGCTCCCACACAGATCAGCGTCACTTCCTCCGGGTAGTCCGATACCTGTTGAATCATAAAGTCCACGGAGTTCAGTTCTTCCGCCTCCGTCTCAGAGTAGCCCCATTTTCGCTCATATAATTTCCCCAGATCATGATACCGATCCGGCGCGACATAAGCGTCAAAATGATACATTGCCCCCCATTTGTCAATGCTGCCGACTATGGTCTCCTGCCAAGATAAATCGCGCGCACCGTTCAGGGGTATATCCGTCCCCATATAAACCGGGATCTCTTCCCTTTCCATGTGTTCCAGCTGAACCAGCGCTGCATTTGTGCCGTAGGACACAAAATTGTTTCCTCCCGTGATCGTAACCCCCAATAATTCGATGAGCCCCAGTTTGTCTGCCTGCGCTAAAATACTCAGGCACATAGCGTCGTCTCCAAGATAAGTCATATCACAGTCCAGAATAACTTTGGGAATCCTTTCCGTCCGGGAGATGTGATAGGTCTGCACCAGATATTTTTTTGCCCTGTCATAGCCGCTGCCGCATCCTGTCAGCAAGAGACAGATAAGAAACAATACCGGGAATATTTTTTTCATGGGGAAAGCGCCTCCTGTTACTTTCTTTCATTGACATTTATGCATCTTGTGTTACACTGGACAGTGGGTAAAAACGAGGGATATGGAAACAGGAGGAAGGAAGATGAATAAGGATCTGACCGTCGGGTCACCGGGAAAGGTGCTATGGCAGTACTGCCTGCCGCTTCTGGGAAGCATTGTCTTTCAGCAGCTTTACAACATTGCGGACAGCTTCGTGGCCGGAAAATTTATCGGGGAAAACGCTCTTGCGGCGGTGGGAAACAGCTATGAGATCACTCTGATTTTCATCGCCTTTGCGTTCGGATGCAACATCGGCTGCTCCGTCATCGTGGCAAGGCTGTTCGGCGCCAAAGACAATAAAGGGCTGAAAACCGCCGTTCGGACCGCCATGCTGGCCAGCGCGGTTCTCTGCGCGGTTCTGGTGGCGGCCGGTCTCTTCTCAGGCGATCTCCTGCTTCGGCTCATCCATACGCCGGAGGAAGTGTTCGCGGATTCCAGCCTGTACCTTACGATCTATATCTGCGGGTTCCCCTTCGTCCTGTTCTACAATATCTCCACCGGCATTTTTTCCGCTCTTGGGGATTCCAAAACGCCCTTTTATTTTCTCGCCGTCTCTTCCGTTTCCAATATCGCCGTGGATATCCTGTTCGTCAAAGGATTCGGCATGGGCGTAGCCGGCGTGGCATGGGCGACCTTTCTCTGCCAGGGCGCCAGCTGCATCCTTGCTCTTGTCTTCGTGGCAAAACGGCTGGCAGGGATCAAATGCAGCGGCAGGAGCCGTCTTTTTTCCCTGACGTTCCTGCGGGACATCTCCGTCATCGCCGTGCCAAGCATTCTTCAGCAGAGCTTCATCTCCGTCGGCAACATTCTGATTCAGGGAATGATCAACCGGTTCGGCCCCGGCGTCATGGCGGGCTATTCCGCCTCCGTAAAGCTGAACAATCTGGTGATCACTTCCTTTACCACCCTCGGCAACGGAATTTCCACTTACACCGCCCAGAATCTGGGCGCCGGGAAGACCGACCACGTAAAACAGGGATTCCGCGCGGGAATCCGGATGATCTGGACGGTCTGCGCCCCCGTTGTCCTGCTCTATCTGCTGGCGCCAGGACAGCTTGTGCATCTCTTTATGGACAGTCCCTCGGATACGGCGGTTCAAACGGGCATATTGTTCCTTCGGATCCTGTCGCCGTTTTACTTTGTGGTATCCTGCAAGCTGGTTTCGGACGGAGTCCTGCGCGGCGCCGGTAAGATGAAAGAATTCATAGCGGCGACCTTCAGCGATCTGATCCTGCGGGTGGTGCTGGCCTTCGTTTTTTCCTCCCGTTTCGGGAGCGCGGGGATCTGGTGCGCATGGCCTGTGGGCTGGGTGATCGGTACGGCCATCTCCGTTGTGTTCTACCGGAAATTCCGCAAAAAGCTCTGACCGTTCATGGCGGCAGCCCGCCGGAACCGTTCCGTTAAATGTTAGTCCTGACCTGCTTCGGCTGATAGCCGCCCTCTTCCAGTGCGTCCATGATCTGTTTCTTATGCTCCGTTCCGAAAGCTTCCATAGTGATCCTCAGCTCCACGGCCGCGTTGCGGTTGATGGTCACAAACTGGTTATGCTCCAGCTTGATCACGTTTCCGTTTACGTCCGCAATGATACCCGATACCCTGTGCAGCTCGCCGGGCTTGTCGGGAAGCAGGATGGAAACCGTAAAGATCCTGTCGCGCAGGATCAGGCCCTGCTGTACCACGGAGGACATCGTAATCACATCCATGTTTCCGCCGCTGATGATGGAAACGATCTTCTTGTCCTTCACATCCAGATGGCGCAGCGCCGCAACGGTGAGCAGTCCGGAATTTTCCGCCACCATCTTATGATTTTCCACCATATCCAGAAACGCCACAACCAGTTCCTCATCCTTTACGGTGATGATATCATCCAGATTCTTCTGTAAGTAGGGGAAAAGTTTTTCACCGGGCGTCTTGACCGCGGTGCCGTCGGCTATGGTGTTTACTGTGGGAAGCGTAGTCACTTTTCCGGCTTTTAAGGATTCCTGCATGCAGTTTGCCCCCGCCGGTTCCACACCGATCACCTTAATCTTTGGATTCAAAAGTTTCGCCAGCGCGGATACGCCGGTGGCAAGTCCGCCTCCGCCGATGGGAACCAGAATATAGTCCACCAGCGGCAGCTCCTTGATGATCTCCATGGCGATGGTTCCCTGTCCGGTGGCCACCGTCAGGTCGTCAAAGGGATGAATGAACGTATAACCGTGCTCCGCCGCCAGTTCGTACGCCTTCGCGCAGGCCTCGTCATACACGTCGCCGCAGAGCACCGTCTCGGCGCCGTAGTTCTTCGTCCGGTTCACCTTCATCAGCGGCGTGGTGGTCGGCATGACAATGGTGGCCTTCGCCCCGTAGCATTTTGCCGCATAGGCCACGCCCTGGGCGTGATTTCCAGCAGAGGCGGTGATCAGTCCCTTCGCCCGCTCTTCCTCCGACAGGGTGCTCATCTTATAATAAGCGCCCCGCACCTTGTATGCGCCTGTAAACTGCAGGTTTTCCGGCTTCAGATATACCCTGTTTCCCGTGACGGCGCTGAAATAATCGCTGAACACAAGCTTGGTCTCCAGCGTTACCCGTTTTACCACCTCACAGGCTTCTTCAAATTTTTTCAGTGTCAGCATCTGCTCTTCCATTTTCTTCCTCACCTTCCGCGGGATGATCTCGCATTCCTTTTATCCGTTATACACCGGCTCCCGTACTTCTTTGATTGGCGGTCCGCCGCTTACTGCAAAGGGCATTCGTTTCCGGCCCTTCCTCCGGTCAGGTCTCGCCGGACGGCGGCACGTCAAACAGCGCGTTGACAAACTCATCCGAATCAAATTTCTGCAGATCGTCGATGGTTTCGCCCACCCCGATATATTTTACCGGCACCTTCAGCTCCGACTGGATCGCCACCGCGATTCCGCCCTTTGCCGTGCCGTCCATCTTTGTGAGAACAATGCCGGTCAGATCCGTCACGTCGCCAAATTCCCGGGCCTGCATCAAAGCGTTCTGGCCGGTGGTCGCGTCCAGCACGATCAGGTTTTCCCTGTGCGCTTCCGGAAATTCCCGGTCAATGATCCGGTTCATTTTTCGCAGTTCTTCCATCAGATTTTTCTTGTTGTGAAGCCTTCCCGCCGTGTCGATCAACAGAACGTCAACGCCCCTTGCCTTCGCGGCGTTGACCGCGTCGTAGACCACGCTGGCCGGATCTGCCCCTTCGCTTCCGCCGACCAAAGGCACGTCGGCCCGTCTCGCCCACTCCGCAAGCTGGTCGCCCGCCGCCGCACGGAAGGTATCCGCCGCGGCGATAAGCACCTTTCGGCCGCTGCTTTTCAGCTTTCCGGCCAGCTTGCCCACCGTGGTGGTCTTTCCCACTCCGTTCACGCCGACGATCATAAGGACGGAGCGGCAGGTCTCAAACCTGTAAGCCGTCTCTTCCACCTTCATCTGGTCGCGGATGCTCTCCACAAGAAGCTGTCTGCACTCGGAAGGCGCTTTTATGCGGCGCTCCCTTACCTGCTCCCGCAGCCTGTCCATGATCTGTGAGGTGGCGTTGACGCCGATGTCCCCCATGATCAGGATTTCTTCCAGTTCCTCGTAAAAATCCTCATCAATTTCCGTGCTGCCGCTGAACACGGAGTCGATGCCCTTGACAATACTGTCTCTGGTTCTGGTAAGCCCTGCCTTCAGCCTTGCAAAAAAGCCCTTCTTTTCCTCGGCTTCCACCTTCTCCACGCCGTATATGTTATTTCTGCTTAAATTTACCTGACTGCCGTTCTCTTCGCTCATGACGCACAAGACCTCCTAATCATCCAGTTCCTTATCGATCAGGTTTACACTCACCAGAGTGGATACGCCTTTTTCCTGCATGGTAATGCCGTACAGCCTGTCCACCTGTTCCATTGTACCTCTCCTGTGGGTGATCACAATAAACTGTGTGTTTTTCGTCAACTTATGCAGGTATTTCGCAAAGCGCCCCACATTGGAGTCATCCAGGGCGGCTTCGATCTCGTCCAGCAGACAGAACGGCGACGGCTTCAGATTCTGGATGGCAAACAAAAGCGCGATGGCGGTCAGCGCCTTTTCCCCGCCGGACAGCTGCATCATGTTCTGCAGCTTCTTTCCGGGCGGCTGGGCGATGATGCGCACGCCCGCTTCCAGAATGTCTTCGTCCTCCATCAGCTCCAGCGTTCCCTTGCCGCCGCCGAACAGTTCCCGGAATACCTTGTCGAACTCTCTGTCGATCTCGGCAAACTTCTCCGTAAACTGTTTCCTCATGGCGGTGTCCAGTTCCAGTATGATCCCTTCCAGCGTCTTTTCCGCTTCCACAAGATCGTCGTGCTGCGTCGTCATGAAGGTATAGCGTTCCATCAGATTTTTATAGTCTTCGATGGCGTTGACATTCACGTCGCCCAGCTTCCTGATCTGATCCTTCAGCGACGCGATATCCCGCTTCATTGCCGACAGGTCTGTCATATCTTCGTTTCGGAGCGCTGCCGCGTCCGAAAGGGTGATCTCATACTCGTCCCACATGTAGTTGATCCGGCTGTCCAGAGACTCTTCCAGCTTTTCCTTCTGGGCGTTTAAGCGGTACACTTCCCTGTCCAGTCCGGTCATGCGCTCCGCCAGTTCCTCCCGTCTCTGAAAGAAGCTCTTCTGTTTCTTTGCCAGCTCTTCTCTGCGCGCGGCCGTTTCTTTCAGCTTTCCCTCTGATTCGTTCTGGGCGTCGTAGGATGCGGCGATGGTCTTCTCGATCTGCGCGATGTTCTGTCTCTTCCGCTCCATCTCCCGGCCGTTTTCCTCCAGCGCTTCCAGAATCTCGGCCAATTCCGCCCGGGAGCGCTGGATCTCTCCGTCGATACGATCCGCGTTCGCCTGCTTGAATCCCTGGGTCTGGCGCATTTTCTCCGCCTTCAGATCCCATTCTGCCACAAGGGAAGCCGCTTCGCTCTCCGCCTTTCGCAGTTCTTCCGTCTCCTGCTGTTTTAAAAGGATCTGTTCCTGAGTAGCCTTTTCCAGCGCCTCACTGTCCGCCAGTTCCTTCCGGATGGCTTCTTTATCGGTCTTTATCTGGTTCAGCTGTCCCTCGATCTCTTTTTCTTCCCGCCGCAGAGACGCAGCGCCTTCCGCTTCCTCGTTCATGCGCTCTCTCGCCTGCGCGATATTTAACCTGACAGTGTTCTGCTCGATGGACTTTCTCTGGATGTCCGCCTTCAGCGCCTCCAGCTCCATGCGCAGCTTGTTGCGCCGCGCCTTCGTATCGTCGATCTCCCGGTTTGCGGCATCCACGCCGGCAAGAAGCTGTTTTACCCTCTTTTCAAGCTCGTCGATCTCCCTGCGCCGTCCCAGCAGGTTGCTGTTGTTCTTAAACGCTCCGCCGCTGATGGCGCCTCCGGGTACGAGCAGTTCTCCCTCCAGCGTCACCATCCGGATTCCGTAATCGTACTTTCTTGCAATCCTTACCGCATTGTCCACGTTGTCGATGACCACAATGCGGCCCAGCATGGCCTTCGCCACATTCCCGTATTTTTCCGCGGTACTGACAAGCGCATCCGCCATGCCAACGACGCCTTTTTCCTTCAGCACCTCCGGCGTCTTAAATTCCTGCGGGTTTGTGATGCTCGTCAAGGGAAGGAAGGTCGCGCGGCCCAGCTTATTATCCTTCAGATACCGGATCATCCTCTTGGCCGTTTCCTCGTCGTCTGTGACGATATTCTGGATATTGCCGCCAAGCGCGGTCTCAATGGCGGTTTCATACTGTTTCTCCACCTTGATGATGTCCGCGACAACGCCGACAATTCCCTTCTCCTTTTCCTTCTGCTCCATCACCTTCTTAACGCTGCCGCCATACCCTTCGTAGCGCTCGGTAAGGTTGGTCAGCGTCTCCAGTTTTGAGCGTTCCATATGATAGGCGCTCTGGGTCTCGCGCAGCTTTGCGTCTTTTTTTGCGAGGGTCTCCCGGATATCCCCCAGTTCCAGCTCCGCCGCATTCTGTCTCTCGTTCATGCTGCCGATCTGCGCGCTGATGTCCTCAAATTCCGCCTCCAGCTTCCTGAGCGATTCCTCTCTCGCTTCCTCATCGGACTTTGCCCGGAGCAGTCTGGAATTCAGCTCCGCTCTGCGGATATTCACCTGTTCCATCATGGTGTCGAAGCGGCCCATCCGGGACTTGATGGTAGCGCGCTGGTTCAGTTCTCCAATGATGGTATTTTTCCCCGCTTCAATGAACTGATTGAGTTCTTCGATTTTCGCCTGGATTTCTTCCAGTTTCTCCCTCTGAATCCGTGCCGTCTCGGCAAGTTCGGCGACTTCCTGATCCGTTTCGCCTTTCTCCTGCAGCAGTTTTTCCCTGTCTTTTTCTTTCGCCGCAATCTCTTCCTGAAGAGTGTTCCTGCGGTTGGTCAGATGCGTCTCGCTGCCCAAAGCGGAGTTGATCTGCTCCTTCAGCACATTCATCTCGCCTTCCAGCTTTCCCCGCATCAGTCCCGTGTCCGTAACACTGTTTCTGGCTTCCTCAATGGCGGCCTCCAGCGTTTCCATCTCTTCCTGGATTCGGCCGTACTCATCCCTGATCTGTTCGTATTTTTCCGTGGTATCCGCCAGTTCGCCGCCTGCCAGTCCGCACTTTTCCTCCAAAGCCTGCAGCTGTTCCCGCAGCCTGCCGTTCTCCAGCAGAAAGACGTTGACGTCCAGCGTCTTCAGTTCTTCCTTTTTCCGCAGGTAGACCTTCGCCACCTCGGCCTGACGCTCCAGAGGCCCCACCTGCTTTTCCAGTTCCGAGAGGATATCCTTCACCCGGACGAGATTCTGTTTTTCGGTCTCAAGCTTCGCCTGCGCCGCGGCCTTGCGGCGCTTGAACTTTACAATCCCGGCGGCCTCGTCGAACAGTTCCCTGCGTTCCTCGGGCTTACCGCTTAAGATCTTGTCGATCTGGCCCTGCCCGATAATGGAGTACCCCTCCTTGCCGATGCCGGTATCATAGAAAAGCTCGTTTACGTCTTTCAGGCGGCAGGGTGTGCCGTTGATCAGATATTCACTTTCGCCGGAACGGTAAAGCCGCCTCGTCACCGTCACCTCGTCAAAATCAATGGCAAGCTGGTGGTCGGAATTATCCAACGTAATCGCCACCACGGCGCAGCTTAAAGGTTTTCTGTTTTCTGTTCCCGAGAAAATGACATCCTGCATGCTGGCACCGCGAAGCTGCTTGACGCGCTGCTCGCCCAGCACCCAGCGGACCGCGTCGGCCACGTTGCTCTTGCCGCTGCCGTTCGGCCCTACAATACCGGTAATGCCGTTGTGAAACTGAAAATTGATCTTGTTCGCAAACGATTTAAAACCCTGTACTTCAATGTTTTTTAAATACATGTCCTCTTTCCCTCAGCCGAAGCAGCGCCTGATATGCGGCCTCCTGCTCCGCCGCCTTCTTCGTTCTCCCCCGGCCTTCGCCCAGAACCTCTTCGCCCACACGGACCGCCGCCCGGAATACCTTGTTGTGCTCCGGCCCGCTTTCCTCCAGAAGTTCGTAGCTGATCTCCTTCTTAAACTCTCCCTGAGCCAGTTCCTGAAGACTGCTCTTGCTGTCGTAAAACAGCTGCCGGTCCTCCAGATCCGCCAGAATGAACCTGTCAATAAAAGCCTTTGCACAGTCCATGCCGCCGTCGAGATAAATGGCGCCGATCACAGCTTCCATGACGTCGGAGGTAATACTGTCGCGGTTTCTGCCCCCTGTGCTCTCTTCGCCTCTGCCAAGGCGCAGAAACTCTCCCAGTTCCAGATCTCTGGCGCAGAAGGCCAGCGCCGGTTCGCACACCATGGCCGCCCTCTGTTTTGTCAGTTCCCCCTCCGGGAGCTCCGGGTATTCCCTGTAGAGAAATTCGCTGGACACCAGTTCCAGCACCGCATCGCCCAGAAACTCCAGTCTCTCATAGTTCCTGGATTTATTGATCTTCTGTTCGTTGGAAAAAGAGCTGTGGGTCAGGGCCTGTCTCAACAGCGCCTCGTCCCGGAACCGATAACCTATGCGCTCTTCCAACGTCTTCAAGGTATAACCTTCGCGCATCTTTCCCACACTCTGCCGCCCCGCGGCGGCCCTTTCAAAGTAAAGGAGCAGTACGCTTGGCGGATTACCCACGGCGGACTGCTCTCAGCAACGGCAGACAACAGCTTCCATTCAGCTCAACGCGCTCTTGATCAGCTCCACCGCTTCCTCAACGGTGCTGATCTTCTCGGCCTTTTCGGCGGGGATCTCGATATCGAATTCCTCCTCAATCCCCATGATGATCTGGAACACATCCAGAGAGTCCGCTCCAAGATCATCCATAAAGGTGGTCTCCATGGTGATCTCGTCGGGATCGACGTTGAGTACCTCGGCAATTACCTTCTTCAGCTTTTCAAATTCCATAACGTTTCCTTCTTTCTTATTTAATCACCCAGAACAATCTGGTCTTTGATTTTTCCAATGATATTCTGCTCTTTAAACGCGATGCACTGCAGGATAGAATGGCGGATCTCAATGGCCTTGCTGCTCCCGTGCGTTTTGACCACAAGCCCGTTCAGGCCCAGAAGCGGCGCCCCGCCGTACTCCTTGGTATCAAAACTCTTCAGCGTATTTTTTAACGCCGGCTTTACCAGCAGCGCGCCGATCTTACTGCGAAGGGAACCCATCATTCCCTCCTTGATCTTTGAGATCAGAACGCCGCTTACTCCTTCCAGCATTTTCAGCACCACATTTCCCACAAAGGCTTCGCAGACCAGCACGTCCGCCACGCCGAGAGGGATGTCTCTCGCTTCCACATTTCCAATAAAATTGATCTCCGGGCAGTTCTGCAAAAGAGGATATGTCTCTTTCGTCAGCGCGTTGCCTTTTTCCTCTTCCACGCCGATATTGACCAGACCGACCCTTGGGTTATGGACCCCGATAACGCTCTCCATGTAGATGCTGCCCATCTTTGCAAACTGCAGAAGCTGCGAAGGTCTCGCGTCCACATTCGCGCCGCAGTCCAAAAGCAGGCTGACGCCCTTCGCGCTGGGAATCACCGGCGCGAGAGGCGGCCTCTCCACGCCCTTGATCCGTCCGACAATGACCTGTCCGCCCACAAGAATGGCGCCGGTGCTTCCGGCCGAAACAAGAGCGTCACACCGGCCTTCCTTCACCATCTGCATACATTTTACAATGGAAGAATCCTTTTTCGTCCGAATTGCCATCACAGGCGGCTCGCCCGTCTCGATCACTTCCGAAGTGTGCACAACTTCGATCCGTTCCGTATCGTAAGTATATTTCCCTAACTCTTCCCGGATCACAGGCTCCCTGCCAACCAGAAATATCCTGACACGTTTGTCTTCTCCGACGGCCTCCACGGTGCCCTTCACTACCTCTGCGGGAGCATTGTCGCCGCCCATGGCGTCTACAGCCACATTCACCATTTCTGACATTCCGTTTACCTTCCTACTTAAACTATACTAAACCGCTTTCCAAAAATCAAGCACAACGTTTTCCGGCGTTCAGTAAATGTAACATTTCGTTTCAAAGGCAACAGATCAGACCGCCGCATCATGGATAGTATATTACATTCGGGAATACATGGCAACAATTATTTATGAAAAAACGCCGTGTACTACAAAAAACTGTCACATTAACCGTTCTCGGCTGATGTGACAGTCTTCTTTCAGGATCTTCCGGATTAATCGACATTAATGACCTGCTTCTTGTTGTAAGAACCGCAGGCTCTGCAAACTCTGTGGGGAACCATGAGGGCGCCGCACTTGCTGCATTTCACCAGCTTGGGCGCGGTCATCTTCCAGTTTGCGCGTCTCTTATCTCTTCTGCCTTTGGAAGATTTATTCTTGGGACAAATGGACATCGTTACACCTCCTTATCGCGCTTGAAAATATCCTGTATCGCTGCCATACGCGGGTCGGGAACGAAGGTATCACATCCACAATCCCCCATATTCCGATTCTGTCCGCAAACGGGGCATAGCCCCCTGCAGTCATCCCTGCACAGAATCTTCGCAGGCCAGTTTTCCATGATCTCGTTGTACACAAAAGTCTCTGTATTCAGCTGACAGCCGTCCATAAAGCTTCTGTCATCCGTCTCCTCGTCCTCCTCCGCATCCGAAGCGGCCACGGGTCTGTCGAAATCAAGCGCAAGCTTTACGGGAACCTCCGTCAGGCATCGGTCACAGGCAGCGGCAAACACAAATTCCGCCTTTCCCCGGATCCTCGCCTTTCCTTTCTTTACGTTCGCAAATTCAAAAGAAACCGGCGATTTCTCCAGAATCGGAAAGCTTCCTCTCCCGCCGTCAAAGACTGTCATCTCCAGCGGCGTTTCCGCCTTTTCCACCTTGCCTTCCTTTGTCAGGACATCGGACAAATCAATCAGCATAGCGACTCCTGCAGGTACAGTTTCTGCGCGCATTTCATGCACACTAGGCCATTATACCTGACGCATCCTGTTTTGTCAACACAAAATTTGCCATTTCATGAGCCCTTCAGGACCTTTAATTGACCCTTTCATGAGCAAAGGCAGGGGCACGGCGCCGGATGGCGCGTCAATGCGGCTTTGCAAATGGCGCGGGCGGAACTGTTACGATATCACATTCCGCGGACATTGTCATCCGACAAAATATCATATTTGTCAGGACGTCTGAACCTGTCACCCATGACATCGCTGCTTCTATGAGCCCGGAGCCTGTCCAGATCGAGCTCGGCGACGTAAACGCCGGGGGCTCCCGGAGCTTCAAAAACGCACATGTCTCTGACCCCTTCAGCCTGCCACGGGACGCCGTCAAAAAGAGTGGAATGTCCGTTGCAGTCGGGATGTCCCTCCGGATAATTGCAGGTCGCCACTGCAACCATGTTTTCATACGCCCTTGCCCTCAAAGCGGACAATCTGTTGATTTCCATGGGACACGCGTTGGGAGCCAGGATAAGTTCCGCTCCTTTCAGCATTAAGATTCTCGCGCTCTCCGGAAATTCTCTGTCAAAACAGATCATAGAACCAATCTTTACGGTTCCTCTTCCAAAATCCAGATCTGCGGTATAAAAATCATCCCCGCCATCCAATACTTTTTCAAGATCAAAAGCGCAGGTATGCACCTTTGAATAATGAAGGATCTCCCTGCCTGTTCTGTCGAAAAAGATAACGGAATTCAGCGGCTTCGGACGATGCGCTTCCAGAAATGTTATTCCTATCGCCATCTGCAATTCTGACGCAAGATCACGGAAGCCATTTAAAAAGGCGCTCTCCCTTTCAATGGCAAGCGTATTTAATTTTTGATGATCCTGCGGCAGATCGTACCCGTCGCTCCACATCTCCGGAAAAAGAGCTATGTCCGCCCCCTTTTCCTTTGCTTCCATACAGGCTTTCTTTCCTGTCAAAAAATTCTCATCCAGGCTCTTTCCCGGCAGGATCTGTAAAAATGCAATCTTCATTTTCATATTTGTTTTCAGAGTCCTCTGCAAGTATAATCCGATTTGCCCTGCACAACAATTTTTTTCTCATAATCAATACTTCCAAAAGTATTTAAATTATAATTCATTTTTAAATTTTTCCCCTTGCATAACCTAAAGAAACAGGATATACTATTAGTAAGAGAGTTGGATTTTCCTACTTTCCATCTCAAAGTGAAGGAGATAATTATATGTTGGCCGAATTACGTCAAAAGTCGCAGATCACCATTCCAAAGGAAATCATTGTCAAACTGGGACTTTCCGAGGGCGACAAACTGGATATTTTCGAGAAGGACGGAACCATCTGCATGTTGCCGGTTGTTGTTTACCCGAAGAAATATCTCGATGAACTCCGCGGCGAGTTGGGAGAAGTAAAAGCCAAGATTGCCTCCGGCGAACAGCCTGTCTTTGACAGCGTAGATGCTCTGTTTGCAAAATTGGAGGCGGATTGATGGCGTATCAGATTACCTTTACCAAACGGTTTGAAAAACATTTTAAAAATCTGAACGCGCAGGAGAAAAGCAGCTTCAAAGCAAACTCAGTCTCCTTGCCGAAAATCCCATGCATCCGTCTCTCCGCACCAAACGCATCCAGGGCACAAAGAATTTGTTCGAGTGCAGCGTCAATATGGACGTTCGCATCATCTGGTACTATGAGGGGGACATGTTGATTATCCTGGTCGATGTGGGACATCATGACATATTAGACCAATACTGAACACGGCACGACGTCCGCTCTGTCCTGCATCTCCCGAAGATGACAGATGTTATCCCATGTTAATCAGCGCGTTCCCTCTGTATTGCCGCACCGTGTCCACGGCTATTTTTGCGGCTTCTCCGTTGTGGCAATGAAATTTCCCCGTGCCCCGGCGTATGTGCAAATCCAGTTAATGTTGTTGTCATGCTTTATGCAATGGTGTCATTCACCGCTGCTCAACTGCCGATGTTTCGTCCTGATGAGCCTGTCTGTCCCGGCGCTTTTTGATTCTGTCGCTGATCCCGCGCAGGATCAGGCTGACGCCCAGACTTCCGAAAGAGATCAGCAGCCCTCTCCCCAGGATCGGCCGCAGATAACCGCTGTATTCATAGACATCGTAATAGCCAAGGGCGTACAGCTTAAACGACCAGTAGATCCAGTAAACGGTTGCGGCGAGCGCTATGATCCAAAGGATCATCCTTATAAAGAACAAAATCCGTACCGCTTTGCTTTCCGTTTTCATAACATACACCACCTCAGAGAATCTTATGATCCGTCGTTTACCGTTCCTGTCCCCATCTTAACAAATTCATTCCCACCTGTAAAGATTTTCATACATTTCATTCCACGCCTTTTCTTTAAACCTGTGCGACGGCATCCTTCATGCTCTTCACATACCGGTAGACTTCCGGCGCGGCTTTCTCCCCGTACTTTGCAATGATCTTTACAATGGCGCTGCCTACGATAGCCCCGTCGGAAACCTCCGCCATCGCCTTCGCCTGCTCCGGCGTGCTGATGCCGAATCCCACGGCGCAGGGAATATCCGTCACCTTGCGGATGCTCTCCACGATCGCGCCCAGGTCGGTCCTGATCTCGCTGCGTACCCCCGTGACGCCCATGGAGGACACCACATAGAGAAAACCCTTTGCCTCCGAAGCGATTTCCCGGATCCTGCTCTCGGAAGTCGGCGCGATCATGGAGATCACCGCCACATCATGAGCATTTGCGGGCTCTTCCATCTCCCGCTTTTCTTCAAAGGGCATGTCGGGAACGATGATGGCGTCCACTCCCAGCTCCCTGCATTTTGCAAAAAATCTGTCGTAACCGTAATGGAACACCGGGTTTGCATAAGTCATGAACGCCAGCGGGATCTGAGACTTCTCCCGCACCCTGCGGACGATCTCAAAGGCGCCGTCCGTGGTCATTCCGTTCTTCAGCGCCCTGATGTTGGCGTCCTGGATCACAACCCCCTCGGCCGTGGGATCGGAAAAGGGGATCCCAATCTCCACCAGATCCGCGCCGGCCCGTTCCATCTCCAGAATACATTCCACCGTACAGTCCGCCGTGGGATCTCCGGCGGTGAGAAACGCGATAAACGCTTTTTTATTCGGCGTGTCAAAAACCTTCTTCAGCCTGTTACTCATGGATATCCACCCCCCTGTATCTTGCGATTGCCGCTACATCCTTGTCTCCCCGTCCCGACAGACAGATAATGATGCTCTGATCCGGCCTGTAATTCTTTGCAATCTTTTTTACATGCGCCACGGCGTGGGCGCTCTCAATGGCACAGATAATGCCCTCGGTGCGCGCCAGATATTCAAAGGCGTCCACCGCCTCGTCGTCGGTGATCGGAACGTACTGCGCCCTGCCGATATCGTGGAGATATGCATGCTCCGGTCCGATGCCCGGATAATCCAATCCGGCGGAGATCGAATAAACCGGCGCGATCTGCCCGTACTCATCCTGACAGAAATAAGATTTCATACCGTGGAAGATCCCAAGGCTTCCCGTTGCGATGGTAGCTGCCGTAAAGGCCGTATCCACGCCTTTTCCCGCCGCCTCGCATCCGATCAGCTCCACCTCTTTGTCTTCGATAAAGTTATAGAAAGCGCCCATGGAATTGCTTCCCCCTCCCACGCAGGCCACCACGGCCGCTGGAAGCTTCCCTTCCTTCTCCAGAATCTGCGCCTTCGCCTCTCTGCTGATCACGCTCTGGAAGTCACGCACGATCATGGGAAAAGGGTGGGGCCCCATAACGGAACCCAGCACATAAAGCGTATCGTCCACCCGGTTCGTCCACTCTCTCATGCATTCGTTGACCGCGTCCTTCAGCGTCTGCGTTCCCGTTGTCACAGGATGCACCTTCGCGCCCAGAAGCTCCATGCGGTACACATTCAGAGCCTGACGCACCGTGTCCTCCTTCCCCATATAGATCTCGCATTCCATTCCCAGCAGCGCCGCTGCCGTCGCCGTTGCGACTCCGTGCTGTCCCGCGCCGGTCTCCGCGATGATACGCGTCTTTCCCATCCGCTTTGCCAGAAGCGCCTGCCCCAGCACGTTGTTGATCTTATGGGATCCCGTATGGTTCAGGTCTTCCCTTTTCAGATAGATCTTTGCCCCTCCAAGATCCTTTGTCATTTTCTCCGCATAATACAGAAGAGAAGGTCTGCCTGCGTACTCTCTGTTCAGGGTGTCAAGTTCCCTCTGAAATTCCGGATCGTTCTTATAATTCTCATAACATTCCTCCAGATGGATCAGTTCGTTCATCAGAGTCTCGGAAATGTACTGTCCTCCGTAGATCCCGTAACGTCCTTTGCTCATAACGCTCTCCTTTTCTCTCATATTTTCCTGTTCGTCCGTCTTGCGCCACTCTGCCTGCAGGCGCCGCTCCCGCGCTCATCCTGCTTCATCCTGTTATATCTTTAATTCTCTCACGATCTCAACAACCCGCCGCATCTTTTCGAGGTCCTTTACCCCGTCCGTCTCAATGCCGGAGCTTAAATCCACCGCAAACGGCCGTATCGTCCTGATCGCTTCACGAAGATTTTCCGGGTTCAATCCGCCCGCCAGAAAAAAATCCCGGTCCGTGCCGCCCAGCAAATTCCAGTCAAAAACTTTTCCCGCTCCCGTTCCCCCGTCGAACAAAAGATAGTCTGCGTCGGAATCCAGCCATGCTTCCACATCCCGCCGGGTTCTTACCTTTACCGCCTTCACAACCGGTTTCCCCGTCGCCTCCCGGATGAACCGGATATCCTCTTCGGTCTCCCCGCCGTGGAGCTGGGCCATCTGTATGATTCCCTTCCGCAGGTAAGAAATCACCTCCCGGCAGGAATTGTTCACGAAAACGCCCACCGCCGGGATTCCGGGATCCAGCGTCTCGCGAAACCGCGCCGCCTGTTCCTCCGTGATCTGTCTCCGGAAGCCCTCCGCCAGTATAAATCCGCAGAAATCCGGCTTTACCTGATTGACATACCCGATATCCTCCGGCCGGAACATCCCGCAGAGTTTGATTTTGGTCTGTTTCATATCTTTCCTCTCAACTCCCGCAGCATACCGGCCTTGTCGGCGCTTCGCATCAGGGTTTCCCCGATCAGCACCGCGTCCGTCCCGTTTTCCTCCAGTCTTGCGATGTCGGACCGGGTTTTCATGCCGCTCTCGGACACAAACAGGACGTCTTCTGGCACCAGCTTGCGCAGCCGCAGGGAATTGGAAATGTCCACGGTAAAATCCTTCAGGTTCCGATTGTTCACGCCGATGACCTTCGCGCCCGCCTTCAGCGCCATCCGGATTTCTTTTTCGTCGTGCGCCTCCACCAGCGCGGAAAGTCCCAGTTCCCCGGCGATCCCGGCGTATTCCTCCAGCTGGGTCTGGCTTAAGACGGCGCAGATCAGCAGCACCGCGTCGGCGCCGATCTGACGGGCCTCATAGAGCATGTATTCATCCACCGTAAAATCCTTGCGCAGCAGCGGAAGGGACACTTCCTTCCGAATCGCCGCAAGATAACTGTCGCTTCCCTGAAAATAAAAGGGCTCCGTGAGGACGGACAAAGCGTCCGCCCCCGCCCGCTCGTATTCCTTCCCGATCTCGACGTACGGGAAATTTTCCGCGATGACTCCCTTGGAGGGAGAAGCCTTTTTCACCTCGCAGATAAAGCTCATTCCCGAACCGGCCAGCGCCTTTTCAAAGGGGAAGTCAGTCTTTTTCTCCATATCCCCCACCGCCGCCTTCAGCTCGCTTAAGGGAAACTGCCGTTTTTTTGCCTCGATCCTCTCCGCAGTCTTTGCCGCGATTTCCTCTAAAATCATATCTTTGCGTCCTGTCCTTCCCGATCCTTATTTTTCGTTGGACAGCCTGATGAACTCATCCAGCTTTGCGTTGGCTTTCCCGCTGTCTATGGTCTCTTCCGCAAGCTTTACGGCTTCCTTTAAGCTGGTAGTCTTTCCGGCCACAAAGAGCGCCGCCGCCGCGTTGATGACCGCCGCGTCCCGCTTTGCGCCCTTCTGCGCCCCCTGCAGAATGGCCCTTGTGATTTCCGCGTTTTCTTTGGGCGTTCCGCCCAACAGTTCTCCCTTCCCGTAACACTTCAGGCCCACTTCCTCCGGGGTGATGGTATAGCTTTTGAACTGGCCGTTGTGGAAGGCGCAGACGGCGGTGGGTCCGCAGATGGAAATCTCATCCAGCCTTTCCCGTCCGTATACCACCATACCTTTCTTTACCCCAAGGTTGCTCAGGACATGAGCCATGCTCTCCAGAAGGCTTTCGTCGTAGACGCCCATAACCTGCATGGAAGGCTTTGCCGGATTGGTGAGAGGCCCAAGAATATTGAACACGGTGCGGATGCCCAGCTCCTTCCGGATCGGCCCCACATATTTCATGGCGGCGTGGTATTTCTGGGCGAAGAAGAAACAGATCCCCGCTTCCCGAATCAGTTTTTCCGCCTGCTCGGGCTCCAGCACAATGTTTACGCCCAGCGCTTCCAGACAGTCCGCCGCGCCCGACTTTGAGCTTGCCGCCCGGTTTCCGTGCTTTGCCACGGGAACCCCCGCCGCGGAGATGATCAGGGCCGCGGTAGTGGAAATGTTAAAGGAATTGGAGCCGTCGCCGCCCGTACCCACAATCTCCAGCACCTCTCTGTCGGGCGTTACCGGCAGCGCATGGCTCCGCATGGCCTCAGCGGAGCCAGTGATTTCCTCAATCGTCTCCCCCTTCATGCTCAGGGCCGTCAGATACGCGCTCTTCTGCACGTCCGTGGCGATGCCGCCCATAATCTCGTTCATGACTTCCTTTGCCATCTCATATCCGATGTCTTCCTTTTTCGTAAGCTTTAAAATTGCCTCTCCGATCATTTTTTCTCTTCCTTTCCCGTTCTCCGCAGATGTTTGTATAGCCGCCGGCGCGTCCGCCGTTATTCCGACAGGATCCTTCCCGTGGGTTCCGGCCCCTTCCCCGGCAGTCATGTTTTCGCCGGGTTTCTTCCCGGCCCGTCTCACAAAGTTTTCCATAATGGCCGCTCCGTCGGGCGTCAGCACCGATTCCGGGTGGAACTGTACGCCGTAAACCGGATACTCCGCGTGTTCCACGGCCATGATCTCGCCGTCCTCCGTCAGCGCCGTAACCTTCAGCGTCTCCGGCATGGTATCCGGAGCCGCGGCCAGAGAGTGGTACCTTGCCACCGTGATCTCCCGCTCCATCCCCTGGAACAGGACGCTGTCCGTATCCAGCCGGATCCTGGACCGCTTCCCATGCATCAGCTTTTTGGCGTACGTCACGGTTGCGCCGAACACCTCACAGATCGCCTGATGCCCCAGACAGATTCCGAGGATCGGGATCCTTCCCTTGAAATGCCGGATCACCTCTTCGCAGATTCCGGCGTCGGCGGGCTTACCCGGCCCCGGCGACAGAATGATGCGGTCCGGTTTCAGAGCTTCGATTTCCTCCACCGTCATTTCATCATTCCGGATCACCCTGACGTCCGGGTCCACGGAAGCCGTCAACTGATATACATTATAGGAAAAACTGTCGTAATTATCAATCAAAAGGATCATTCTTCCATGCCCTCCTGCGCCGTCTCCACCGCGTTTTTCACCGCGGCGGCCTTCTGAATGCACTCCCTGTATTCTTTCTGGGGCACGCTGTCCGCCACGATCCCGGCCCCGGAGCGGATAAACACCTTCCCGTTTTTGGAAAAGGCCAGCCGGATGGCGATACAGGTGTCAAGATTCCCCGTGAAGGAGACATACCCGATGGCGCCCCCGTAAATCCCGCGCTTATTGTTCTCCAGTTCGTTGATAATCTCACAGGCGCGAAGTTTGGGCGCCCCCGACAGGGTCCCCGCCGGCAGGATGGCGTCCACCGCGTCAAGCGCGTCCCGGTCCTTTCGCAGGACGCCGCTCACCGTGGAGCCGATGTGCATCACATGGGAATACCGCTCAATGGACATGTATTTTTCCACCTTCACGGTGCCGACCTGACTGATCTTTCCAATATCGTTCCGCCCAAGATCCACCAGCATATTGTGTTCCGCCAGCTCCTTCTCGTCCGCCAGAAGCTCCTTCTCCAGCCTTCTGTCTTCCTCGTCGGTTCGTCCTCGGGGTCTCGTCCCCGCCAGCGGAAAGGTATAAAGTTTTTCCCCTTCCAGCTTTACCAGCGTCTCCGGACTTGCCCCCGCGATCTCCCCGTCGCCGCCCGAGAAATAAAACATGTAGGGCGAGGGATTCGTGGTGCGCAGCACTCTGTACGCATCCAGCAGGCTTCCCTCCATCCCGGCTTCCAGCCTGTTGGAAAGCACGACCTGAAAGATGTCTCCCTCCCTGATGTAATGCTTTCCCTTTTCCACCATCCGGCAGTACTCTTCCTCCCCGAAGAGGGGCCGGAATTCCGATGTCAGCTTAAACGGAACATGCTCCGCCTTCTCCCCCCTGCGGATCAGCTGTCTCATGCTTTCCAGCTCCAGGGCAGCCTTGTTGTAGTTTTCCTCCACATCGTCCGTCTTGATGTTGGTGATCAGGACGATCTTCTGTCTGTAGTTGTCAAAGGCGATGACCTTGTGGAACAGCATCAGATTGACGTTCTGAAAGCCTTCCTCATCCTCCGCGTCCAGCTTTAACGTGGGCTCGCTGTACTTGATGTAATCGTAGGAAAAATATCCCACCAGTCCGCCGGTAAAAGGCGGCAGATCAGGAATTTTCGGGCTGCGGTTTTCCTTAAGGATCCCCCGGATACAGTCTCGGATATCCTCCTGTGTGGTCTGTGTGGTAAGCGGCGTCTTTACCCTAACCGACTTGTTATAACATGTAATCTCAAGAAGCGGATCGTACCCCAGAAAAGAATATCTGCCCCATCGTTTATCTGCCTCCGCGCTTTCCAGCAGATAGACGTGGCTGCTGACCTTTTTCAGGATCCTGAGCACTTCGATTGGCGTCGAGGTGTCCGCCAGGATCTCCGTGCTGACGGGAATTACGCCGTACCGTCTTTCCTCCGCGAACGCCCTGCATTCTTCCAGTGTCGGTTTCAGATTCATATAGTCTCCTTTCCGCTTTCCGCCCCGGCGCCTGTACGCAACAAACCCGCCCCTGACAGAAAACCATCTGATTCTGTCAAGGACGGGTCAAATCCTTCCCCGCGGTGCCACCTTGTTTCACTCTGACGAGTGCGCTTACGGAATACCATCATATTCCCGGCAATCTGACGCGTGCCATACGTCGCAAGATACTGAGAAGTTTCCTTCCGTTCCCCGCGCCCTCCGTGGTCCATTTAACAGCCTGCGTCCCGACCTTTCTCAGCCTCCGGTCTCTCTGTAAGTGCACGTACTGTTTTTATCTCCACATCTACGGTTTCAAGTTGTGCTTTTTAATTTTAAATAATATTACTCCAATCCGAAATCCGTGTCAAGTATTTTTTTCATCCAGATACAGCTGAACCCGTCTGTCTATCGTCTCCGCGGCCTTTGCGGCAGGAATGTTTCCCGTCGCCATGGCGGATAATTCCTCCCTGAGAATATTCATGATCTGCAGATCGCGTCGCCGCTGCGCCGTGCAGCTCTCCAGAAACGCCGCTGCCCGGTCAAAGGCGTTCGTCCCATCGGCGAACACCGGGACCTCCTCGTCGCCGCCCATATAGAAAAGCCGTCCGTCCTCCCCGGGCACCGCCAATGTCTCCGGATTCATCCTCCGGGCGCTCATCTCCATCGCTGTGGTTTTGGACTGCATCTTTTCTCCCAAAAGCATCTCCAGTAAAAAGGCGGCCGCCTGTTTGTCCTCCAACCCGGCGTTCACCGCCAGGATCATACCGCTCAGGCTGCTTTCTCCGCCGCTCTCCCCGGGAAATCCAGCGATCTGTCCCTCTCCGTTTTCCATGCGTGCGAACAACTCCATAAAGTCCGCCGGGGACCAAACATCCGCCACCACGATATCACCGTTTCCGAACCATTCCTCCCCGCCTGCCAGGGAAGCCTCCGTCCCCGCCCGCATCAGCTCCAGCAGTTTTACAAACCCTCCGTCGTCGAAATGGCTGATTCCTTTCTCCCGGTCAATCAGGGCGGAATCCCATAAATAAGCGTCCAGCAGACTCAGCACCGCGTCCTCAAAGGGAAGATATCTTCCCTGCATCTCGAAAGGCGCATACCTCACCGCTCCCGAAAGGCTCCCTTCCTCCATCAGTTGGATCACCTGTTCCAGCGTCCAATTCTCCCCGCAGGCGATTCCGCCGGGGACAAGCAGCGTCTGGGCCCAGACCCTCAGGGTAACTCCCTGCAGGCTGCCGTCCGTCCCGCCGTACACCCAGGCTCCCGGCAGCAGTTCGTCTTTCTGCCGGTCGGGAAGAAGCTCTGCAAGGTCAAGAAAGACTCCCTTTTCTCTCAGCATGTAAAAATCCCCTGCATTCATCACAAAGAACGCTGGTCCCTCCCCCCGGGAAAGCTCCGCCAGGATCCGGTCCCTGACCTCTTCGGAGGAAGCGTCCGCATATTCGTAGGTGTAGCTGGGATTGCTTCTGGAAAGCTCCGGCAGACATTCCTTCACATATTCACAGCTTCCGGTGAAATCCGCCACCTGTAAGGGATCCGGCGTCTCGGGGCGCTCCCGGGAAAGCTCCGCCGTCCATATCCGGTCGTTTCCCGTTTCCTCATGATCCAGAAGACATACCACCGGGGGCAGTCCGTCCCGCAGCGCAAACAAGAACCGGGCGTTAACGCCCATCCCAGCGTCCTGAAAGTCATACAGGAACCTCCTTTCCCCCGTAGCCACATTCCAGCTGATCAGCCCCTCACCAAGTCCCTCCTCTTCCGCACTGTAATACAACTCGTCCCCCAGCATCCCATACAGATTCAGATTCGTCCCCTCTGTCTGCAGCTTTCCCAGGGAAGAAAACGTCCCCTGTTCCCCGCAAGACAGCAGAAATTCGCAGGTTTCCTCAGTGAAATCACAGACGGCAAGGATCGATTCCCCGCCGTCACCCCGCAAAAATCCCAGGGCATGCTGCTGCGGGCTTCCCGACCACTGTAACAGAATTTCTCCTTCTCTTCCGAAAACACAGGCCGAATCCACGCCCCCGCCTTCTGAATAGAGGATCTGGATATCTCCCTTTCCATCCAGGCTCCATTCCAGTTGCTGTATCAGCGGCAGTTCCGTCGCTTCCCGCGTCCCTTCGATTCCAAGCGCCAGATACTCCTCCAGAAAATCCTGCCGACTGGTATTTTGATCCAGATCCGTCCAGAGCATCCCGTCCGAGATCTGTGAGTAGCCGCTCTCCGTTCTCTCATAGTCCAGAAACCGGAACACAAAGTGTTCTTCGTCCAGCATTTCCATGTCACAAAGAAAGGATTCTTCCCCTTCCAGTCCCAGATCTCCCGACATGAACCGTTCCGTCCTCATCCCGCCCGTTTCCGTATCCCAAATTTCCAGGAAATAAAGGCCCTCCGGCCCTCTTGCAAGACCGCCGTCCTCCCCCCGCTGTTCACCAAAGCGCCACAAAAACTGCCCACAGACGCCGAAGTCAAGATAGATTGGCTCCTCTCCGTCCCGTCCATATTCCGTCTCCTCGCGCTCCCAGAGCTGGAACTGTCCGGCGTATAACTTCTCCCCCGCAAGAAGCTCCCCCGGCGCGGCAAAGCCACTCTCACGCCACTGCGCCCCATCCCCTCTTTTTCCATTTTCCGTCTCCCTCTCCCCGCCACAGCCCGCCAGCAGAAGGGCACAAAAAAACATTCCGCAGCAAGCCAGTATTTGCGCTCTTCTGCGGATGTGAAAATGCTTTTCAAAAAAACGGTTTCCGCACATCGTATTTCCTCCCGACAATCTTTCAGATCTTTCTGAAAATATCTTAACACGCGCCGGAAGCAAATCACAATACGCGCTGTGCAAAAACCCATTAAGAACCTTTTAAGATTTAATTAACTATTTATTTGTATAAAACCCAGATATGCATTTTTCATCCGGGCCGCGGAAAACCGTTCTCTCGTCACAAAGGATCAGACCCCGGCCTGCTTACAGATCCCCAGCAGGCAGCACCTGTCGCAGTACGGCTTTGTTCTCGCGGTGCAGACCGCCCTTCCGTGATCCACAAGCCTGTGGCAGAAATCGTTTCCCTCTTCGGGCGGAATCAGTTTCCAAAGCTCCTTTTCCACCTTCGCGGGTTCCTTGATCCCGTCCACCAGCCCCATACGGTTTACAAGGCGGATGCAATGGGTGTCCGTCACGATGGCAGGTTTTCCGAACACGTCTCCCATAATCAGGTTTGCGCTCTTTCTGCCGACGCCCGGCAGAGAAAGAAGGCTGTCAAAATCCTCCGGCACCTTTCCTCCGTACTCGTCCCGCAGCGTTTTCATACAGGCGCTGATGTCCCTTGCCTTACTGTTCCCTAGACCGCAGGGATGCACGATCTCTTCGATCTCCCTCACGTCGGCGGCGGCAAGGGCGTTTACGTCCGGGAATTTTTCGTACAGCTTCTCCACCACCACGTTGACCCGGGCGTCCGTACACTGCGCTGCGAGTCTCACGCTGACCAGAAGCTTCCACGCCTGATCGTATTCCAGAGTACAGACCGTCTCCGGATACTCTTGCTTCAGTCTTTTAATGATCTCCTGTGCTCTCTGCTTTTTTGTCATCCGACACCGCTTTCTCCGTCGTTCTGCCGGGTTCCGCAAACAACAGTTCCTGATATTTCTTTTTCACTTCCGCGGCGTAACGTCTTGAGACCGGTATGCTGTACCGTCCCACAAGAAGCTCGCCGCCGTTTAAACAGTCCACATGATTCATGTTGACAAGATAACTCTGATGCACCCTGACAAATGCTTCGTCGTCAATCTGACCGGCCAGCCCGCTGATCTTTCCGATACATTCCTGTATGGTTCCGTCCGTGCAATAGATGGACAGTTTATGCTCCTGACTGCTCACAAACAGGATCCTGCTGCAGGCGATGCTGCCGATCTTTCCCCGCCATTTAAAATGCAGCGCCGGTTCCGCCTTGGGCAGACGGCTTTCCACTTTTTCGATCAGTTCCAGCAGCGTTTCCCGTTTTACCGGTTTTAAAAGATACTGAATCGCATAAAGGTCGTACGCTTCCCGGTAAAAAGCATCGCTGGAAGAAATAAAACAGATTACGGCCTCCCCGTCCTGCTCCCTCATCCTCTTTGCCAGTTCTATCCCGTTCATGGTATCCAGATAGATGTCCAGAAGATAAAGATCATACCGGATCCCGCTCTCCACGTCGGAGAGCAGATTTTCCGCACATTCATACAACTCCGTTGGGTATTCCTGCAGCAAAGCCTGCAGGTACTGCCTGTCCACCGCATTGTTATCACAGATTGCTATTTTCATGCCGTCGAATCTCCTCGCAAACAATAATCAGTCAAAACTATTAGAGACTCCTGTTTCCGTGTCACATCCGTATCCTGTTCCAACAATGGACATTCTATCACAAATTGTCGAATTTGTCTCCTTTTTTCGTTTTTTCGCGGCAATTGTGACGCAATATTAGCACCTATTCCGACATTTGCCTGCCGAAACGCGAATTTTTATGTAAAATCCGGCTGCGGCGTTCTGCTGTCATGGCAGGTAAAATAGAGAATCTGATACTCCCTTCCGGCCTGCCGCAGCAGATTTAACGCTCCCGCAAGCCTGGAATCATCCAGATTGGCAAAGGGATCGTCAAATACCACAAACGGTTTTTCCTCACGGTACATGGCGTCCACCAGCGCCATCCGCAGACAGACGCCGATCATATCCCGATATCCCGCGCTGAAAAAGCGAGGATCTCGCTGCATTCCCAGCTCATCCACAGTCACACCAACGTTTGCGTCCACCAGAATGCGTCCGGCGTCCTCTCCCGTCAGAAACGCGTAATATTTTACAAGACCTTTCCGGATGGGTTCTGTATATCTGGCGGTCAGGGAAATCTTTGCCCGTTCCAGATACTCTCTTGTTATTTTGATCCGCTCGTATTTTTTAAGTCCCGCCTCGTAGGATTCCCTGAGCGCCGAAAGCCGCTCCGCCGTTTCCGCCGTCTGATCGCTCTCGGCGCGCAGTTCGTCAAGGTGGCGGTTGTCGTCCGCCATGTACTCGCAAAGCTGCTCCAGCCGGCCCGCGATCTCTTCCAGCCTTCCCGTGATCTCCTGCAGAGGCTGCATGGTCTCCGCCGGCTCTTCCTGAAGGATCTCCGCCATGTTTTCCGCCGTTTCAAAGGCTTCCTTCCGCTCCTTCGCGGCCAGAAGCTCCTGCATGCTGTTCTCATAGCTCTGCAGATGACTTCTGATCCGCAGAAGATGCGCCTGCAGATCCGGTTCCGGCTCTATGGAAAGCTCCGCCAGAAATGCTTCCAGTGAGCCGGCCAGCTCACGGTAAGCTTCTCTTGCGCGGGCAAGGTCATTTCTTTTCTTTTTCAGGACCGCATATTCGCCCGCGGCTTCCCGGATCCGGGCAAGTTCCGGGCCGAAAGCGCTCTCGTCCGTCTCTTCCTCCGGAAAATATTTGTTTAAAAACGCCTTCACTTCTTCCGCCAGCTCCCGGTACCGTTCCTCCTGTTGTCCCTGAGCGGAAGCTTTTTCCTGATCCGAAAGCGTAATATATTCCCGTACCGCGGCCTTCAGGTCGTAAAGGCGGTCCAGGATCTCCGACTTCCTCTCCCAGACCATCCCGTACCGCTCCAGAAACTTCTCCGTCCCGCTTTCCGCCTGCTCTATGAACGCCTCGTCCTGGGCGATCTGCCGTTTCATTTGTTCCAGACCGTCATTGTCCGCAGGCTCCGGACTTCGGGACACCTCCCTTCCGCCCGTCCTTCCTCTTCGCAAAAACAACAGCGCTGCGCCCGCGATCAGGGCAATGAGTCCCGCCGCAGCGGCCGGCGCCATGGTCTTTCCGGATCCCGCCATCCAAACGCCGCACACAAGCAGAGCCAGACCTGCGGCAAGAAAGAGCATCCCGAAAACCGTTCTCCCGGCTCCGCGTCCGGTTCGGTTTCCTTCTCCCGCCGCGCCGGCACGGGAAATCTGCTGCAGCGTCTCGCACGTCAGCTTTTTCTGGGGCAGCACGTTCCTGCGCTCCACACACTCGTTCCATTCGGATATAACGCGTTCAAACTCCGACAGTTCCGGCACGCCCTGAGCGAACCGGTTTCTGCCTTCGTCAAGTCTTTCCCTCTCTTCGTCGGACAGTCTGTTTCCCGCCATCAAAACCCTCAGTTCCTGCATCTCCCGCAGATGCTGCGCCTGCAGGTCACAGGTTTCCGGATCGGGCCACTCTTCCCGAAACAGCTTTTCGAGATCGTTTTCCCGGCGGATTTCCTCTTCCGACATTTCATAGATCTGAACCTTCTCTTTTGCCGCGGAAAGTCTCACGCTGCACGCAATGGCCTCTTCCAGTCTCTCCTTTTCGGGGACTTTGGCCGGAAAGCAGGCGCGCCGTGCCTTTGCCTGTTCTTCCCGTTCCTGATACTCCTGGCAGAGACTCTTATACGCTTCCCGTTTTACCTGAATGTCCTTATACGCCGCGATTTTCTGTTGTTTCTCCGCAAGCAGGGCCTGTTCCTCCTTCAGCGCATCCTGCTCCGCCCTCTTCTGTTGAATACTTTCGTAAAGCTTTTCCATCGCCTGATCCGCGCTGCGGCCCACCCGGACTTCTTCCTCCAGCCGGACAATCTCTTCTCTGCACTTATAGAGAGAACCGGTCTTTCTGTTTGGGTTCATCTGGTTGAGCAGACCGGCAAACCGCTGATTGACATTCTCATAATTGTTGATATCGTCCGTGGCATCGGTGAGATTTCCGATTCTGGCGTTTATCGCGTCGGTGGACACGGTCTCGCAGTCGTTTTGGGAGAGAAATACCGTCCTGCAGAAGGAAGCGCAGTCCAGAAAAAACAGTTCCTCCCCCACCGCCCGGGAAAAATCCCGGCACTCCAGATTCGTTTCCTTTTTCCTGAGACTGAAGCTGTCCTCCTTCTCTTTCATCCCAAAGGTTCTCGTCAGCACATATCGTTCTCCCGCCGCCTCAAACTCCAGCCGGCCGCCGTATACTCCCCCCTGCCAGGGACGGTAACGCTTCCTCTCGTTTTTCAGATCGTCCCTCGCCTTTTCTTCCTCGAAGCCGTACAGCATCACCTTGATAAAGGCTGCCAGCGTGCTCTTTCCCCAGCCGTTTTCCCTGCAGATCACATTGCAGCCGTCCTCAAACGTAACCGAAAGATCCTTCAGTTTTCCGAAATTTTCTATATAACAGCTCAGAAGACGCATAAAATGCCACCTTTCAATCGGGGTCTTCGCCGGCCAGCATCCGCAGACCGCAGCGAATCACCTCGACTTTCTGCTGCGGGTCAAGGTCATCG
Source organism: uncultured Acetatifactor sp. (assembly GCA_947586055.1). GTDB lineage: Bacteria > Bacillota > Clostridia > Lachnospirales > Lachnospiraceae > Acetatifactor. Next base: position 60,762 of record CANPXL010000001.1, on the reverse strand, counting down.
TCCCCTTCCACAATACGGATAAATTCCCCCTTCAGAGACTCGTCCAGCGCGAAGGCGCTGTAATCGACCATCAGCGACGTTTCGTCGGAAATCTTGAGGAAATAATATTCCGGCTCAAACTTCTTAACCAGATATTCCATATTTTTCTCACATTCCACATCTACCTCTCCCGTCAGCACCAGTTTGAGCAGGCTGTCGTGTGAAATCGCCGCCCGGTCCAGACCGTCCCGGATCTTTTCCGAAATATCAAAGGTCGTCTTGCACCCCGATACATCCACCGGAAGCGTATAAAGCGTCCTGCACGCCGCCTCCACAAACTCCTGACGAAAATGACCCGTCCCGGGATCAATGTCCAGCAGCACAAATCCATGCCGGCCGCATTCGTCGAACCCTCTTCCCTCAAGACATCCGGGATAACAATATTTTCCTCTTCCGTCCAGCTGTTCCAGTCGATAGGTGTGTATATGTCCCAGCGCCAGATAGTCGATCCCTCTGTTCATCAGTTTCCTCATGTTGATGTATTCGGCGCCGTCCGCCGGCTCATTCTCGGATGCCTGCCCGTGCAGCACCACAAGATTAAACCGGTCCCTGTCCAGCGTCAGGTCGTTCCAGATACTTCCGGCGTTTTCACGGTTCAGCTCCGCACCGGTCACCGTAATCCTGCCGTCCGCCAGAGAATAGGTTGTCCATGTTTCACCGAACAGCTTCAGATTATCCGGTATCTCGTCCAGACTGCAAAGGAAGCTTTCGGCATCGTGATTCCCCCTCAGATAAAAAAACTGGATGTCCGGATGGTTCAAAATCCCGTCTCTCACGGCGTTTCTTGCGGATGCGGAGATCCGTTTCGTGTCAAAAAGATCGCCCGCGATGATAACGGCCTCCACCTGATTTCTGACCGCATACCGCAGCATCCTGTCAAACGTGTTCAGAAGCTCCGCCTTTCTCTCTCTTGCCTTTTCTTTTGTCAGGTTGGAAGTCATTTTAGAATCCAGATGCAGATCTGCGCAATGAATGATTTTCATAATTTGTTTTCCTTATCCTGATGTAATGCAAGGCCGCCGTCCGTATCAGAGCCTCTGCCCGATCCGGAACGCTGTTTGTACGGCCCGTTGTTTACGACGCGGTTCGCTATTTGTGATACGGTTCGTTGTTTATGATCCGGAACGCCCTGTACACCTGCTCGCAGAGAATCACCCGCATCAGCTGATGGGGAAAGGTCATGTCCGAAAAGCTCAGCGCAAGATCGGCCCTGTCACGCACGGACGCATGCAGTCCAAGAGAGCCTCCGATCACAAAAACAATATGGCTGACGCCACGCACCGTAAGCTGCTGCATCCACTGTGCAAGTCCCTCCGAAGAAAATTTTCTGCCGCCGATCTCAAGCGTGCATACAAATGCGCCGTCCCGGATCTTTTCCAGGATCCGCATTCCCTCTTTCCGGAGAATCCGGTCTTTCTCCGCAGGTCCGGCTTCCTCCGGCGTGCTCTCGTCCGCCACCTCCAGGATTTCCGGCGTGCAGTATCTTCCCAGCCGCTTCCGGTATTCCTCCACCGCATCCCGGTAATACTTTTCCTTCATCTTTCCCACACAGACGATGGTAATCTTCATGGAACGCTTTTTCCTTCTGCTCAAAGATCGGTCCGCGGACGGCAAATCCGCGAACCGATCCGAAAAGCGGTGCTGTTTCTCATCGGGTTTCCGTCAATACTCGTAATCCATACAGGTTCTGTTGCAGGTAACGGATCCGATATACCCTTTTGCCGCCACATGGTCGGGGTGCGTCTGATAAGCCTGCAGCGCCTCCACGGTCTCAAAGACAGAGAGCAGCGCCACATCCCGGTTGCTGGAGTCCAGTTCATTTAGTACCACCTGTATTTCCACCGTCCCCGGCACTTTCTCCCTGATCGGCTCCAGAAGCGATCTCATTTTTTCTCCGGCTTCCCGCTTTTCCTCATCCGTCATGTTTTCCCTGAAATTCCACAGAACAATATGCTTTACCATTTTCTACCTTCCTTTCAGGTATTTTTCAGGTATTCGTCTATCCCTTTCGCCGCCGCCTTGCCCGCGCCTCATCGCAGGCCATGGGCGCGGTTTTACCTGCCGTTTAAGTATTCGTCTATCCCTTTCGCTGCCGCCTTGCCCGCGCCCATGGCCAGAATGACCGTCGCGGCGCCGGTGACTGCGTCGCCTCCGGCGTAGACGCCTTCCTTGGTGGTACGGCCGCTTCCCTCGTCGGCCACAATGCATTTCCACTTGTTCGTCTCAAGCCCTTCCGTTGTGGAAGAGATCAGCGGATTCGGGGAAGTGCCCAGGGACATGATGACGGTATCGAGTTCCATGACGAACTCGGAACCCGGGATCTCTACAGGCCGTCTTCTGCCCGACGCGTCGGGCTCCCCCAGCTCCATGCGGATACATTTCATGCCCGTGACCCAGCCCTTGTCGTCGCTGAGGATCTCCGTGGGATTGGTGAGCAGATCAAAAATAATCCCCTCCTCTTTCGCGTGATGAACTTCCTCCACTCTGGCAGGAAGTTCCTCCTCGCTGCGGCGGTACACGATATGCACCTCCGCGCCCAGACGAAGCGCCGTTCGCGCCGCATCCATAGCCACGTTTCCGCCGCCTACCACAGCCACCTTTTTGCTGTGCATGATGGGCGTATTGGAGTTTTCGTCAAAAGCCTTCATCAGGTTGCTTCTGGTCAGGTATTCGTTTGCGGAGAACACGCCGTTCGCGTTCTCCCCCGGAATCCCCATGAACTTCGGAAGTCCCGCGCCCGAGCCGATGAACACCGCGTCGAAGCCCTCCTCCGAGATCAGCTGGTCGATGGTGACGGCCTTGCCGACGACTACGTTGGTCTCGATCTTTACGCCAAGCGCTTTTACGTTCTCGATCTCCTTCGCCACCACGTCCTGCTTCGGAAGACGGAACTCGGGAATCCCATAGACAAGAACGCCGCCGGGCTCGTGCAGCGCCTCGAAAATGGTCACGTCATATCCCATCCTTGCAAGATCTCCCGCGCAGGTCAGTCCTGCGGGTCCCGAGCCGATGACGGCAACCCGCTTCCCGTTTTTCTCCGCCGCGCCTGCGGGTTTCAGGCCGTTTTCCCTCGCCCAGTCGGCCACAAAGCGTTCCAGCTTTCCGATGGAGATGGGGTCGCCTTTGATGCCGCGGATACATTTCCCCTCGCACTGGCTCTCCTGAGGGCATACACGGCCGCAGACGGCAGGCAGGGCGCTGGATTCGCTGATGATCTGATAGGCCTGCGCGATGTCGCCCTCCTTTACCTTCTCGATAAATCCGGGAATGTTGATCGCCACAGGGCATCCCTTGATGCACTGTGCGTTCTTGCAGTTGATACATCTGGAAGCCTCTTCTCTGGCCTCCGCTTCGTTATATCCGAGGCAGACTTCCCTGAAATTGGCCGCTCTTTCCTTTGCATCCTGCTCTCTGACAGGCACTTTCTTTAAAACATCCATCTTAAATAACCATACCTTTCTGTTTTTTACACTCTCTCAACCGCATTGTCCGCATCCGCCGTGATGGGTATTCCCCTCCGTCAGCTTCAGCATGGCTCTTCCTTCCTCGGTTTTATAGATCTGCTGGCGTCTCATGGCTTCGTCAAAATTTACCAGATGCCCGTCGAACTCAGGTCCGTCCACACAGGCAAATTTCACCTCGCCGCCCACCGTCACGCGGCAGGCGCCGCACATCCCCGTGCCGTCCACCATGATAGGATTTAAGCTGACCACGGTGGGAATGCCCAGCTCCTTTGTCAGAAGACACATAAATTTCATCATGATCATGGGTCCGATGGCAATGCAGAGATCATACTGTTTCCCTTCCGCCACCAGATCCTTTAACGTCTGCGTCACCATGCCGCTTCTGCCGTAGGAACCGTCGTCGGTAGTAACGTACAGGTTTCCCGCCACCGACTCCATCTCCTTTTCCAGAATCAGAAGATCCTTCGTCTTGCTTCCCACGATCACATCCGCCGCCACGCCTCTCTCGTGCAGCCATTTCACCTGCGGATAAACGGGAGCCGCGCCCACGCCTCCCGCAACAAACAGGATCCGTTTCTTTTTCAGTTCCTCCAAAGACTCGTTCACCAGCTCAGAAGGCCGTCCCAGCGGCCCCACAAAATCGTGGAAGGCATCTCCTTCCTGCAGCTGCGCCATCATTTGGGTAGCCGCGCCCACGCACTGGAACACGATAGTGACGGTTCCCTTCTGCCTGTCGTAATCACAGATGGTAAGCGGGATCCTCTCGCCCTTCTCATCCGCCCTGACAATCACAAACTGTCCCGGCTGACAGGAAGCCGCAACCCTCCTTGCCTCCACGTCCATCAGATAAATGTTTGTGGTAAGCTGTTTTCTTTTTACAATTTGATACATATTTCCTCCTTCTGCCGGTTTACGGCGCTATGGTTTCCTTTCCTCGTTTTTTCGGTTCTTCGATTTTTCCGGCGCTGCCGCTTCACTTCGCCGTTTTCTGCTTTCCGGCGCTACCGTCCTGTTTCCTATTGCGCCGCTGTTTCCAATTCCCCGTCAATGGCCGTCACAACAGGGCGGTTAATCTCGTCGTACTGCTGCCGATACAGCGTTCCATCGTAGATATTCACGGCAAAAAAGCTTCCGGTTCTCACCTGGGAACCGTCGGGATCCCGCCTCACCTCGGCGATCGTATAGTAATCGGCGTCGTCGATATTCACCGCATACAAAAACTCGTAAACGTATACAGCACCGCTGTCGTCAAAATGTCCCCCGTCATCCAGAATCCTGCCGGTTTCCCGGACATACTGCTTTACACGGTCCACCGCCATCGCCGGCGTGATTTCCGTATTCAGCGTAAGCACATAATTGCGCTCCGACACTTCCCCCGTAACGCCGTCCACGATTCTTGCAAAGATAAACCGGGAGGTTCCCAGGGGCATCGGGATGGGACCCGTATACCTGTTGGAGGAATAGGTGGGTTGTGTCCCGTCTGTAGTATAATAGACTTCCTCATCCTCGTCCAGATCCATGACCTCAATGTACACGGGCGCGTAATACTCGCCGCTGACAACACTGATCTCCGGCGCCGGGATATCGTCGTTGTCAATGAAATATTCCCTGCTCGCAATGTCGCTGCAGATGCCGTTGTCGTTGATAAACACCGCCTTTACCACGTACTTCCCCTTTTCCAGAATGATCGGCATGGTATAGCGGGTGCTGTGTATGTCCGGATCGCTGCCGTCCAGCGTATAATAGATCTTTCCGGAACCCATGGCCGTCAGCTTCAGCGGCTGGATGCTGGTATAATACCCTTCCATAACGCTGAATTCCGGCGGATTCGCAATATAGTTCTGATAAATGGAAATCATCTGCTCGTTGCCGCTCCCCAGAATCAGCTGATTGATGGTGTCATAATCCCCTCTGGCGCGGTAAATGGCGATCAATTTTCCGTAAGCCCGATCCAGCTGTTCCAAAGAGGCGCTTTCGTTTCCCGCGATTTCCCGCAAAAGATATTCATATTCTATCTTGTTGTTTTTGAGCAGATAAACCTCTGCCAGACTGAACTGAAGCTCAATATTGCTCTCGTCCAGCTCCAGAGCCCTCTCGTAATGCTTCACCGCCGTGTCATAAGCGCCGGACTGCACGCACTGCTCTGCCCTCTCGATCTGATAGTTCAGGGAATTGTTCAGGTAAAGCCACATCCCCGCCCCAATACAGGCGGCCAGAAGCAGCACCGCCGGAATGACGGCCGCAAGCCATACCCACTTCTTTTTATGCGGTGCTTTGGAATCCGCAATGCTTTCTTCTTCCGTCGTTTTTTCTTCCCCTGTCTCCCGATCCGGATCGTCCAGTCCCTCCATGATGCCGCTGATGATCTGCTGAATGTTCTGCTCCAGTTCCGGTTCAAAGTCCGGTACAATATGTATATCCTCTCCGCAATGCTCGCAGTACAGCGCGCCTTCGGCCATTTCTTCTCCGCATTTCGGACATTTCATAGGCAGTTCCCCTTGTCAAAAAACGCATCCCACCGTCAGAACAGACCGGTAATCGCACCTTTCTCATCCACATCGATTCCGAAAGCCGCCGGCCGTTTCGGCAGTCCCGGCATCGTCATCACATCTCCCGTGAGCGCCACCACAAATCCGGCTCCGGCCGATACATAAACCTCCCGCACGGAAAGTTCAAATCCTTCGGGCCGGCCCAGCAGCTTCGGATCATCCGACAGAGAATACTGGTTCTTCGCCATGCAAACCGGCAGAGTTCCAAAACCCATATCCTCCAGAGATTTCATCTGGCGACGGGCCGCGGCGGAAAAGCTGACGCTTCCCGCTCCGTAAATTCTGAATGCGATGGTCCTGATCTTTTCCTCCAGCGAAATGTCGTCTTCATACAGGAGGCGGAAACGGCTTTCCTTCGTCTCCAGCGTCTCAAGTACCTTTTCCGCAAGAGCAATTCCCCCTTCGCCTCCCTTTTCCCATACCTGAGAAAGGGCAAACTCACAGTTTCTTTCCTCGCAGAAAGTACGGACATACTCCACCTCGGCCGGCGTATCCGTCACAAAGGAATTCAGCGTCACAACCACAGGGACGCCGTACTGTTGAATGTTTTCAATGTGTTTCCCCAGATTTGCGATTCCCTTTTTCAGGGCATCCATGTTTTCCGTTCCCAGATCCGCCTTGTCAACGCCGCCGTTGTATTTTAACGCTCTGACAGTGGCCACCAGCACCGCCGCGTCGGGTTTCAGGCCCGCCGCCCTGCACTTGATATCAAAAAACTTTTCCGCGCCCAGATCAGCGCCGAAGCCTGCCTCCGTGATACAGTAATCCGCCAGTTTCAGAGCCGCACCGGTCGCCCGCACGGAATTGCAGCCATGGGCAATGTTGGCGAAGGGGCCGCCGTGCACCAGCGCGGGCGTGTGCTCCAGCGTCTGAATCAGATTGGGCTTCATGGCGTCCTTAAGCAGCGCCGCCATAGCGCCAACGGCGTTAAGATCCGCCGCCGTTACCGGTTCCCTGTCGAAATTGTACGCCACAATAATTCTGGAAAGACGTTCCTTCAGGTCGTTCATGTCGTCTGCAAGACAGAGGATCGCCATGATCTCGCTGGCCACCGTAATGACAAAGTGATCTTCCCTGACAAAACCGTCCGTCCTGCCGCCAAGTCCCACCACAATATTCCTGAGCGCTCTGTCGTTCATATCCTCACATCGCTTCCAGACGATCTGCCGGGTGTCGATGCGAAGCTCGTTGCCCTGCTGGATGTGATTGTCCAGCAGCGCCGCCAGCAGATTGTTTGCGGAAGTGACAGCGTGAAAATCTCCCGTAAAATGAAGGTTCAGATCCTCCATGGGAATAACCTGCGCATAGCCGCCTCCGGCCGCGCCTCCCTTGATCCCGAAACAGGGGCCCAGAGACGGCTCCCTCAGCGCAACCACAGCCTTTTTCCCAAGCTTTCCGAAGGCCTGTCCAAGCCCAACGCTGGTCGTTGTCTTCCCCTCCCCGGCCGGGGTGGGATTAATCGCCGTGACAAGAATCAGCTTTCCGTCCGGCCGGTCCTGAATGCTCTTGAGGAACTCTTCCGAAAGCTTTGCCTTATATTTTCCGTAACACTCAAGGGAATCCTCCCCGATGCCCAGCCGTGCGGCCACCTCAACAATGGGCTCGGGAGCCGTCTCCCTGGCGATCTCAATATCCGTTTTCACCTTGCTTCTCCTTCATTTTCAAAATTATCGGACCTTTTCCGCAGACATTATACAACTTCTTCCACAAGCTGCTCGAACTGCTCGATGCTCATAAGAACCTTTCTCGGCTTTGTCCCTTCGCCTGCACTCACAACCTCGTATTCGCTGAGCTGATCCATGATCCTGGCCGCCCGGTTAAAGCCGATCTTCAACGCTCTCTGGAGCATGCCGATGGAAGCCCTGTCCTGGTCATGTTCAATGATAAAACGGCCCGCTTTTTCAAACAGCTCGTCCAGTTCCGACTCCGAATCGCCAAAAGCGCCTCCGCCCGAAGAGCTTCCAAGATTCCTGATCTTCTCTTCCACATCCTCCGCATACACATTCCCGAGCGTCTGGTTTTTCAAAAAGTCCACCACATCGGAGACCTCCTTGTCCGACACAAATGCGCCCTGAACGCGGGCCGGCTTGGAGTAGCCCTGAGGATAAAAGAGCATGTCGCCCTTTCCCAGCAGCTTTTCTGCTCCGTTCATGTCGAGAATCGTTCTGGAATCCACGCCGCTGGACACGGAAAAAGCCACACGGCTGGGCATATTGGCCTTGATCAGACCGGTGATCACATCCACGCTGGGCCGCTGCGTCGCGATGATGAGATGAATCCCGGCCGCTCTGGCAAGCTGGGCCAGACGGCAGATGGACTCTTCCACCTCTCCGGGACATACCATCATCAGATCCGCAAGCTCGTCCACAATGATCACGATCTGGGGCAGCTTCGCGGGAGCGTCCGGCTCGCCGCTCTCCTGCATGGTCTCCACTTTTTTGTTATAGCCCTTTAAGTCTCTCACGTTGAAATCGGCAAATTTCCGATAACGGTCCTCCATCTCCGTCACGCCCCAGTGCAGCGCCGCGGAGGCCTTTTTCGGATCCGTCACCACAGGGATCAGAAGATGCGGGATTCCGTTGTAAACGCTTAACTCCACCACCTTCGGGTCCACCATGATCAGTTTCACGTCGTCCGGGTGGGCTTTATATAAAATGCTCATGATCAGCGTGTTGATACAGACGCTCTTTCCGGAGCCCGTCGCACCCGCGATCAGCATGTGGGGCATCTTGGCGATATCCGCAACCACCACTTTTCCCGCGATATCTTTTCCAACGGCAAAGGCAATGTTGGAAGGAAAATCGCGGAATTCCGGGCTTTCCAGCAGATCTCTCAACGCCACGGGCATATTTTCCCGGTTGGGAACCTCGATCCCGATGGCGGCCTTTCCAGGTATGGGCGCTTCAATCCGAATATCCGTTGCGGCAAGATTCAGCTTGATATCGTCCGCCAGTCCCACGATCTTCGACACCTTCACGCCCTGTTCCGGCTGCAGTTCATAACGCGTAACGCTGGGACCCTGACTGATGTCCGTGATCGTCACTCTGACGCCGAATGTGTTCAGCGTCTGCTGCAGGCGCATTGCCGTTTCCCTCAGTTCCTTTGTGGAATCTCCCGTGGCCGCCACGCCCTTCTGAAGCCTGGACAGCGGCGGGAACATATATTTTGCGGGAACCTTTTTCTCCGCCTGGGCTTTTTCCTTCGGAAGGTCCGAAACGGGAGCGGAAGCCGCGGAAGGATACGACGCCCTGGGCCGCGCGGCGGTCCGAGTCTCCGTCTCACCGTCCGCATGCCGGGGAGACGAAACGTGTTCCTGCTCTCCGAAATTCCGGGAGCCGAACCCGACGGGAACGGTCTCACGGTTTTCCTCCGCTTCCTCTTTCTGTACGCGCCCGGACTGTCTCGACAGTTCCTCCCACTCTGCGCCCGAAGGCACAAAGGGCTCCGGAGCCCGGGACAAAGCAGGAATCGAATCTTCCGGTTCTCCCTGCGTCTCCTCCGGATCTTCCTCCTGCCCGGAAAAAGATTCCTCGGGCATGACCTGATGCATGCTCCTGATCCGCACTTTCTCAAAATCAAACGCGGGCGCGGCATTCTCCTGCGAATCCGCGGACGTTTCCTGTCCGCTTTGATATGTAATCTCGTGAACATCGTCCCTGTGGACGTTCTCTTCCTGCTTTGAGATGGTGGTGTCCAGCATCACGCCCGATACTTTTTTCTCCATCCGCAGGATCTTTTCGTTTTCCCGTTCCTCCGCTTTTAAACGGCGCTCTTCCTCTCTTCTGGTCCGGAATTCCTCTTGCTCCCTGCGGCGCGCCTCGGCATTTTCTCTGCGCCTTTCGGCATCTTCCCGGGAACGCTCCCGCATACGGCTGCCGCCGTTTTTCATCCCCGCCAGCAGCGACTTTTCCGTCAGCAGGATCAGGCACACCACACTGCACAGCAGCACAACCAGCACCGCGCCGAAGGTCTCAAGATAATGCTGCATCAGATAGCAGATGCTCCCCGCCAGTACGCCGCCGCCGTTCCTGCCGGCGCGGCAGTTCTCATAGATCGTCTTCACATCGTATTTTGTCAGAGAGGAAGCATCCCCCGCCGCCAGATCGCACACAACGCCTATCATCAGAAAAAGCACAATACCGGCGATCAGCTTTCGCAACGCGCTGGGATTTCCCGCGTTGGCATACCAGAAAGCCGCCGCCAGAAACAGCAGGATCGGCACCACATACGCCGTAAAGCCGAACAGTCCGAACAGGAAGCCGCTGACGGCGTTCCCCACCGGACCGATAATACCGAAATTGCAGAAAAAAAGGATCAGCATGGCCACAAACAGAACGATCAGGCCGATCTCATGGAACAGAGCGCTGTCACGCTCGAGCTGCTGCTCGTCAGGCTCCGCTTTCCTGCCTGCACTTCTGCCGGCGCCGGCCGCGCTCCGCGAACCTGCCTTTGCGGAACCTGTGTTTCTTTTATTGGAATGGGAAGAGGATGCTTTTCTTCCGGAAGATGCCGCCATCTTGTCTTACCTCGCTTGCCAGAATTCAACATTATTATAAGTATATCATTTTTCTGCGGACTTGTCATCTTTCTTTTTTTCGTTCTGGCGTTCTTCGCTCCGCCGGTTCTTTTTTCCCGCCGCGTCGTCAATCATCTCATGGAGTTTTGCGATGGCTCTGTCAATTCCTCCCACCTCGTTGATGATTCCGTATTTTACCGCTTCCTCTCCGACCAGTATGGTACCCACATCCTTCGTGAGAACGCCCGTCTCCGTCATCAGCTGTTCCAGCAGCTGCTTGCTGATCTTACAGTGGCTGCAGACAAACCCGGTGATCCTGTCCTGAATCAGCTTAAAATAGTCAAAGGTCTGGGGAACGCCGATAACCATTCCGTTCATACGGACCGGATGAATCACCATGGTGCCGGTATTGACGATAAAGGAATAATCCGTGCTGACCGCGATGGGCACGCCGATGGAATGGCTGCCTCCCAGGACAAGCGATACCGTAGGTTTGCTCAGCGAAGCAATCATCTCCGCAATGGCAAGCCCCGCCTCCACGTCGCCGCCCATGGTGTTTAAAAGGACAAGGACTCCCCGAATGTCCCTGCTGTCTTCAATGGCTGCCAGACTGGGCAATATATGTTCATATTTTGTGGTTTTTGAATTGTTGGAAAGATTTTCATGTCCCTCGATTTCCCCGATGATGGAAAGCAGGTGGATACTGTCAAACTGTTCGTTTCCGTCCAGCGTCACCTGACCCGTCTTTTCGATTCGCTCGTCCCTGTGATCCTCCTGCCCTATCTTTTCGTCTTTCTTTTCCTCAGACATTTCCGTTCCTCCGTCCGCCTTTCTTTGAAATCCTGCCCCGCGCCCTGTCCGGATGCGCGCATTTTCGGCCTGATGGGATCCCGGACGCCGACAGGGAGCGCATGATGCGCTCCCTGTCAGTATTGCCTCTTCCTGTAAATTAAATACTCATTTGATGTCAAAATCGTCGTTTTCATCCACGGGATGGTCAAAGTCATCTTCCGCATCCGTCTCCGCATCGTAATCCAACACCTTTTTCCGGTGGGGTTTGGGAAGCGGCAGCGGATTTTCGAGGAACCGCGGCGGCTTTTCGGATTTCTGGACGGACTCGGCGGCTTTCGCTTCCGGCTCCGGCTGTTTCGGCCCTTCCGGCGGCTGACCGGACTCGGCGGCTTTTGCCTCCGGCTTCGGCTGTTTCGGCCCTTCCGGCGGCTGACCGGACTTGGCGGCTTTCGTCTCTGTCTCCGGCTGTTTCGAGCCCTCCGGCGGTTGACCGGACTCGGCAGCTTTCGGCCCGGCCTGCATGGGCAAAACAGTTTTCGCTTTTCTATCTCCAAAAGCGGCTCCGGTTCTCAGGCAGGAACGCATGCCCGCTCCCGCAAGCACCGTAAGAAGCAGCAACAGATAAGGAAAAACGGGAATCCTGACGTTTGTAATCCCTGTGTACCAGACCGCGACGGCCAGACAAACGGTCAGCGTCCAGCCGCTCACGTACTCTTTTTCCCTGCTGTACCAGTAACCGACCACGCCCAGGCAGAGCAAAAAAGCCAGCGCACCCAGCCAAAGCAGCCCGTTTTCGGAAATCTCCGCAATGCCCTCGTACTCTCCCGGTGCAAACATACTGGCCCACACTTTCAGCGCGGCCATAAACGGTCTGCGGCGCAGGCTGCTTACCAAAAACAGACAGAAAGCAAAGCCTGCCACAATACCAGTCAACAGCGCCAGCGCTCTCGCAAAGCGTTTGTTTCCAGCCGTCTTTTCCACACCTGTCTCCATCACGGCAGCCATACCCACCGGCGTCAGCAGAAACGCGGTCACATCCAGATATCCCGTCATCCCGACCCAGAGACCTGCCGTCAAATACGCGCCCGCTCCGCGTCCGCTTTCCCTGCACGTTGCCAGCAGTTCAAATCCGCAGGCAAAAAGCAGAAAAAACAGTGGCCCCGGAGACAGAACCAAAGCGCTCCGCACCATCGGTTCCACGCACATGAAAAAGACCAGCATGACCATGGCGGGCAGGACGCCCGCCAGTTTTCTCACGCCGAAATACAGAACCAGAACCGCCAGAAACTGCAGGATCACCTGAAGCCAGATACCGGCGGCCAATTTGTTTCCCAGAAACAGAAAAACTGCGTGCAAAAGCTGCAGATATAAATATTCCGCGCCGTGCCCCAGAAAGGGAATCCGTTTCCCCTCCGCCACTAATGCCATCTCGTAACAGGCGCCGCCGTCCTGAATCCCCTGCACACGATCCGCCCGCAGGCAGAAACCCAAAGCAAGAAAGGCCGCCGTAAAGACAGCCTCACACAACAGAGCAAGACGCACGCCGCCCCACTTTACTTCCTGGTATCTCACGGGCATCCGATGAAGCAGCAGGGCACCGATGACTGCCAGCGCCGCCGGCAGCACGGCCGCCGCCTGTTCCGGCCGAAACCCAAAGTTCAAAGCCTTCACCGCCGCCCCGGAAATCCCTGCCAGAGCCGCGGCGGCGCCCAGCGCATACACAACCCACATTAAATTGCCGAACCAGTTCTTTTTCCAACTCATCTTTGGATCTTCCTAAACTTCTTCCGCTTCCTTCGTTTCCTTTTCCGCTTTCGAGTCCGTTTCCTTCGTCTCCTTCGCTTCTCCGCACGTCAGAACTTTCTCGATGTTATAACGCGGTCTGCCCTTCACTTCCATGTAAATCTTTCCAATGTACTGTCCCACCAGTCCGATCGCCAGAAGCTGCATGCCGCCCAAAAACCAGATGGACAGAATCAGCGAGGTCCATCCCGGGACGACATGGCCGGTGCAATAAGAAATCAGCGCGTAAATTGCCGCCAGAACCGACATGGCGATGATAAACACCCCGAGACCCAGGATCAGGCTGATCGGCTTTACGCTGAAAGAAGAGATGCCGTTAAAAGCCAGCGCCAGCATTTTCTTCAGCGGATACTTGGACTCACCGGCGACCCGCTCCATGCGGTCGTAATAAACGCTGTCCGTCCGATATCCCAAAAGTGGCATCATGCCGCGCAGAAAAAGATTGGTCTCCTTGTATCTGGAAAATTCCTCTACCGCCCGCCTTGACATGAGCCTGAAATCGGCGTGATTATAAACCGTCTTTACGCCCATAAGGCGCATCAGCCTGTAGAAAGCCTGCGCCGTGGTCCGCTTAAAAAAGGTATCGGTCTTCCGTTCCCTTCTCACGCCGTAAACGATATCGCAGCCCCCGTGGAACTTGTCTATCATCTCTTCGATGACGGTCACGTCATCCTGCAGATCCGCGTCGATGGAAACCGTCACGTCGCACATATCCTTCGCCGTGAGCAGTCCCGCCGTCAGCGCGAACTGATGTCCCACGTTTCCCGCAAGCTTTACGCCCAGCACCTGACCGGGACAGGCGGCATGTTCTTCCTCGATCAGTTCCCATGTGCGGTCCCGGCTGCCGTCATCTACAAACAGGATAAAGCTCTCTTCCGATATTTTCCCCTTCCCCGCCAGATCCTTCAGAACCTCCCTGAGAGTTTCGGAAGCGATCTTCAAAACTTCTTCCTCGTTATAACAGGGCACCACAATCGCAAGCTTATCCATTTTCTTCCTTTCGTCATTCACACGATCCCGTATGAACCTTATGGCTGAAGAGACGTTCCCTTATTCGTCCCAGTTGTGATACACCGCCTGAACGTCGTCGTCCTCGTCCAGGATATCAAGAATCCTCTGCAGGTTCTTTACCGCCGTCTCGTCCGTCAGTTCCACGTAGTTCTGCGGTATCATGGTGACCTCCGCGCTGAGCATGGGGATACCGGCCTCTTCCAGCGCCCTGCGGACCTCTTCAAAGCCGTCGGGGTCGGTCAGCACTTCAAAGCTGTCCTCTTCCTCGTTAAAATCCTCGGCGCCCGCATCCAGCGCCGTCATCATCAGATCATCGGCCTCGAGACCGCATTCTTCCTTATCAATGATGATCTGTCCCTTTTTGTCAAACATAAAGGAAACGCATCCGGGAGTCCCCACATTTCCCTGTCCCTTCGTAAACGCGCTTCTGATATTGGCCGCCGTCCGGTTCTTGTTGTCTGTGAGGGCGTCCACGATAATCGCGATGCCGTTGGGGCCATAGCCCTCATAAGTCACATACTCATAGTTTACGTTTCCCACATCGCCGGCCGCTTTTTTGATCCCGCGCTCAATGGTGTCGTTGGGCATGTTGTTCGCCTTCGCCTTTGCAATAACGGTGGCAAGCTTGAAATTATTGTTCGGATCCGGTCCTCCCTCTTTTACAGCCACAGCGATCTCCCTGCCGATAATGGTAAAGATCTTTCCCTTTGCCGCGTCGTTTTTCTCTTTCTTATGCTTTATGTTCGCAAATTTGGAATGTCCTGACATAACGTGTCCTCCCTGTTTTTACATCCGCTTTTCGCGGTTTTCTTTCCGTCATTTTCTGCCCGTCTCTTCCGGCGGCGGTTCCCTGCGGCCGCCGTCCGTTTCCTGCGGTCCTTCCGGCAGCTTTGTGACCTGAACCTGCTGGATCATCTTGTTCTCCACCTTCAGGATCTTAAAATTATATCCTCCGTAGTCAACATCGAACTGCTCGTCCGGCTCCGGTATCCTGTCAAGCCTCGAGATCAGGAAGCCGTTCAGCGTCTCAAACTCCTCGTTTTCAAAGGAGATGCCGAACTGATCCTCCAGCTCTTCCAGCCGGGTCATCCCCTCCGCCACATAGACATCCTCCCCCTTCTCTTCGATCAGAGGTTCATTGTCCTCGTCGTACTCATCCATGATGTTGCCGACGATCTCTTCCAGAATGTCTTCCATGGCGACCAGCCCGTCCGTCTGACCGTATTCGTCCACGACGATCACCATCTGCAGCTTACCGGCCTGCATCTCGCGGAACAGTTCGTCGATGTTTTTGGTCCTTGGCACAAAGACGGGCTCCCGCAGCAGCCCTTCCTGCTCCCGCAGCGGCCGGTCCATTCTGGCTTCGTCCCCATAGTAGCGCATGGCGTCCTTAAAGTGCAGGATCCCGGAAATATGATCCAGATTTTCTTCAAAGACCGGATAACGGCTGTTGGTCCCGTCCAGCATGACCCCCACCGCTTCCCTCAACGTCATGCCCGCGTCTATGCCCACAATATTGTTCCTGTGGGTCATAATGTCCTGGGCTTCCTTGTCGCCGAACTCAAAGATGTTGGAAATCATCTCCGCCTCGCTGGCCTGAATCACGCCCTGTTCATGGCCCTCGTTGATCATGCTGATAATCTCTTCCTCGGTGACGTCTTCCGCTCCCGCGCTGACCTTTACCCCGAACAGTCTCAGGATCGCGTTGGAAGTCACGGAAGCCGCCGCGGTAAACGGACTGAGGATGCGTGTGACGAAAAATACCGGATTGACGCAGGCATAAGCCCATCTCTCCGGGATCCTTACCGCGATTTTTCCGGGGAGCAGCACGCCCAGCGTCAGCGTTATGTACAGAAGCAGCAAGGTGGAGAGCACCGCGGCCGTCACCACCAGCGCCTGCGGCAGCAGTTCCGCATCCGCCTGCCGTCTCGCCAGCGCCGCAAGTCCTCGCTGAACGGACCGCAGTACAATTCCCAGATGCACCGCCCCGATCGTCACGTTTACGAGCATCGTCACAAGCTGAAAGGTATTGACAAAATCCGTAGGGTTGTCCAGCATTTTCCGGAGCCGCAGAGATTTCTTATCTTTGTCTTCCTCGGCTCTGCGCCCGATCTCCTTCTCATTCAGAGCGTTCAAAGCCGCGCTGAAGCCGTAGAAAAACACGTCAATCAACAGTAGAACCGCAAACAAGATGATACTGGCCGTAGGCCCGCCGTCGTCCATATAAAACTTTCTTCCTCCAAAGTTATTTTTTCCGCTTTTCACAGAGCATTATCCTAAATATACCATCTTGCGGTCCATTCGTCAAGCCATCGGATCCTGCGCGCCATCCTGCGCCCATCTGATCTTATGTATCCAGCTCCAGACTGATCATCAGCGCGCGGTCTACCTTTCTCATGATCTCGCCGTCAAGGTGGCATACCTTGTCTTTCAGGCGGGTCTTGTCTATGGTGCGCAGCTGTTCCAGAAGCACCACGGAATCCTTATCCATGTCGTAAAGCGCCGAATTTAACTCTATGTGGGTGGGCAGCTTCGCCTTGTTCATCTTGGATGTGATCGCGGCGCAGATCACCGTCGGGCTGTGTCTGTTTCCCACGTCGTTCTGTACGATCAGCACGGGCCGGATGCCCCCCTGTTCCGAGCCGATGACCGGTCTCAGATCTGCGTAATATACATCTCCTCGTCTCATATTGCCTCTTTCTGCCGCCGGACGGCAAAGTCTTCGTCATTGTCTGAGGAACAGTATTGCCGATGATCGGATTTTTAAACGAAAAATTTACAAAACAGCCAGCGCATCTGCCAGATCGCCCGCCATACAGGCGTGCTCCCCGATCCCGGCGCTCACCTTTTCTCCGGCGAGACCGTGAAGCCTGACTCCCGCGCAGGCCGCCTCATAAGGCTTCATTCCCTGTGCCATCAGCCCCGCTATGACGCCGGTCAGCACATCGCCGCTGCCGGCCGTCGCCATGCCGCTGCCGCCGCCGAGACTTAAACATACCGGCCTGTTTTCCGCGCAGACAAAGGTTCTTGCGTCCTTTGCCGCCACAACGGCGTGGAGCCTCTCCGACAGCCGCAGGCCGAATCCCGCGGGATCCTCCTTCAGCCCTGCGACGGGCTCTCCCGTAAGCCTGGCCAGTTCGCCGGGATGCGGCGTCAGCACAAACGCCCGTCCGGCCCTTCCCTGTTCTGCCGTCAGCTCCTGCAGCGGCCGGGACTCCGCCAGCAGATTCAGCCCGTCCGCGTCCAGCACCATGGGTCTGTCGCTTTCTCCCAGCGTCTTTTCCAGACAGGCCAGCGCCTCCCCGCCTTTCCCCACGCCGGGTCCGAACGCAATGACGTCCGCCCATTCCATGCTTTCTTCCAGATCCGCTTCCGTTCCCAGCAGCGCTTCCGGCACGGCCTTCTGCAGAATCACTCTGTTTTCCTCCGGCGTGATCACCTTCACCATTCCCGCGCCGATGCGATAGGCGGCCCTGGCCGAGAGTACGGCCGCGCCTGCCATGTTTCTGCTCCCCGCGATCAGCAGCACCTTTCCGAACGTCCCCTTATTTCCGTCCGCCTTTCTGGGCGGCAGAAGGGATTTTGCCGTTCCGTCACACAATATCATCCCCGGGCCTTCCCCGAAAAAGCTTTCCGCGCCGATGCCAATGTCCGCAACGGTGACCTTCCCCGCGTATTCGCAGCCCGGGTACATCATAAGCCCGCGCTTGCAGAAAGCGAACGTCACCGTCTCATCCGCCCTGACGGCGCAGCCCGGCACTTTTCCCGTATCGGAATCCACGCCGCTCGGAAGGTCCAGCGCGATCTTGTATCCATCCAGTCCGTTGACCAGCTCCACGCCCCGATGGAAAACGCCTTCCGGCGCTCTGGAGAGTCCGATGCCGAACATTGCGTCTATCACCACAGTATATTCCTGCCTGCTTGGTCCTGTTACCGTTTTTACCGGATAACTCTTCAGGATCCTGCTCTGCTTTTTCCAAAGCGCCGTCGCCTTTCTGCGGTCTCCGACGCACATCACCTCCACCGAAAAGCCCCGGCCGCACAGCAGTCTCGCCAGCGCAAGGCCGTCGCCGCCGTTGTTCCCCGTCCCCGCGAGGACAAACGCCGTCCCTTTCTTTTCTCCGCAGTATCTCTCCACCGCTTCCAGCGCCTTAAGCGCCGCCCGCTCCATCAGCACTTCCGGCGAAATTCCAATCTTTTCCGACGTATTTGAATCATACCGCCGCATCTCCGCCGCCGTCACAAGATATTTCATGCCCGCGCGTCCTCCTCTCGAACCTGTTTAACGTTTTTACTGATAAAGGACCGCCCGCGGCCGTCCGGGGCAGTCCTCAAATCGCACTCAAATCGCAGCAGCTTCTGTTTTACATCTGTGTCACGTCTCTTCCGTTCGCATCCTCTCCGTCCGCGGCTTTTCCGTCAAAGCCCTTCCCGTCAAAGTCCGTCTGTCGTCCGCTTCTCTTTTTCCCCGGCATGCGCGGTCTCTTTTCCTCGGGATTGTACTGCATGTCAAACACGTCCACCACATCCGCCCCGAACACATCGTGCATGTAGGAATAGATCTCATGGTTCTGCTGCTCCATCTCCTGCTTCCGGACCAGCCGTTTCTTTAACTCCACCCGGATCTCCTTCACCCATTCCTCAATCCTTTGGATTTCCTCAGTGTTTTCCTGCATGGCGTCATAGCAGCAGTTCATGGTCAGCAGCATCAGCTGGAAATTCAGCTTGTCGATCCGGCGCGGCAGCTCCATCAGTTCGTCTTTATAATTCTCCATCTTCTGGCTGCACTCTTCCACCAGTCTCTTGTTCTGATCGATCTTTTTGTCCAGCTCGCGGCTTCCCCCCGTCTGGTCGGCCTCATCCACCAGCGGGACGATCTCGTTCATCAGTTTCTTCTTCAGTTTCCGGATCTCCGCCATCTCCGTGTTCAGCTTCCCCTGTCGTTTCAGCAGGCTGTTAAGCTGATCTTCCAGCCCCTTTACCGATCTGCGGGTGTCGTCGTCCAGAAGACGGTACCACTTGTTGTCCAGCGTGAGGATCGGAATTTTTTTCCCCTGCAGCGCCTGCGCGAACGCCTCCTGCCGGAAATTCCCCGACTTGCTTTTCATAGACGTTTCCTCTCACATTGTTCGTTTCTGTAGCGGTTAATGTTATAAGACAGCTTCATCAGGCTGTCCGACAGATGGACGTTTTCCACCTGCACCCCCTCCGGCACGTTCAGATCCACATGCGCAAAGTTCCAGATGGCGCGGATCTGGGTTTTACCCAGCCGCTCGGCCACACTGACGGCCCCCTCCTTCGGAATGGTGAGTACGGCGATGTCGATGTCGTTCTCCCGGATAAAGCTTTCCAGCTCTTCCATCGGCATGACGCTGACATCTCTCACCTTCCGGCCGATCAGTCCGGGATCCCGGTCGAACATTCCCTTTAAAATAAAGCCGCGCCGCTCAAAATTCATATAATTTCCCAGCGCCCGGCCAAGATTGCCCGCGCCGATGATCACAAAATTATGCTGTCTGTCAAGTCCCAGAATCCTGCCGATCTCATCATAGAGATAGATCACGTTATACCCGTATCCCTGCTGGCCGAAACCGCCGAAGTTATTGAAATCCTGGCGGATCTGAGACGCTGTCACATGCATCAGCCGGCTGAGGTCCTGAGACGAGATCCGTTCCACGCCCCTGTCCTTTAATTCACCCAGATACCGGAAATATCTGGGAAGCCGGCTGATGACGGCCTGGGAAATTTCCTTTTCCTCCAAGGTGCTACCTCCCATATTTCTCTTATGTTCAGTTTAGCAAAATGTGAAAAAACTGTCAATGAAATTGACACGCGCCGGAATAATCAGTACAATATCAGTACGGTCAAATCCTCCGCAGCCTTTGAGGGACGTCCGCGCCCATCGCGGACACAGAAAGCGGCGCAGCTGCCCGGCTCATCGCGCGGGGGAAATACAACAGAAACGAAAGGTACCCGAAACCATGATACTTTCCTGTCAGGGCATCTCCAAGGCTTTCAACGAGGTAACGGTGCTCGAAAACGTCAGTTTCCATATAGAAGAAGGGGAAAAAGCGGCCATTGTAGGCATCAACGGCGCGGGCAAGACCACTCTGCTGCGCATCCTTGTGGGCCGGATGCAGGCGGACGCCGGAACGGTGACGTTCTCCAGGGGCCGGACTCTCGGATATCTCGCCCAGGACGACGCCGTGGACACCGCCCGAACCATCTATGAAGAACTTCTCTCCGTAAAACAGAATCTCGTCGATCTGGAGGAACGCATCCGGGCTTGCGAAGTCGCCATGCAGACCCAGACCGGAGACGCCCTGGACGCCCTCATGCGCCGATACGCCGATCTCACCCACGCTTTCGAGACGGACGACGGCTACGCCTATCGCAGCGAGCTTGTGGGCGTACTGAAGGGCCTCGGCTTTTCGGAGGAAGATTTCGACCGGTCCGTTTCCACACTCTCCGGCGGCCAGAAAACCAGAGTGGCTCTGGGAAAGCTGCTCCTTCTAAAGCCCGACCTGATCATTCTGGACGAACCCACGAACCATCTGGACATGAATTCCACCGCATGGCTGGAGGGCTGGCTGGCAAACTACCGGGGCGCCGTGATCGTCGTATCCCACGACCGCTATTTTCTCGACCGGATCGCTGCAAAGGTGATCGAAATCGACCAGGCAAAGGCCACTGCCTTTTCCGGGAACTACTCCGATTACGCCGCAAAAAAAGAACGGCTCCGCGCCGCCGCGCTGAGCGCTTACATGAACCAGCAGCGCGAGATCCGGCATCAGGAGGAGGTCATCGACAAGCTGCGCTCCTTCAATCGGGAAAAATCCATAAAGCGCGCCGAGAGCCGCGAAAAAATGCTGGAAAAGACAGACCGACTGGAAAAACCTGTGGAAACAAAGGCCGACATGAAGCTGACGCTCACGCCCCGCTGCCAGAGCGGAAAAGACGTGCTCTCCGTAGAGGGACTTGCCAAAGGCTTTGACGGGAATCTGCTTTTTGAAAATGTCGATTTTGAACTGAAACGGGGCGAACACGTTGCCATCATCGGGGACAACGGTACCGGAAAGACCACCCTCTTAAAGATCCTCAACCGTCTCCTTCCTCCGGACGCGGGCCGCTTCCGGCTGGGCGCCAACGTGGAGATCGGCTATTACGATCAGGAGCATCATGTGCTCCACAGCGAAAAGACGCTGTTTGACGAAATTTCCGACGACTACCCTACCCTGACCAACACACAGATCCGGAATGTGCTGGCCGCCTTCCTCTTTACCGGGGACGACGTGTTCAAGCGGATCTCGGACTTAAGCGGCGGCGAACGGGGCCGCGTATCCCTCGCGAAGCTCATGCTGGGGAACGCGAATTTTCTGATCCTGGACGAGCCCACAAACCACCTTGACATCCTGTCCAAGGAGATTTTGGAGGACGCTCTGAACAATTACGAGGGAACGGTGCTCTATGTCTCCCACGACCGTTATTTTATCAACCGCACCGCCCACAGGATCCTGGACCTTACCGCCCACAGGCTTGTAAACTACATCGGTAATTACGATTATTATCTGGAAAAGCGGGCGGAGGGGCCCGAAACCTTAAAGCCGCGGTCCGGCTCCGACGCCTTTGCTCCCTCCGGCGTCTCCCGCCCCGCCGAAACGGACAGCAAACAGGATTGGAAGTCCCAAAAAGAGGAACAGGCGAAGATCAGGAAAAAAGAAAACGATCTGAAAAAATGTGAGGAAAAAATAGCCGTTCTGGAAGCAAAGCTGAAGGAGCTGGAAACCTTCCTTACGGATCCCGCGAACGGCACGCAGGCCGCAAAACTCCAGGAGTTTGCAAAGCAGCAGGCAGATACGTCGGCGCAGCTGGAGGCTTTATACGAAGAATGGGAAAGCATGGCGCAGTAAGCGCCATGCTTTTTTCCGAAGTGACGGCCCGTCACAAACTGTGTTCGTCCAGCCACAGCTGCACCCTGTTCTGCAGCGCCTCCACCGTCGAGTCCACGTCTCTCGCGCCGGCAAAAAAGGGCTCCACTTCCTCCAAAATGATATTGTAAACTTCCTCAGACTTAACCGGCAGCGGAACCGCCTTGTCCATACATTCCAGATATTCCTCCATCCAGGTGCTTCCGTCAGGTTTGGATTGCAGAATCTGATAACTTCCGTTTCCTCTTCTGTACAGCCAGTTTCCCGCATAGTCCTGATGGATGCTTTCCCTCACCAGCTCCCGTCTCACGGTGTTGACATTCGCCTGCTTCTGGCTGTCAGACTCGTAGCAGAATCTCAAAAAATCCTCCGCCGCATCCCGATTCAGCGTCGCTGCGTTCAAAACCATGACCGACCCGCTGTCGGCAAAAATCCCGCTTGCGTTGGACGTCGGAAACCCTACACAGAAATAATCCTCCCCAAGAGCCGCCAATTCATAGCTGAATGTTCCAATGTCTCCCAGCCCGTGCCCGAGATAAGCGATGGCGCGCCCTTCCTCAAGCATCTGAAGCATCCGATTTGTCCGTTCCTCCATGTCCATGTTGGCATATTGTTCCGCCTCCCCGTCGTACCGCGCGGAAAGCTCCAGCACTCTGCTAAACAAAGGATCATCAAAATGACACTTCCCGTTCTGCCAGTCGATAAAAGGAGAATTCTCCAGATCCTGCATGGCAATATACTGAAAAATATAGATCCCGTCCGCCGGACTCGACTGATATACAAAGACCGCATCCAGCTTTCCTTCCATGGATTCCGCCAAATCAACAAACTCCTCCACCGTCCAGGTATCCTTCTGCCAGAGTTTCTCAGACACATAAACCGTCTGGCCGCTGATTGCGTTCGCAAGCCCATAAAGCCTTCCGTCTATCTTTCCCGATTCCATGACGGCAGAAAATATCTGCTCCTGGGTCTTACTGTCAAGCACGTCGGTCAGGTCGGCCAGCGCGCCTTTTCCCCAAAGGTTCTCCATATCCTCCCTTCCAACAATAAGGATATCTGCTCCCTTTCCCGACACCACCTCGTTGACGGCGCGTTCCCGGTCCGCCAGCTCATAGCTCACATGACAGAGCGGGTGATTCCTGCTGTAAACCGCGGCGCACCACTGAAAATATGCGTCGGCTTCCGTGCTTACGGTATCCACGATCCTGATCTCGTTTTCATAATCCGGCGGAGTTTTGGAAAGACTGCAGAACAGAATCTTTCCGCTGTCCGCATCCGTACCGGCGAAAAAAAGCCTGCCCTGACTGTCTGTAAAGACGCACTGCCTATTAGGATCGGCGTTTATACCGTTTTCCTTAAGCCGGAACACCTTCTCCCGCTTCCCCGTGCTCCAGTTCCATCTCACCAGCTCCTGCTGCGTGGAGTACCAGATATCCCCGTAGGGATCCATGTAATAAGACAACTCTATGCCGTTGCCGGCGCGTTCCTTTCCCACAATGTCCATCTCTCCCGCTTCCGGATCGTACCGGAACACGACTCTGGACTTTTCTCCGTCCATTATGCCGGAAGTTTCAAAGAAAACCCTGCCGTCGTCGCTTCGCATGGAGCAGGACGCGCCGCCGGCCATACTGACCGAAGGCTCCATAACGCACAAAAGCGCTCCGCTTTCGTCCACCACACCCACCCTGGGGTCATCTGGATCGCACAGGTACAGATATCCCTGGGAATCACATCTCACGCAGTCAAGAAAACAGTTGGGTTCCAGCGCTATCCCGAACTCCCGGAACGCGCTGCCTATATCAAGACATTTTCGCACATTCCCCTCAAGATCCGCGTAAACCACGCGAACCTGTTCCACCGCTCCGCCGTCGTCGTACGCGAAGTCGTAGTACATCATCTCCCCGGCGCCCGCAAGCTCCTGTCCCCTGGCTGAAAATTTCGGAAACTCCGGCACATCCAGCTTAAGTTCCCGGCTCGTCCCCTCCCCGGTTCCGACGTCGTAGGTCCCTATGTACGTCCCCTTTACGTTGATCCGTTCCGTTTCAGAGCCGTCCTCGCCCTGCACGGTCTCATAGTTCCAGACTTCCGAATACAGATAAAGCGTATCCTCCATGACGCCGCAAAGCTCCGTGGAAATCCTGCAGTCCGGATACTGTTCCTCCGGCACCTGCCCCAGCCCCTCTTCAAATCCCGTCAGATAAAAGCGCTCTCCCTCCTTCGGCTCTTCCGGCGGGGCAAACTCCTGTCCCTGCCAGCGCAGGGTCTCCTTCGGAGATTCCTTCGCCTGCGTTTCTTCCGTCTCTCCCCCGCAGCCGCAGAAAACGGCCATAACAATAAGCGCGGCCGCCACACACACGATGTGGCGCAGCCGCGCTGCCGCATTCGATCCTGTTCTTTCTCCCGCCATACCTGTCCCCTTTCCGACGCCCTTCGGAAACAGGCGCCTTTTCCCAAAGCGCATGTTTTCGGTGTCGTTTTTTCTGCTTTTCGTCCAGCGTAGCAGAAAAAAGATTAAGAAACAAGCGGGAAATCCTTTAAGAATTGATTAAGGTGTCCAGCGTCTGGCGGATCGCCCTGATGAAATCCAGACTGTTCAGGATCACAGGGTGTTCGCAGGTGGAGATCAGGGACAGGCTTTTGGTCATCTTTCCCTCTTCCACAGTCCTGATACAGGCCTTCTCCAGCTTTTTCGCAAAAGCCGAAAGCTCCGGAATTCCGTCCAGCTCCCCTCTCTTGTTCAGCGCCCCCGTCCATGCAAAGATGGTGGCGATAGAGTTCGTGGAAGTCTCTTCGCCCTTCAGATACTTGTAATAATGACGCTGCACAGTGCCGTGGGCGGCCTCGTACTCATAGACGCCCTCCGGAGAGACCAGCACGGAGGTCATCATGGAAAGATCGCCGTAAGCCGTAGCTACCATATCGCTCATGACATCCCCGTCATAATTCTTGCAGGCCCAGATAAATCCCCCTTCGGAGCGGATCACTCTGGCCACCGCGTCATCGATCAGGGTATAGAAATATTCGATTCCCAGCTTCTCAAATTTTTCCCTGTACTCCGTATCATAGATCTCCTGAAAAATGTCCTTGAAGGTATGGTCGTACTTCTTGGAGATGGTGTCCTTTGTGGAAAACCAAAGGTCCTGCCTGGTATCCACCGCGTAGGAAAAGCAGGCGCGCGCAAAGCTGCGGATGGATTTCTCCGTGTTATGGATTCCCTGAAGGATCCCCGCTCCGTCAAAGTTGTGGATCAGCTCACGAACCTCGGTGCCGTCCTCCGCCGTGTAGACCAGCTCCGCCTTTCCGGGGCCGGACACCCGGATCTCCGTGTTCTTATAGACGTCTCCGTAAGCGTGACGGGCGATCGTGATCGGCTTCGTCCAGTTCTTTACATAGGGAACGATTCCCTTTACAAGGATGGGCGCCCGGAACACGGTGCCGTCCAGAATGGCGCGGATGGTGCCGTTAGGGCTCTTCCACATCTCCTTCAGCGAATATTCCTTCATCCTGGCGCCGTTCGGCGTGATAGTGGCGCATTTTACCGCCACGCCGTACTTCAGCGTGGCGTTGGCGGAATCCACCGTCACCTGATCGTCTGTGGCGTTGCGGTTTTCAAGCCCCAGATCGTAATATTCCGTCTTCAGATCTATGTACGGAAGCAGAAGTTCCTCCTTGATCATCTTCCAGAGGACTCTCGTCATCTCGTCCCCGTCCATCTCCACCAGCGGAGTCGTCATCTTTATCTTTTCCATATTTTCCTCTCTTTCCGCCGCACCGCGGCCCTTCCTTCTGCCGTTTAAACCGAATCGCCCGACGGCGACTCTTCCCGCCCGTAAATCTCATGCAAGCCGTTTTTTACCATATTGTCGTATGCGTTGATCATGTGGCGGTTTGCCAGCCGCTCCGCCAGTTCCGCGTCCCTGCTGCGGATCGCCTCCATGATTCCCCTGTGCTCTTCGTTGGACTTCGGCCCGCGGTTTGCGTTCGCAAGCGTCTTTTTTCTCACACGCAGCACATACTGGTGAAAATCTTTCAGCTGATGCTCCAGGATCTTGCTGTCGCACGCTTCATACAGGATATCATGAAAACGGTTATCCAGCTCCGCCAGTTGCTCAAGATGGCCCTTTTGGGCGTGAAATTCCGCCAGATACACATTTTCCTCCATCTCTTCCATCTGTTCCTTTGTGATGTGCTCCGTGGCCCAGCGGGCGCAGAGCCCCTCCAGCAGAGACCGGATCATGTAAATATCTTTCACATCCTTCTCGGTAATGCCGGTGACATAAGCGCCCTTGTTTGGGATGATCTGGATCAGTCCCTCCAGTTCCAGCTGGCGGAAGGCCTCCCTGACAGGCGTCCGGCTAACGCCCATCTCTTCGCCGATGGCCATCTCCTTCAGTTCCTCATGTTCCGCATATTTACCGCTCAAAATATCGTCCCGCAGTCTGTGAAAGACCCTCCCCCGAAGGGAATATTTGTCTGAAACCTCCTGCCTGACATCAAAATCGCTCATTTTTTCTCCATTATCATTTCCAGTTTTTTTCTTTGCAGATCCTCTCCACGCAGGCCACGATCTCTTCGTCCGTCATGACGGTCACGCGCCCTCCCGCATATTCCTCGTCCACCCAAGCCTTGATTTCCTTCACCAGTTCGGAGGTCTTATCCACCTGTTTTTCTCCCTTCAGGCCGTAATAGGTATTCAGCCAGTGGGCGATGCCCGCCAGACCGGAGGTGTTGGACACGGCGCAGAGCACCGGGCGGTTCAGGAATTTCTCCGTATCAAAAATATTGTAGATCTCTTCATTCTTCAGAAGGCCGTCCGCGTGAATCCCCGCTCGGGTCACATTAAAGTTCTTTCCCACAAAAGGGGTTCTGGGCGGTATCTGATAACCGATCTCCTTCTCATAATACTCCGCCAGCTCGGTGATCACCGTGGTATCCATTCCGTTGAGATTGCCCTTCAGCTGCGCATACTCAAACACCATTGCCTCCAGAGGCGTATTGCCCGTCCGTTCCCCGATGCCGAACAGCGACGTATTTACGCCCGCACAGCCATAAAGCCATGCGGTAGTGGAATTGCTCACCGCCTTGTAAAAATCGTTGTGTCCATGCCACTCGATCAGCTCATGGGGGACGCCTGCATGGGTATAGAGCGCATAGATGATGCCCTGTACGCTTCTCGGGATCACCGCGCCGGGGAAATTCACGCCGTAGCCCATGGTGTCGCAGGCCCGGACCTTAATGGGAATCTTATATTCCTCCATCAGGCGCATCAGCTCCAGACAGAAAGGCACAACATAACCGTAAATATCGGCTCTCGTAATATCCTCCAGATGACACCGGGGGCTGATCCCTTCTTCCAGGCAGTCCCGGATCACGCTTAAATAATGATCCATGGCCTGACGCCTCGTCATCTTCAGTTTCAGGAAAATATGGTAGTCGGAACAGCTGACCAGAATGCCCGTCTCCTTCATGCCGATTTCCTTTACCAGCTTGAAGTCCTCCTTGCTGGCACGGATCCAGCTTGTGACCTCCGGGAACTGATAGCCCCGCTCCATGCACTTGTAAACCGCGTCCCGGTCCTTCTTGCTGTACAGGAAAAATTCGCTGGCACGAATCATGCCGTTTGGACCGCCCAGCTTATGGAGATAGTCGTAAATCGTGACGATCTGCTCCGTCGTATAGGGCGCTCTGGACTGCTGGCCGTCCCGGAAGGTGGTATCGGTGATCCAGATATCCTTCGGCATATTATGGGGCACGATCCTGTCGTTAAACGGAATCTTCGGAATTTCCGAGTACGGGAACATATTCCGGAACACGTTTGGCTTTGACACGTCGTCCAGTATGTACATATGTTCCTCTATCTGCAGCAGGTTGTTTTTGGGATTCATTGTGACAGGTCGATTCTGAAAGGTCTCGTTCTCTCTCATATCCGCTCCGTCTCCTTTTTTATAAATTGTTTGGCTCGTATAATTGTATACAATCATACGAGCCATGTCAAGTGCTTTATGCAGAGAATAATTTATCTGGTTCCTTTCATAGGAAAAGGCCAATTACAATGCCCGCAATTCCTACCAAAATTCCAAGAATGCCAATCAGTCTGTCCGTCCTGTGTTCCTTCTTTCGGACAGCCTGATTTTCTTCTGCCCTTAATCGGATCTTTTCCGTCGCGTTCAGGGCATCCATGATACATTCGTAAAGTTCGGCGTAACAATTAAATGCAGCTTCATAGGCAATATACATGTCCTCATCGCTATGTATATCTGATTCTATCATTTTTGCTTTATACATTAACTGTTCAGCAGATGCATTCAGTTTCGTAAGCCTGGGAAGAAATTCTCCGTTATCAACATGACTCAGGTCCACATTCCTATAGGTTTCCCTGAATTCATCATACACCCTTGAATACGCCATTGAAGCGTATTTAAATGCATCGACAGAAGATCTCTTCAGGTGACGCTCCGCCTTATCCAGATGTCGATCGATCGTCTCTTCATTGTCAGCCAGTAAACTCTGAGTCAAATGAGAAAAGACGTCCCTTAATTCATTAATGACACCAATCGGGAAACTGTTTTCCAGAACATTGTATACCGAGATTAGGGGATTTATCTTATCCCTGTACAGTGAAAAGATACGATTTATCTGTTCTTCATGCCCATACCAGTTACGAGCATTGACTATTCGCCTGTCATCCAAAGCAGAATCTCTGTCACAGTTATTGCGATTAGATATATCCTGCATCGTCATTTTTGTCCTCGCATGTATTTTTCCTGATTTTTCTGCCAAAGTATGCGTCCACACTCTCAATCGGTGTGGTAAGGCCCAACGTCAACTGGGGATTTCCCCGAACCAGCAGATCAATATCCCCGGGATCACTCTGTCGCTTCAAAATTTTCAAATCATAATTTTCGCACGGAGGTTTTACTAAAAGTTCTGCCATCGAGCGACCCGTTGTCTTAACAATATTTTGTTTTGTAATTCTTTGCAATTCCATAGACAGGCCACCTCCCTATGTGCCGCCGCTCTAAAGCCATGCTCCCGCATCTGATATTGTAGTTATAATCTTTACATCTGGTTTTTAAATATTGTGCCACGCCGAAACAAAATCATTCCCGCCGCATAGCAGATATTGTTTTTCTATATCTGCTTCACATTTTATCATCAATACGGTTATATTGCAAGACACACTGAAAAAAATGTTGTCGTCCTTTCGACGCCTGTTCAGCAGCCGCAGATTTATCCGCAAATGCATCAAAAATGCGCTGTTTTTTTATCACGCATTTCAACCATGCGCTCATCCCAACAACAGCCGCCGCACGTTCAGCATACCCCAACCCTGCTGGTTCCAGGGCGCGCCAAGATCCGTCGCGGTATACTGCAGCTTCTGCCTGCATTCTTCGTTTGTCATGGACGGGAATTTCTGCAGACACAGAGCTGCCGCGCCCGACACAATGGGCGTGGCCATGGAAGTCCCGCTCTTCGTTACATAAGCGTTCACCCATCTTCCGTGAAACCGGCAGCAGTCGGCGCAGCAGGATACAATATCCGTTCCGGGCGCCACAAGATCCGGCTTCCTGATCACTGCCCCGGGCATGCCCCGCCCGGAATAGTTGGCGCACAGCCACGGAGCCCCCGCCTGAAAGCTTCCGTCGTGACAGCCCACGGTCACCACCTTGGAATTGCCGCCAACGGAAGAGACTGTGCCGTCCCCGGGGCCCTTGTTCCCCGCGGCGCAGACCACCAGTATTCCCAGCTGCCAGAGCCTTTCCAGCTTTCTTCTCAGCGCCCATTCCTTCCTTTTATCGTCCAGATCTCCGATTCCCACGGATATATTCAAAATGCGGACACGGTACCGCTCCCGTATCTCCATGACCCAGTCCAGGCCACGGAGCATGGCTTCGGTGGAGCCGTCCCCCTTGTCGTCCAGAACCTTTCCGACCACAAGCTTTGCGCCGGGGGCAAGTCCCCTGTATTTTCCCTGAGACAATTTGCCGCTGCCGCAAAGGATTCCGGCCACATGCGTTCCGTGCCCGTTATCGTCGTAGGAAATGCCGTCCCGGAAATCCGTCTGAAAGCTTTCGCTCACAAAATCCCGAAAACACAGGATTCTTCCGGCCAGATCCGGATGGGGCGCAACGCCGGTGTCAAGAAGCGCGACGGTAATTCCGGCGCCCCCGTCCAGTCTCTCGCCGGAGATGTCTTCCACCTGCTCCCTCACCCGCTGCATAACAGAAAACGCCCCGGCATATACTTTATTTCATAATATGCCGGAGCGTCATTTTAGTGCTTTCCCAAATTTACGGTCCAACGTTTCTTATCGATGGTTCTCACTGGGCCGGACACGTCTCCCTCTGCCCGACCAAAGTAATACAAGTCCCGTGAGAAAAACCGCGCCTGCCAGAACGGCCTTCCCTGCGAACCCTAAACCGACTGTCGTCTTCCCAGGAGGCGCTGCCATACTCCCCATCTCCACACTGATCTCTATCGGCTCCCCGTCCGCCTTCCCGCCGGTAGGGCAGAGCGCAAACTGGGACGCCGTATTGACGGAAAAGCGCACTGCTTCCACGCCGTCCGCCGTGACAAGCTCCAGATTTTTTTCTTCAAGCTGGCCGTTCCTGTCCAGAAAAAACAGTCTCAACTCTTTTCCCTTCAGACTGTCGGGCAGGGGCAGCACCACGGTCAGCATCTGTCTCCCCAGCTTCGTCAGGGGAATCCCGCTGCTGTCCGCCAGATTCATGTCGTAAATCCGGGTCCCTTCCGGCGGCTGAACGCCGAAAACCCGTTGAAACGCGTCCGCCACGGAGCGGGTGTCCTGACTTTCCGGCATCTCCAGCAGATAGCTTCTCGCCGCGCCCTCCAAGACGGCCGTGGCGCCTTCCGGCTCTTCCACGGTCACACCGTCCGCAATGGCTTCCGCATCCGGTTCCGGCGCCCTGTACATCTCGTTGGACAGCCTTGCGGCGGAAGTCTCAAAGGTTGTTTCCGGAACTTCCCCCTCGTACTCCGCTTCCGCCCCTTCCAATGCGCGCAGTCCCACCGTCTTCACGGTGGCTGGCACACGGACGGTTTTTGCGGCACAGTTTAAAAAAGCACGGTCCTTAATCTGTTCCAGACCCTCGTTTAAAAGTATCTTTTTGATACCGGTACAGTCCTCAAACGCGCCCTCGCCGATCACACGCAGGCTCCCCGGCATGGTCACGGACTCCATCTCGCTGTGTCCGCGGAACGCCTCCGCCGCGATGACCCGGACGCCCTCCGGAATGGCAACCTCCTTCCCGGTTCCCCGGTACGCTATAAGCACGCCGCCGCTGATCAGGAAATCTCCTTCCCCCGCACCGCCGTCTAAAAAGCCGTCCACCCAGCCCGTATGTTCAAACGCCTTCGGTTCCACCAGCATCACGGTATCCGGCAGTTCCAGTTCCTTCAGATCGTCGCAGTGATAGAACGCGCCGTAACAGATCCTCTGAAGCCCCTGCGGCATTTCGATCCCGGTCAGCGCGCTTCTTGCAAAGGAAAACTGACCGATCTCTTCGATTCCCGCCGGCAGTGTTATTTCACTGATATCGGCGTTTTTATAATATGCCTGATCGGCAACCACTTTCCCGTCAACCACCGTATATTTCGGAAGACCGGCCTGCGGCGTTCCCGCGCCAAAATCCGCCGCAGGCGCCTGAGTCGGCGCAATGGCGGAAGCATCGTAGACGTTCAGCGCTCCGGCGTTGACAAACACTACCGCGCGGTTTCCCACAATCTTTGTGTTTCCCAGCTCCTGACCGTCCGAAGGAGCCGGTTCCTCGCTTGCAACAGGCGACGGTGCGGGAGAAACCGGTGAATCGTCCGCCGCGGAGTCCTCTGTCCCGTCCGGGTCGTAATCCGGCACATCCTCATATTCCGGCATCTCCTGCTGTTTCTCATAAAACGTCCTGGCAAAAAGATCCGCGGCGCTTCCCTTGTCACAGTGAATGGTCACCTTGCTGCATCCGTCAAACGCCGTCTCATGGATGGCCGCGGTCTCAGCCGGAATGGAAATATCCTTCAGATTTACGCAGTCCCCGAACGCCATGATGCCGATGGACTTGACCGTAGACGGAAGCGTCATCTGTTCCAGCCCTTTACAGCCTGCGAACGCATAGTCGCCCACCTGCTTCATGCCCTTTCCCAGCACCACTGTGTCAAGGTTGTCACATCCCCAAAAGGAATACGCTTCAATTTCCTTTACGGAATTGGGCAGCACCACCAGTTCGATCCTGTCGTTTCCCTCAAACGCTTCCTCGGCAATGACCTCCACGTTATCCGGTACAGACACATTCTTATCCTTTCCCCGGTACCTGACCAGCGTACTTCCCTCAATTTTAAAATCGGAAGCGGATGACGACGCCGCCTCCGCTTCCGATACAGGAAGCTGCATGATGATCAGCGCCGCAATTACCAGCAAGGCCCCGCACAGCTGTTTCCTTTTCCCCATATACTCTTCCCTTTTCAGACTTTTACGCTCTGACTTTTGCTTTCACCTTTTTAGGCTTCTTCGTGTCACGCTGCATGAACAATACAAAGGACAGACACGCAAGTGCGATGGAAAGAAACCATTTCGGATGGATAAAATCTCCGGTCTTCGGCGTTTCGTCAGACACAAGCCCAGACGAAAGATCTCCGGTGTTCACATAGATCACATAGGGCGAGAAATGCTCTGCCGTAAAGGTGATACAGGACACGCCCTGTATTGTGGTAAATCTTGCGGACAGCCGCTCCAGCCGGTCGTTTACAACACTGGCCACCTTGTTGTTGCCCGCGTAGGTGATCAGAGAATCCGGCAGCGGAAGCGTGATGCTCACAGACAGCCCCGTCGTGTCCGTTATCTTTGTCGTCCCCGTGGAATCATAAAGGGAAATATCCATGGGGAAGAACTTAATATTGTCAAGGTTGTCTCCGTACTCCGCCATCAGCGCCCGAAGCGCCGCTTCCGTTGCTTCCGCCGACTCCGATATCTTTACGGTAAAATTGTCGGAAGAGCCGTTTACCGTCGCGGAAACCACGCCCGTATTGGACAGACCGTTCTTGTCGATCACAACCGTTGTACCGCCTCTGCTCACCACTCCGGAAGTGCCGTTGGGTCTCTTGCTGCTGTTGCCGCTTCCGGTGGAACCTCCGCCGCTGCTACCGGTTTTTGCCTTATAATGCGCTGTCACGGTCACGTCTTTCGCCGGCATCGTAACGATGGATGCGGACAACACCTTGCTTGCGATCTTAACGTCCTCAGGGCTGACGGACCAGTAGTCGAATTCCTGCCCGGAAGCCGGGTCGTTCGCAATAATGACGGGCTGTGAGCCTTCCAGATAGCTGCCGGAGCCGCTCCCGTTCTGCACCGTCAGCGTATAAAAGGTACCTGCCGCGCCGGGGCTGGGACTTGCGGAACTATTCGTGCCGGGGCTGGGGCTTGCGGAGCCGTTCGTACCGGGACTGGGGCTCGCGGAGCCGCCGGGATTCGGGCTGCCGCTGGCACCGGGATTCGGACTGCCGCTGGCACCGGGGCCGGGAGAAGTTCCGCTGCCGGAGCCGCCATCCGCCAGACGGTACTGTGCGATCAGCGTCATATCCGCCTGAATATTGGAGAGGGAAGTCACATAATCTCCCGTTCCTCCTACCAGCTTCCATCCCAGGAAAACATATCCTGCTCTGACAGGGTTCTGGGGAATTACCGCCGAATTTCCCTTGTTTACCGTCTGTCTGCTGATCTCCTGACCATCGTCATCCATGAAGATAACGGTGTACTGTATGGCGTCATCCTTCACAAACTGAGCATAGGTATCCACATTCCCTGTCACGGCCTGCCACGTATCGGGAAGCCATCCCGTGAAGGTATACCCTTCCTTCAATGCCTCCCCGGGAAGCTCCGGCGCCTTTGCGCTCTGGCCAAACTGAATTTCCTGCGTGTCCCCGATCTGGTGAGCCGCATTGTCATCGTCGTAATAAAAGAACCGGACGTTGTAATAAATTTCAGGCGCCTGATAGGAAGACTGGAGCTTATGCTCTTTTGCAAACTGATCCGCCATGCTGTTTTCTTCGCAAATGACGATCATGGACTTATCTGCAAAGTGCGGCGCGACGTTTGCTCCTTCCGCGTCTGAAAAGGCTCCTTCCGTCACGTTAATAT
Source organism: uncultured Acetatifactor sp. (assembly GCA_947586055.1). GTDB lineage: Bacteria > Bacillota > Clostridia > Lachnospirales > Lachnospiraceae > Acetatifactor. The sequence continues at coordinate 26,515 of CANPXL010000001.1, read as the reverse complement.
ATTCTCCGGGAATGGTAAGGCTCTCAATGGCGCTGTTTGCAAAGGCTCCGCTTTCGATTCTGCCGGCATTCATGGTCCTTGGAAGCACAACAATGGCCAGATGATCGGTATTGGCAAAAGCCGATTGGGGCACAACGTTGATCCTGGAATTTCCCATATCAACGCTGAGCACTCCCGTCTCCATAAACGCTTCGGGATAAAGCTCCGTAATGCCTTCCGTCTCATCCGACGTGATTACCGTACTGCGCCGGCCTTCCAGACACTCTACCAGTTTGTTTTTTGCGCCGGAAGAATCCAATTCATAAATAATGCTGTTATCACAGGTAAAAAACGGGCCGCCGCCAAAATTCACGGAAGACAGTTCGCTGCATCCCGCAAAAGGTCTGATTCCCATGCTGCTCACCGTGCCCGGCAGATTCACCGAAGTAAGCTTTTCACAGTCTTCAAAAGCATGATCGCCAATGGACTGCGTAACGTCCGTAAGAGTTACCTGCACCAGATTTTTATGACCCTTAAATGCTTCGTCGTCTATATTCCGAAGACTTGCGGCCGTGATCGTCTTATCTCCCTCTGTCTTCTCTTCCCCGGCAGCGCCTTCCTTTTCCACAAAGAGCCCGTCCTTAAATCCTTCAATTCCCTCGGGGAGAACCAAGTGCAGCGCGGCGTCAATGGCAGCCTGTTCATCCGTCGATAAAACCTGACTCCCCGCCTCCGCAAGATTGGCTTTATACTTTGAAAGCGCGCTTGCCATTGCGCCGGCCTGATCAGGCGTCAGATATTTATACTTATCAGCGGAATAATCGACAAGTCCCGACAGTGTGGGATAATCCACCAGTTCATTTTCATCCTTCTCAGGATTATACACCACCGCCAGATGAGACGGCCAGCCACTGTAGTATTTGATATAAGTGGTAGGCTGGCTGCCGTTGTCGATGGTTTCTCCGTTGGTCATTGCATAATTAAAAGGCGCCGATGCGTAGGAAATCGGTCCTACAAAATTCAGTTCCGGCTGTTCTCTCAGCGCGCTCTGATGCTCCGGCTTGTTACAGGTTGTCTCCTGCGTCTGGAACGCATGCTGCCCTATAGTCAGCCCACTGTTGGGATCCTTGAAAATCACCCACTTTAACTGATGACATCCCTTAAACGCCTCCGCCTTGATCTCCGTGATGGATGAGGGAATGGTGATCATCGTCAGCTCACAGCGGTTCTGAAAAGTAGATGTATCGATCACACGGATGTGATTCGGTCCAATGTTGTCGGGAAGCGACACCGTCTCCGGGAAATTCAGGTGATTCGTGGTGTCACAGTAAACCAGATTATCGGAATCATCCACCCGATACACAATGCCGTCTACAGTCAGTTCATATACATCTTTCTGAAGAGCATTGTCAAAATAGCTGAACGCAACCTCATGCTCGGTTGCCGTCTTATGCAGCGTGGAATCCTTGATCCCCTTAAAATAAAATGTGGGAAGAACGTCCGCTTTAAAATTCTCAAATTTATAAGCGCCATCCTCTGTAAAGTCGATCGTACTGTTCTCCACCTCGATAAATTCCAAAGCGTTGCATCCCTCGAAAGTGGACAGGGGAACATTCTCATCGAACTGGCTTCTGAAGCAGATATTTTTCAGGCTTTTGCAGTTTTTGAAAACGTGAGACCCCAGACTGTTTAACAGACCGTTTTCCTGGCTCCCGTCCGGATTTACCACACCCATGGTAAAGGACTGCAGCGCTTCACAGTTTTCAAAAGCAGAATTACCGATCTGACGCACCTGATTGGGAAGTGCGAAATTCATCAGAGCCCTGCAGCGATAAAACGCATAATCGCCGATCACGCTGACCATGGAATGAATGTCGATATTCGCCCTGTTCATGTTGATACATTCCGCAAAGGCTCCTACACCAATAGTATTAAGTCCATTGTTTAAAGTGATACTGCTCAGGTTGGTGCAGCCATAAAAAGCGTAATCCCCGATACCGCTCAACTGGTCTCCCACATTCAGGGTCACGATATTGCCGGCATTTGCAAAAATGCCTTTTGTTTCTCTGTTGCTGTACGTTACACTACCTGCAACCTTCCATCCGCCCTTGTCGTCGGACTCCAGATACTGATTCCCGATATAGCGGACGGCAATATCCTTAATCCACTGATTGTCAGGCGACGTAGTCGGCAACGGATCCTTGTCCGGTGTCACTTCATTGTCGGGATAATAATAAAAACTCTCCAGCGGCCGTTCCGTGTCTGAACTTCCATCGGCGTACTGCCATTTATTTTTCGTCTCATAATAACAGGGCTCATAATGCGTTATCGTCTGAACATTCCCGTCGGAAATGCTCTCCTGCTCTTCCACTTTATAGTACAGGAAATATCCGCTCTTCCCGATGGCGGTATAACCGTTTCCCGTACCAAGGTTATCGGAAAGTCTTGCATAAGCATCCACGGTATTGGGAATCGTCAGCGCACCGTTTTGCAGAGACCCGTCCTTGTCATAGCCAAGTATAACCGCTACCTTATTTCCCGATCCGCCGTCCGGCGCAACATAAGCAAACTGGAAAATTCCGTCTCCCGTCGTATAAATCTTGTCATCATCCTTCACCTCAGGTATGCCGCTTGCTCCCGGCATATTCTTTTCAAGAGTCCCCCAGTCCGTGTCGGACGCGGTTGTGGGCTGCGCCTCAAGATTTTCCACCGGGATCGCCGCCACCGCAATGGCAGCCGCAAGGGACAAAGCGCCCAGCGACTTTCGCACCGACCGCTTTAACCGTCTCTTTTTTCCGGTACTTCCCTTTTGAACGGTTTTTTTGATTTCTTTTTCTGCCATGTTCTTACTCCTTTGCGACTTTCTTCGCCACTACCACAAAACGCCCGTTGGTCTCCTCATAATCGCAGGTGGACAGCGTTAAAAGCTGGTCGCCGTAGCTGGCCGTCACCCCCGTGTCATAGAGGGACATGGCCGCCATCTCCTGCATATTGGAATCAAACTCCTGCTCGCTGTTCGCGTCTATAAACTGATAATATTTAAATACGATCTCTTCCTGACTGTACACTCTGGACCGGAAGACATACATGACCTCCCAGGTTCCCTTCTCGTATATGGTATCAAACTGTATGTAAGGGTGTTCCTCCCAGAAAGATTCCTTTTCATAGCGGTCCAACTGTCCGAACATCATGCCGCTTCGCATGTGATGGCCGTACAGAATCAGGTTTGTGCTGGGTTTTAAAACATCACAGTCCTTATCCAGAAAGACCGCGCCGTTTCTGTCCGCCTCCTGATCCGGATTATGGGACAGATAATAATCGTTGTTGTCCGTCTGCATGACGGGATAATCTATATTTGTATCGTCAACTTTAACCCATCCGATTAGCCTTTTGTACTTATTTACCAAATTTTTATATTCATCCAGCACTTCCTTCTCGGGCTGCTTTCCGTCCAGCGTAAACTGCGGCGTCGCTTCCGGAGCCACAGTGGGACGCTCCGTCCCGTCCTTTATCCGGCGCGCTTCCTCGTAGGAGTCGGCGGATCTTTTGCTTTGGTAGGAATAAACTCCCAGATATATCATGCACCCCGCCGCCACAAGGCCGCATACCACAGCGATCTGTTTTCTCCGGCGGTTCTGTCTGTTCAGTTCTTTTCTGGCTTCTTCCTCCAGTTTCTTTTTACTGTTTCCGCCGGCGTTTTGTATGTACCCCTCCACCTCTTCCAGAAAATCCTGCCCCAGAAGTGTAAAAAACTTATATTTTCCGCTTTCGAGGTCCTTTTTTAGTCTCTCAAGCTGTCGTCTGTCCTGCAGATCGGTTTCCCCGCGGAGCCGCTCCATGATCTGCTTATCGTGCAGGGCGCGGGCGTAATCGCTCTTTGTCCGGAAATGCCTTCCCTCCACCGTATAGTCCGTCTGTGTCATATTCATTCCTTCAAACTGAAACTGCGGCGCATACTGTTTTTTTTTATTTGTATTATACCACCAGCGCAGAAAAGGAAGCGCCGCATCTACAGAATTATTATACCATGAACCTTTTCCCGCTTCAAGAAAATCCGAAAACCGGGACAAAAAACCCAGGAAAAAGGAAACATTTTTTATCATGAAACATTGACAGGCCGGGGCGCATACAATAAACCATAAAAATCAATGGAGGCATTCAAAATGAGCGATTTAACTGCTACCAACTGCGGATGCAACGATTCCTGCAACGGCATCAGCACCGCAAACAACAACGGGGGCTGCTCCAGCTGGATCTGGATCCTTCTCCTGCTGTTCTTCCTGAACGGCAACGGGTTCGGACGCAGCGGCAGCGGATGCGGATGCGGCAACAATGGCATCAGCCTGTTCAACAACGGCGGAAGCTGCTGCGAATGGCTGGTCATCATCCTGCTGCTCTCCAGTGTCTGCGGCGGCAACGGCTGCGGATGCAACAACTAAAGCCGGCGGATAAGTGACGGCGCAGCGGGCACAGACTCCATCAGGGGCCTGTGCCCCTCCGTGCGCAGAAAACGGAAGGAAACACATAAGTGCGCGTTTGGGAACATACTATAAAACAGTGAAGCCGTCGCTGTCTGACGGGAAAGGTATGGTTTCATTATGGACGAGAAGGGAAAGGAAAAAATCGCCGCGTTTGACCGGCTGCTGACTAACGACCACATGCGGATGATGAAAATATTCCTCCCCTGTCTCCCCCCGAAACAACAGAGCGTGCTTGCCGTCTGCATCAAGGTTTCCGAGCTGCAGTACACTCTACAGTTTCTCCAGCGTTTTCCCGGACGCCCCCTGTTTACGGAAAGCCGCTGTACCCTGTCCCCCGCCGCCTTTTTCGACGGCAGCCTGCCTGATCGGGACCGGGACGGAATATTGGAGCTGTTGGACGAACTGCTCCCTTTCAGCGGGCCGAAGGAGCGGGTGTGGATTGAAAACCTGAAGGGTTTCCTGAACAGTATGTCCCGCATGAAGGAAATGATGGCGATGGCCGATATGCTGAAAGATCTCTTCCCGGAGGGCATGGGAGAAGGAAGCCGTCCCGAAGACATGTTTCAGGGCGTCGATCTTACCTCCGCCATGCAGATGTTCCAGATGTTCCAAGCCTCCCCCGGCGACGGTCAAGCGCCGGACAAAACGTAACCGTCCCGCGTATCGGACGCAGATCCGCATCGGCGGAAAAAACGGAAAGGTGTGATGTTTTATGAACAGCGAAAATATGAGCAGTGAAAACAGACCGGCATGGATGTCGGACCCTCTGGTGAAGGACATTCCGGGAAAGAAACTGGATTTTCTCGGGCAGATGTTTCAGGAGAGCCAGGGCAAAAGCCAGCGGGAGCTGATGACCTCCCTGCTTCCCATGATGGCGCGGGCAAAGCAGGAGAATCTGACCTTCACTCCCCAGGAAATGGGCGCGGCCATCGCCGCCATCCGGAAATACAGCAATCAGGATGAGTTAAAACAGATTGACAACATCCTGGAAAAGGCCAAAGTATTCGGAAAATAACGGTGCGGCAGGCCCTCGGCCCGCCGCAGTCTGTTATTTCACCACAATATTCACAAGTCTTCCGGGCACAAAGATCTCTTTGACCACGGTTCCGGTCAGCTTTTCTCCCAGCGCCTCCTTTGCGGCGGCGATGACCTTATCCTTTTCCTCATCCTTCGGCACCGTGATCGCGGCCCGCATCTTTCCGTTGATCTGGACGCCGATCTCCACGGTGCTCTCCACGGTCTTTGCCTCGTCGTACTCCGGCCATTTTGCCTGATACAGCCTTCCCTCAAATCCCGCCGTCTGCCACAGTTCCTCCGTGATATGGGGCGCAACGGGGTTTAACAGGATCAGCAATGTCCTGTACTCTCCCCGCGTCACCGCGTTTTTCTTATAAAACTCGTTCAGCAGGGACATCATGGCCGCAATGGCGGTATTATATTTTAATGTTTCATAATCGCCGGAAACCTTTTTCACAGTCTGGTGCATTTTTGTCTCCAGATCCGCGCTGTAGCCCTCTTCCTCCGTCAGGATGTCCCCTAGCTTCCAGACGCGCTCCAGAAATCTCCGGCAGCCCTTTACGCCGTCCTCGCTCCATGCGGCGCTTAAATCGAAGGCGCCGATGAACATCTCATAAGTCCGCAGGGTATCCGCGCCGTAATCCCGGACAATGTCGTCAGGATTCACCACGTTTCCTCTGGATTTTGACATCTTCTCGCCGTTGGAGCCAAGGATCATGCCGTGGCTGGTACGCTTCTGATAAGGCTCAGGACAGGGCACGTATCCCTGATCATAAAGGAACCTGTGCCAGAACCGGGAATACAGCAGATGCAGCGTGGTATGCTCCATACCGCCGTTGTACCAGTCCACAGGCATCCAGTATTCCAGCGCCTCCTTCCCCGCCAGCGCCTCCTTGTTGTGAGGATCCGTGTAGCGCAGGAAATACCAGGAGGAACCCGCCCACTGGGGCATGGTGTCCGTCTCCCGCTTTGCGGGGCCCTTACAGCAGGGACAGGTAGTGTTCACCCAGTCTTCCATGGCGGCCAGAGGGGATTCGCCGTTGTCGGTGGGCTCATAGCTCTCCACCTCCGGAAGCATCAGCGGCAGCTCGCTCTCGTCCAGAGGTACGAAGCCGCATTTCTCACACTTTACGATGGGAATGGGCTCGCCCCAGTAGCGCTGTCTGGAGAACACCCAGTCTCGCAGCTTAAAGTTGGTCTTGCTGTGGCCGATCCCCTTTTCTTCCAGAAAGGCGATGATCTTTTTCTTTGCCTCTTCCACGGAAAGGCCGTTCAGGAAGTCGGAATTGACCATCGTTCCCACCGCCACATCCGTGTACACCTGCTCCTGGACGCTGACGGGACTGCCCGCCACCACCTCTATGATGGGAAGGCCAAATTTCTTTGCGAAATCCCAGTCTCTCTCGTCATGCGCCGGCACCGCCATGATGGCGCCGGTTCCGTACGTCATCAATACATAGTCCGAGATCCAGATGGGGATCGTTCTGCCGTTTACGGGGTTCGTGGCGGTCAGGCCCTCGATCTGTACGCCGGTCTTATCCTTTGCCAGCTCCGTTCTCTCAAAATCGGATTTCTTCGCCGCCTGCTCCCGGTACGCCACAAGCGCGTCGTAATTTTTAATCTCATCCTTATACTTCTCGATCAGCGGATGTTCCGGGGAAACGACCATATAGGTGGCGCCGAACAGGGTGTCGGGACGCGTGGTGTAAATGCGCAGTCTGTCATCCTTTCCTGTGATGGGGAAATCCACCTCCGCTCCCTGGGACTTGCCGATCCAGTTTCTCTGAGAAACCTTGACGCGCTCGATATAATCCACGGTATCCAGTCCCTGGATCAGCTTGTCGGCGTATTCCGTGATCTTCAACATCCACTGGCTCTTGACCTTGCGGATCACCTCGGAGCCGCAACGCTCGCAGACGCCGTTTACCACTTCCTCGTTGGCAAGGCCCACCTTGCAGGAAGTACACCAGTTGATGGGCATCTCGGTTTTATAGGCCAGCCCCGCCTTAAACAGCTTCAGGAAAATCCACTGGGTCCATTTGTAATACTCCGGATCGGTGGTATTCACTTCTCTCTCCCAGTCAAAGGAATATCCGAGAGAATGGAGCTGGTTTTTAAAGCGTTCCACATTGTTTTTCGTCACGATTTTAGGATGGATATGGTTCTTGATGGCGTAATTCTCCGTGGGAAGCCCGAAGGCGTCCCATCCCATGGGATAAAGCACGTTATAGCCCTGCATCCTGCGCTTTCTGGCCACGATATCCAGCGCGGTATAGGGCCTCGGATGGCCTACATGAAGCCCCTGTCCCGAAGGGTACGGGAATTCCACAAGCGCGTAATACTTCGGCTTGGAATAATCGTCGGATGTTGCAAACGCCTTCTCTTCGTCCCAGATATCCTGCCACTTTTTTTCCACCTCATGGTGGTTGTAAGGTACTGCCATAAGTCCGTCTCCTCTCTTTTTTGCACCGTTCCTTTTTTTGACTGTGCAAAATATAACCCCTCCGTCACCGAAAGACGAAGGGGTTGTATCCTCTTTTTGATCTGGAACGGGACCGGCCTCCTGCGGCTGCTCTGCTTCGTCTTCCTTCCGGATGTGTCATAAAACTTTACTCATTTTATCCGTTTTATGATATCCTGTCAAGACCTGTCAGGAGCGAAACACGCCAAAATTGCCTGGAACCGGCGAAGCCTATTCCTCGCCGCTGTTCTCCGCTACCTTCGCCGCCCGCTCGGCCACTTCCTTCTCCTGTACGTCCGAAGGCGCCTGCTCATAGCGCGCGAATGTATAGGTATACTCCCCTCTGCCTCCGGTCATGGACCTGAGATCCGTACAGTAACCGTACAGACTGCTCATGGGAATATCCGCCTCGATGACCTGCTTTCCGCCCGCCATGGGATTCATGCCGAGGACGCGGCCCCTGCGCTTGTTCAGATCCCCCATGACATCGCCGGTATACGCATCGGGTACCGTGACCTTCAGGGACGCAATGGGCTCCAGGAGAACGGGCTTCGCCTCCATAAATCCTTTCCGGAACGCCTGAACGGTCGCCACCTTGAACGCCTGCTCCGACGAATCAACGGGGTGATAGGAGCCGTCGTAGAGCACGGCCTTCACGCCAACCACGGGATAGGCGGCCATGGGCCCCCTCTGGACGGACTCCTGCAAGCCCTTCTCCACCGCCGGGTAGTAGTTTTTCGGCACCGCTCCTCCTACCACTTCCTGTTCAAATACATAAGGCTTCTCCAGATCGCCGGAGGGACTGAAACGCATTTTTACATGACCATACTGACCGTGGCCCCCGGACTGTTTCTTATATTTGTATTCCACGTCGGAATTGCCTTTAATGGTCTCCCTGTAGGCAATTCTGGGACGCGTCAGTTCCACCTCTACCCTGTACTCGTTTAAAAGCCTGCTCGCAATGATCTCAAGATGCTGGTCGCCCATGCCGTAAAGCAGCATCTGGCGGTTGTCGGAATCGTTTACCGTCCTGACCGTCAGATCCTCATGGGTAATCTTCTGCAGCGCCTGGGAGATTTTATCCACATCGGCTTTGTTCTTCGGCTTATAGCGCATGTAGGTATACGGCGTCGAAATCTCAAACTTTCCGAATTTGATGGCGCACGCTTTGGTGGACAGGCTGTCGCCGGTGCGCGCGCCGGACAGCTTCGCCAGCGCGCCGATATCGCCCGCATGCAGCTCCGGCACTTCCATGGGTTTGTTGCCCTGAAGCACATACAGCTTGCCGATCTTCTCCTCAATATCCTTATCCACGTTGTAGATCAGGTCGTCCGTCTTAAGCACGCCGGAATTTACCTTGATCAGAGAATACTTGCCGATGAAGGGATCCACAATAGTTTTCCAGATATACGCGGATTTTGCCTTCGAGAAATCATAGTCCGCGTTGTAGATCTCGTTCGTCTTCAGGTTGATTCCCGCCACCTTGCGGTTCTCGGGGCTCGGCATATATTTCACGATATCGTCCAGCAGCGTGTAGACGCCCTGACAGAGCGTGTTGGATCCCATGGTCATGGGCACGATGCTGCAGTCGCAGACGTTGGTCTTAAGAGCGGCGCGGATCTCCGCCTCGGAGAAGGTCTCCCCGCCGAAATAGCGCTCCATCATTTCCTCGCTTGTCTCGGCCACCGCTTCCATCAGCGTATCCCTGCAGATCTGCAGATTTGCCTTATTGTACTCGGGCACCTCGCAGGGGACCACATCCTTTCCCTGCCAGCGGTTTCCGGTCTCCGTCACAACGTTCACGTAACCCACAAATTTCTCGTTCTCGCGGATGGGAAGATGGAAGGGAGCCATCTTCTTTCCGTAGGCCGCCGTCATGTCCTCCACCACCTGGCGGAAGGAGGCGTTGTCCACATCCATATTGGAGACATAGATAATCCGGGGCAGCTTATACTTCTCACACAGCTCCCACGCCTTCTGGGTCCCCACTTCGATGCCGGATTTCCCGTTTACCACGATGACCGCCGCTCCGGCCGCACTGACCGCCTCTTCCACTTCGCCCACAAAGTCAAAATAACCCGGGGTATCTATAATATTGATCTTACAGCCCTCCCACTCCACGGGGATCACGGAGGCGCTGACGGAAAAACCGCGCTTCTGTTCCTCTCTGCCGTAATCGCTGATGGTATTTCCGTCCGCCACCTTTCCCATTCTGGAGGTGATGCCGGACAGGTAAGCCATCGCTTCCGCAAGACTGGTCTTACCGCTTCCGCCGTGTCCAAGGAGTACCACGTTGCGAATCCTGTCAGTTGTGTAAACTTTCATATTGAGATTCCTCCGACTTATATGATTTTGGGGATATTGTCCTGTCCTTGTCCGGACTCATCGGTTCCCATAATGACATTTTACTAAAAAAAGAGCGCTTTTACAACCCGTTATTAGATGTTTTTCACATTTTTTCTGTTTCTGTTGACTTTCGCGCTTTAAAGTGGTATAGTATCGGAGAATCATTCAGAAATTTGCTGCCGGGGCTGATTCCCCCGGGCAGCCCAGGAAACGAGGTATCCGAATATGTCCCATCTGACCTGCGGCTTCATCGGTCTCGGCCTGATCGGCGGCTCCATCGCCAGAGCGCTCAGACAGTTTTATCCCGACACAGCGATCATCGCGTACGATGTGAATAAAGAATCGTTGTCCCTTGCGAAAAAAGAAGGGGTCGTCGACATCGTCTCCGAAGAGATCAATGAGGCTTTTCTCCCCTGCGATTACCTTTTTCTCTGCGCCCCCGTACAGAGAAACGACGATAATTTGTCTGCCGTGGGAAAAGTGCTTTCCGACTCCTGCGTGCTGACGGACGTCGGAAGCGTCAAATCCGGGATTCATGAGGCCGTCCGTCTGGCAGGTCTGGAGAACCGCTTTATCGGCGGCCACCCCATGGCCGGAAGCGAGCGCACGGGATTCGTAAACTCCAAGGCTTCTCTGCTGGAAAACGCATACTATATCCTGACGCCTTCTCCCCTTGTGCCGCCGGAAAGGATAGAAGCCTTCCGGGCGCTTGTCGCGGGGCTCGGCGCCATTCCTCTGGTGCTGGACTGCCGGCAGCACGACTATGTGACCGCAGCCATCAGCCATCTGCCCCATGTGGCAGCCGCGTCCCTGGTCAACCTGATCCGGCAGAGCGATTCTCCGGACGGACTGATGCGCATGGTGGCGGCCGGCGGATTTAAGGATATCACCCGGATTGCCTCTTCCTCTTCCGTGATGTGGCAGCAGATCTGTCTGGCCAACAGAGACAATATTTCCGCTCTGCTCTCCCGCTACATTCAGACGCTGACAGAGTTTAAGGACGCCGTGGACCGAAGCGACGCGGACGAACTTTATCGGCTCTTTGACAGCGCGAGAACCTACCGGGACTCTTTTGCGGATCTCTCCAGCGGTCCCATCAAGCGCTCCTTCCGCGTCAACGTGGACATTGCGGACCGCGCGGGCTCGCTGGCGCATATCGTCACGCTTCTGGCAAACCGCCAGCTGAACATCAAGAACATCTCCATTTCCCACAACAGGGAATCCGAGGACGGCGTCCTGAGAATCGAATTTTATCAGGAGTCCTCTCTGAAAGAAGGCGCAGGGCTGCTTGCGGAAGCCGGCTATACGGTACATATCCCCGGATGAGTTCCCGCGAAAGTCATTCCCTGCCCCCGGCTTTTGCCCCGTCTTTTTTCCGGCGCAGATGCCGGTACAGCATTTCCGCCGCAATGCAGAGCAGAAGGCCGAAAATGCCGCCGCAGGTATCGAGACATACATCCGCGGGGCCCCCGTAGCGGCCCGGCACAAAAAGCTGATGGAATTCATCGCATGCTCCGGAGATAAATACCCATACAACGGTCAGAAGATACAGCCTTTTTCCCCGCTTCATCCAGGGTCTCCAGATCAGGTACACCAGAATCCCCACACAGGTATATTCCCCGAAATGAGCCATCTTTCTGATGGGGTGCTCAAAATATAGCGCCATCTCATCCCGGAACTGCCTGCTCCAGTTTCCTCCCGTCAGGGAATTGAGAAATTCCACAGCGCTCTCGGAGATCCGCAGGCTTAAGGAGCCGGACTGTTCCGCATCCTGCGCCGAAAATCCGAAAATGACCGCATAGAGCGCCGCCAGGAGAACGGATGCCGCCGCCGTTATTATTATCTTATTTCGCCGTGCCGCACTATTTCCGGTTTTCATTGACAGTCTGAAATACCTCGATCCTCGCAAGATCGATCTCCGGCATGCCGATAAACAGCGCCCCGTAGGTATAGGAATCTCCCAGCAGTTCGATCCTTACAATCTGCATAAAGGCGTGGAGCACCTCCTTGGTCCAGATAGGCATGAAGGATTCATACACCTCTCCGATCTGCAGCACCTCGCTGCAGGAAAACCCGATGCCGGTCTTTGAGACGTCAAGAACCTGCACTTCCACCTCATTTTCGTGCAGGTTGCTGCCCAGCTTCCGAATCTTGAGTTTCTCCGGCATATTCGTGCGTCTGTTTTTTCTTCTCTCTTCCATCTTTCGGCCGCCTCCTTTTTCCCTGCGGCATGTTTTTGATTGCCGCTTTCGCCTTATGATGTTCCCTTTTCCGGTCTTGTCCGCGAAACAATAAACATCGCGTCTCCGAAACTGAAAAACCGGTATTTTTCTTTCACGGCCTCCGCATAAGCGTTCAGCACGTTTTCCCGGCCCGCCAGCGCCGACACCAGCATGACCAGCGTCGATTCCGGCAGATGAAAATTTGTGATCAGGGCGTCCAGCACTCTGAACCGGTATCCGGGATAAATGAAAATCTGGGTGTTTCCGCTTCCCGGCCTTACCTCGCCCGTTTCGTCCGCGGCGCTCTCCAGCGTCCTGCATGCGGTTGTCCCCACACAGATCACTCTCTTTCCCGCCCGCTTCGCGGCGTTGATCTCTCCGGCCGCCTCCGGGGACACCCGGTAAAACTCCGAATGCATGTGATGGTCCGTCACATTTTCTTCCTTCACGGGCCGGAACGTCCCAAGCCCCACATGAAGGGTCACAAAAACGATCTTCACGCCTCTGCCGCGGATCTGCTCCAGCAGTTCCTCCGTAAAGTGCAGGCCCGCCGTTGGCGCCGCGGCGGAGCCCTCGTATCTGGCGTAGACTGTCTGGTAGCGATCCTTATCCTTCAGTTTATGCGTGATGTAAGGGGGAAGCGGCATCTCCCCCAGCCGGTCCAGGATCTCTTCAAAAATCCCATCGTATGCAAAACGGATCAGCCGGTTTCCCTCTTCCACCGTGCCGATGACCTCGGCTCTTAAAAGGCCGTTTCCAAAGGAAAGCCTCGCGCCCGGCCTGCATTTTTTCCCGGGCTTTACAAGGGTCTCCCATACGTCGCCTTCCCTTCTGTTTAACAGAAGGACTTCCACCCTGCCGCCGGTTTCCTCCCTCTCCCCCAGAAGCCGCGCCGGGATCACCTTGGTATCGTTCAGCACCAGACAGTCTCCGGGATCCAGAAAATCCACGAGATCCCGGAATACATGGTGCGATACCGCACCCGTCTCCCTGTCCAGCACAAGGAGTCTGGAAGAAGAACGGTCCTGCAAAGGGTCCTGCGCGATCAGTTCCTTCGGCAGGTCAAAATAAAAGTCCGATTTTTTCAGCATTCCATTGCTGCCCCTTCCACAAAGGCCATATAACCGCGGTACGCCTCATAGACGTCCGCCTTGCTCGTCGCTTCCCAGGGCGCATGCATATTCAGTACCGCAACGCCGCTGTCAACCACATTCATGCCGTACAGGGCGAGAATATATGCAATGGTCCCGCCGCCGCCTATATCTACCTTGCCCAGCTCCGCAGTCTGGTATCCCACCTTTTTCTCGTCAAGAACCTTGCGCAGATGCGCCAGATACTCCGCGTTCGCGTCGTTGGAGCCGCTCTTTCCACGGGAGCCGGTGAACTTGTTGAACACCATGCCGCTGCCCAAAAAGGCCGCGTTTTTCTTTTCAAAACAGGATGCGTAAGACGGATCGTAGCCCGCGCTGACGTCGGAGGAAAGCATACAGCTGTGCGCCAGACATCTTCTCACGCCAAGCTCGCTGTACCCGCCGCAGAGATTCATCAGCTCCGCCACGGCGTTCTCAAAGAACCGGGACTGCATACCCGTGGCGCCCACGGAACCAATCTCTTCCTTGTCCACCAGAATACAGCACGCGGTTCGCCGGGAGTCCTTTACGTCCAGCATGGCCCGCATGGAGGTAAACGCGCAGACTCTGTCGTCCTGCCCGTAGGCCAGGATCATGCTCCTGTCAAGGCCCGATTCCCTCGCCTTTCCCGCGGGGACGATCTCAAGCTCCGCGGAGATGAAATCTTCCTCTTCAACGCCGTAGGTCTTTTTCAGGATATCCAGCACGCCGGCCTTCACGCCCTCTTTTGCCTTTTCCTTTTCCTCCGATTCCCCTTCGCCTTTCCTGTCCTTCTTATTGTCGATGACAATGGGCCTGTTGCCGACGATCAGATCCAGCGCCTCGCCCTCGATGACCTTGGACGCTTTTTTCTCCATCTGCTCCCCGGCCAGATGGATCAGAAGATCGGACACAAAGAACACCGGATCGTCCTCGTTGTCGCCGATATTGATCTCCACCGTGGTGCCGTCCTTTTTCACGATCACGCCGTGAAGGCTCAGAGGAATGGCAACCCACTGATATTTCTTCACGCCGCCGTAGTAATGCGTGTCGAGATAGGCAAAACCGCCGTCCTCGTAGAGAGGGTTCTGCTTTACGTCCAGCCTGGGGCTGTCGATATGGGCGCCGAGAATATTCATGCCATTCTCAAGCGGTTCGGATCCGACGCGGAACATGACGATGGATTTGTTCATCCAGACGCTGTACACCTTGTCTCCCTTTTTCAGTCTGGTTCCGGACTTTGTCAGGGTCTCCAGCTCCCGGTATCCTTCCGCCTCAATGGTATTGACGATCCTGTCGATGCACTCCCGCTCGGTCTTTCCGTTGTCCAGGAAATCCCTGTACTCCTGATTCAGCTTTTCCAGCTCCTTCATCTGCTTTGCGCTGTAGGTCTCCCATAAGTTTTTCTTTTCCATATCCTCTCTCCTGTCTGCACATACCTGTGCGCCCTGCTTTGTGTCCGGCTATTTGCGAAGCTGCCCCTGCAGCTCTTTTTCCAGCTGTCTGATCACACTGTCCGCGCATTTTTCGATTTCTTCCGATTTCAGCGTCTTCTCCGCCGAGCCGATGGTCAGCCTGATGGTGACGGACTTCTTTCCCGCTGGGATCTGCGCTCCCTTGTATTCGTCCACAAACTGAACGTCCTGCAGGAAGCTTTCGCGGTTCTTCTTTTTCAGCGCGCACGCGCTGATCTGCTCCCACTTGATCTCTCTGTCAAACATCATGGAAAGGTCATAATCGATCAGCGGGTATTCCGCCAGATGCTGAAACTCGTTGGTCCGGGAGCGCAGCGGCTTCAGCGAATCCGCGTCTATCTCAAAGAACACCACCGCAAGATTTTTGATCCCGGCAGCCATGGACGCCTTCCGGGAGAGCAGCGCGAGATCTCCCACCTTTTCGTCCCCCAGATAAAGATTGAGCCATACCGTATCGTCCGCCCAGACAGGCTTTTCCATACGTCGGAAGGACAGGCTCTCCATGTGGGTCATGCGGGACATGTTTTCCACTACGCCCTTGGCGCGGCGGAACAGGCCCGACACGTCCTCCGCATTCCCGGCGAAAGCGGCGGCAATGTTGCGGCGCTGCCGGGGCAGTTCTTCCCTTTCGTCATAGACCGCGCGGTATCCCCCGTCCTGAAAGACCTGCGCCTCCTCAAAAATACCGAATTCATGAAAATACCTTTCGTTCTCGGCCACCGCGCGGCAGAGATTCGGCAGAAGCGACGACCGTATCATGCTCTCGTCCGGCGCCGGGGGCGTGGAAAGCCTTAAGATGCCCTCCGTGTTCTTCAGAATCGCATTGACATAAACATCTTGCATCCAGGGATAGGTGAAGACCTCCTGCAGGCCGCAGCGGAAGGCCAGATACTCCTTGATCCTCCGGATAAGATCGGTCTCCAGCTGGTTGATGGCCCCGTCGAAGCTCGTGACAATGGACGTCGGCTCAAAGTTCTCATAGCCGTACATTCTCGCCACTTCCTCCATAATATCCGCCTTGATGCCCACATCTCCGGTGGAACGCCAGCTGGGAACCACAATATGCATGGCGGTTTCCGTAAATTCGATCTCAAATCCCAGAAGCTCCAGCTTTGCCCGGATATCCTCGTTGGGGATATGCTTTCCGAGCCGGCGGCTGAGCCAGTCAAGCTCCACGTCCAGCTCCTTTTTCACCAGCTTTCTGGGATATTGGTCCGCATAGGCGCATACCTTCACGGACGGATAAATCCCGGAAAACAGCTCCATGGCCATGGAGAGCGCAAGATCGCAGCGCTCAGGGTCGATGGATTTCTCATAACGCGCGGAGGCTTCCGTCCGGTTGTCGTAACGGAGCGCCGTGCGCCGCACGCCGGCGGCGTCAAAGTTCGCCACCTCCAGAATCACCTTCGTCGTATCGGGCAGCACCGAATCCTTTGCCCCTCCCATCACGCCGGCCAGCGCCACGGCGCCGTCGCTGTCGGCGATCACAAGATCGTCCTCCGAAAGCGAAAGCGTCTTGTCGTTCAGAAGGAGCAGTTCCTCTCCCTTTTTGGCCCTGCGCACGCAGATATAATCCGTGATATTGTCCGAGTCAAACACGTGCGTGGGCTGCCCTACCGCCAGCATCACATAATTGGTGATATCCACAAGCGCGTTGATCGGTCTCATGCCCACGCGCCAGATGCGGCTCTGTATCAGAAACGGCGCGGGTCTGACGCAGACTCCCTCCATCTGGACACCGATATAGCGCGGGCAGCGGTCGGTATCCTCAATCGAAATGGGGAAGGCGGGCGCCTCTCCCGGCACATAAGGCTCAAATTTTTTCAGCGGCAGATCATAGAGGGCGGAAATCTCTCTGGCAATCCCGTAATGTCCCCAGAGATCGGGGCGGTTTGTCATGGATTTGTTATCGATCTCAAGGATCACGTCGTCCAGCTCCAGCGCTTCGGCAAGCGGCGTTCCCGCAGGCGCGTCAAAGGCTGTAAGATCCATGATCTCCGCCTCTTCCTGCGCGGGAAAAAGATCCGCAAGCCCCACCTCTACGGAAGCGCAGATCATGCCGAAGCTTGCCACGCCGCGCAGCTTCGTATTCTTAATCTCCACAGGCTCTCCCTCTCCGTGCCAGCGGACGAAGGAGCCGGGGCAGGCCACCACCGTCTTCATTCCGGCGGCAAGATTGGAGCCGCCGCAGACGATGTCATGAATCTGCCCGTCCGCGATATCCACCTTACAGACGCGGAGCCTGTCGGCGTTGGGATGCGGCAGCACCTCACGGATCTCGCCCACCACGATGCCGTCAAACTGACGCGCCAGCTCCGTGACGCTCTCTACTTCCACTGTGGACATGGTCAGGTCAAAGGCAAGCTGCTTCAGATCCATGTCCTCAGGCAGCGCCACATAATCACTCAGCCAATTCAGGGATACTTTCATCTCGATTCACCTCCTCAAATCAATGGAACTGCTTCAGGAACCGCAGATCCGCACTGTGGAAGAGCCTTACGTCGTCCACGCCGTAGCGCATCATTACCAGCCTGTCCAGTCCGATATTTACATAAAATCCCGTATACTCGTCGGGATCCAGTCCCGCCGCCCGCAGCACGTTGGGATGAGGGGTTCCTCCGGGCATGATCTCGATCCAGCCCACATGCTTACAGACGCTGCAGCCCTTGCCGCCGCATACCAGACATCCCATGTCGATCTCAAAGCCCGGTTCCACAAATGGGAAGAAGCCGGCTCTCATGCGCACGGGAACGTCGCGTCCGAACACCTTGGAGAGAATGCTCCTGATCATGACCTTGCCGGCCGTGAAGGTAAAATCCCGGTCCACGATCAGGGCTTCATACTGAAAGAATGCACGCTCATGGCGGGCATCCGTAGTCTCGTTCCGGTACACCCTGCCGGGGTAGACAAAACGGTACGGCGGCTTATGCGTCTGCATGTACCGCACACTGCCGCCCGTCAGATGGGGACGCAGGCAGAGCTTGCGGGACGCGTCTCCCGTGTCATGCCCTTCCAGCCAATAGGTATCCATGCTCTCTCTCGCAGGATGGTTGGGCGGAAAGTTCAGCTTGTCAAAGGCATACAATTCGCTTGTGATATCGTCCTCCTGATAGATCTCAAATCCCATGGAACGGAACGCGTCGTCCAGGTCATACCGCATCTGGGTGATCGGATGAAGCCCTCCCATCAGGGGAGCGACGCCGGGAATCGTATAGTCAAAATCCGCGGGGACCTCCGCAGCCTTCAGTTTCAGTTCCTCCCTGCGGGAATCGATCAGGCTGTTCAGTTTTGCCTTGGTCTCGTTGACCACACGTCCCATTTCGGGCCGAAGATCGGCGGCCAGCCTGGGGATCTCCTTCAAAAGTTCCGTCAGCGCACCCTGCTTGCCAAAAATGGATCCTTTGACCTCCTGAAGTTCCGTTTCGTTCTTTGTGCGTAAGATGGCGGCTTCCCCTTCCGCCAGTAGTTTCTGAAGCTTTTCTTTCATATTTGACCTCTTTCTGCATTCTGCTGTGCATATAATTCCATAAAAAAACGTCCCTTGCCGAAAGGGACGAATCACTCCGCGGTACCACCCTGATTCCCGCAGGCTCTCCGTCCGCCCGCAGGCTCTTTGTTACGCATAACGCGCGTCCGCGTCCTCCGCTACTGTATGTTCACGGAGACGGCTCCGGTGGGAATTTCGGGCGTTCACCTGAACCTGAGGGGCTTTCAGCCGGCGGCCTCCTCTCTCTGTCGGAAAATGAAACCCTACTGCGCACCATCCATGCCTTTGTTTCTCTGCTTCTTACCAGTCTTACTAATTTCTTATCTTACTGACACAGACATAAAATGTCAAGAAAAAAATTCGGCAAAGACAGTTCCCCTTTCGCAGGCCGGCCTCTGCCGGCGCAGGCACGCGCCCGGCTCATTGCCCGTCGGGATGAAAATGCCGGTTCAGGCAGGCGCCGATCAGCATGATGTACATACAGAAGTACAGCCAC
Source organism: uncultured Acetatifactor sp. (assembly GCA_947586055.1). Classification (GTDB taxonomy): domain Bacteria; phylum Bacillota; class Clostridia; order Lachnospirales; family Lachnospiraceae; genus Acetatifactor. The sequence goes on along the minus strand of CANPXL010000001.1, from coordinate 7,442 downwards.
AGCAGAACGATGATGATAATGGCAAGGCTCCCGTAGATTCCGTAGGAGTTTCCATAAGTTACGTAAAGAGAAAAACCCCAGGAAAATATGCTCCACACCACGGCGGAAAACACCGCCCCCGGTATCTGTTCCCGGAATTTCAGCTTCCGGTCCGGCACATAGGCGTAAATGGCCGCGAACAGAACGGTTAAAATGGCCCAGACCAGGATAAAGCGGAAATTCATGGCAAAAGACACCACCGCCTGCATCCGCGGGATCCGGTGCAGGGCAAGGTTTACCAGCTGGTCCCCGAACACCATGAGAAACAGCGACAGGACCACCACCACCAGCATGACCAGCGTGTAAAAGGAAGCGATGGCGCGGATGACGAAATAATTTCTGGTGTCCTCCACCTCATTCACCACGTTCAGCCCCTGCATCAGCGCCATGACGCCCTTGGCCGCCGACCACACGGTTGCCACGGCCGCAACGGACAGTATGCCGGCGGAGCGGTTATACACATCCTCCACCACGCTTTTGATCAGAGGGTCAACCATATCCGGCGTCAGATCCGTCAGGGCCGTCAGGAGATTTTCCTCAGTCAGAGTCGTGTACGGCAGGATCGTGCAGATCAGGATCAGCATGGGCACAACGGAAAGGAAGAAAAAGAAGGCGATACTCGCCGCATAAGCGCTGATGTTTCTCCCCCGCATTTCAGCGGATATGTCACCGATGGTCTTATATAGCTTCCCCATTCCCGTTTTTCTCCTCATAGATCGTTTTTATCTCGCATCCTTCAAAAAAGAACAGAAGGATATCCCGGGTGGTGAATCCGTCGCGGGCCATCCGGGCCGCGCCGTTCTGGCTCATCCCAACCCCGTGGCCGAACCCTCCCCCGGTCAGAGTATATGCTACCACACTTCCGTCCTTTTTGCCAGTGGTGACGATAAAAAAACCGCTGGGAAGCAGAGTTGGACAATCCACCTCGCTTCCGTCCTGACGGTTTACCCTGTCGGTCCCGCTGTTCAGCACATACCGAATATTATGCTCCGAAATGACTTTATATGTACTGTTTTTTCCCTCAATCACAAGTTCCTCCGCCACGCCGCCGCTTCCCCGCTTTGCAACGTAAATGTCCCTGACGGTTCCAAGATCCCGGATCTTTTCACTGACGTAGTTCCCGTCCCGCAGCGTCAGCACCAGATTTTCATTTGCGTTATATCTGTCCCGCAGTGCTTTCGTAATGCGGTCCGGGTCTACCGGATCCACCGTGCAGGTCCAGCGGTACCAGCCTTCCTGCGACTCGAAATCATCCTCGTTGACCGAAGAAATAAATTCCGCAAAGGCGGATTCCTCCCGCAGTCTTTCGCCGATATCATCCTCCGGCAGTTCGCCTCCGGATGCCATGGCCGCCGTCTGTGCCGCCATGGCCGAGCGGGACAGCGGCTTTGATTTCAGATAGTCAAGCTCCTGCGGCGCCGCCGTCTTCCACACCGTCTCGTCGCTGCCGACTCCGCAGGAAGTGGAATAATAATAGACGGATGCCGGCGATCCGTCCGCCGCACAGAGAATCTGCCCGTAAGTATCCTTCACCGCCGCGGTGGTGCTCTCCTGCTCCAGAATATTGTTGTAAACCTGATAGGACGTGCTGTCGTCCACGTGAGCGCCGTACCCGGGATAACCCGCGTGCGCGATGTGGGCGCAGGCGTAGGTTCTGGCGCAGACCGCCTGTGCCTTCAGTGCCTCCGCCGGATAGCCGGACGGCATCTCGCTGGGCACAACACTGTAGAGATATTCTTCCAGCGGCAGTTCGTTGATCACCACAATCCCCTGATCGGTCAGGAGCAGCTCCATCTGCCCCCGGTATGCCGGGCGGCCCTGACTTCTCTCCACATTTTCCAATGTAATCCTCCCCGTCTGCAGGACCGAGGCGATCCGCACTCTCCCGTCCGTCAGGCAGCCGCTCCCGGTATCCACGGAAAACTCCTGTCCGGCGGCATAACTTTCCGTCTGAAGCGCCGCATCTTTCTCATAAGTAACCGTAAAATCCGTATCTGCCGTCAGAACGACTTTTTCATGATAATTGCCGCCGTAATTTCCCGTCCTGATCAGAACCCGTATCTTCTCCGGAGCCTCCTCGCGGGCCATCAGGATTCCGCAGATTTTTCCGTCTTCCATGCAAAGATCCGCATTCCCGTAACCGAAATTCAGATCCTTCACCGTGCACATCTGCAGTTCGCCGTAAAGCTTATATCCCCTGCAGTCCTGCGCAAGAAGCACTCGGCCGTATCCCTCCACCTCGACCCCGTTATCGTCCGCGCCCAAGATCCTGCCGTTAATTTTTTCCTCTTTTACCTTCACGGACGTAACGGCGCCGTCGGTAAGTTCCACATCGGCCACCTGCTCCCGAAGACGTCCCTGCGTCTCTCCCCTTGCGTTTCCCCAGGGATACGATTCCCGCTGCCCGTCCCGGAAAACCAAAAGCGCATCCGCCCCGTCCTCCAGAATCCAGACGTTTTTTAACACCTGAATCACCGGAACGTGCGGCGTCTCCGGACGCGCCGTTTCACAGGCCCCTTCCTCCTGCGGCTCTCTGTGTGCCGAAAACAGTTTTCCCGCGGCAAGCGCCGCAATCAGCGCGATCCCCAGAAGACAGACAAACGCCTTCATCTGCATTCTCTGGGCTTTGTTCAGACCCCATCCATTCTTCAACTTCCAATCCCTCCGGCTATCTAAAAGGGCAGTCCCTCAGGACTGCCCTTTTCTTCTGTCTATAACCCCAAAATGCCGCCTCCTGTTCTTTGACTCCTAGCAACGCCAGGTGGGTCACCGCAGCCGGGCTTTTGCCTTCCCTTCCAATCCTCCGCGGTTTTGCCGCCGAGTGAGGGCTTGACAGCCGACCGGCAATATAGGAATCCCGTTTAAAGTAAATGTAGGTTCAAAAATAAACAGGAGTTATCGCACATTTCAGGTTACTCTTATTATAGCCAATCTTTTTGGATATTACAACAGTAAAATTTGGAATTCACCTCTTTTTCAGGCCTTTTTCCCGCAGTTTTCCAGCACCCAGCAAATGCCCGGGCCAATATGGCGGTTCCAGTATTCAAAATTATGCTCTCCCGGTCCCTCCTGATAGCAGTGCTCGATTCCCTGTTCTTCCAGGAATGCCTTAAACCGGCGGTTCGGATTCACGAGGAAATCCTGTTCTCCGCAGGCGACATAGAACTTTGGCGTCTCCTTTCCGGCGGCTGTAAGTTCCCGCAGCAGTTTTTCCGGATTCACATCACGGTCTTTTGCCGTGGCCGGATCGCCGAACATCAGCCGGTAATATTCATAATTTGCGACCCCGTTGTCGTCGCCGGGCTTCATGGAATCAATTCCCCCGATCAGAAGCGCGGAAGAAAGCGCGACCGCACCTCCATAATTTTCCGGAAACTGGCTGGCTGTATGGATGGCTCCGAATCCTCCCATGGAAAAACCCGCCACATAAGTGTCCTCTCTTTTGTCCGACAGCCGGAATGTCTTTCGTACATACCGCAGCAGCTCATCCCCCACGTAGGTTCCGTACTGTCTTCCCGTCGCTTCCCCGTCCAGATAAAAACTGTTTTCACCGTTCGGAAGAACGATGCAGAGATGATGGGCCTGGGCGAGATCCACAATACTGCCGTTCCACAGCCAGTCGGAATATCCTCCGTTGTAGCCATGCAGAAGCATCAGCGTTTTCATGGGCGCCGCATCCGCCCCGTCTCCGTCGTTTGGCACGATCACCCGAAACGATACGTTTCTTCTCAGACACTGTGAGTAAAATTCAAAATTGCCGACAGCCATATAACCTCCTTTTCGGGAAAAGATCCCGATTCATTATTACTGTTTCCCGTGACATTTTCTGTAAACCGCTCCTGTCTTTCTCATCCGTCCGGCAAAGCTTACGATGCGCTTACCGCAACGCAAAAGAAAGCAGACTCGCGTTTCCGCCTCCCCGATAGGTGAGATAAATCGCCTGTTTCCCGTCCGGCAGATTCACAGGGGCAGAGTATTCCTCCCAGACGTTGGAATACTGCACCCGGATCGAAGCCAGCGGCTCGCCGTCCCAGGCTGTGCGCACCTCAAAGACGCCGTCTGCGTACCCTCTGACTTTGATCTGTATCTCCTTTACGTCCCTGCAGTCAAAGTATTTAAAGCCCGCCGTGGCGGAGTCCTGTATGTTTCCGATATAACCCGGCTCCTCATCGCCGTCTCTGCCGTCCTGCATGACCTTCGGGAACCGGTCTCCGCCCACGTAGGCGGACTGCTGGTCGCAGAACAGATTGCATGCAATGTACGCCGGATACTCCCCCTTTCCTGCAAGAGGCCCGCCGTTTAATCCGCAGGATGTCATTTCCACCTGGGGAATACTGCCGTCCGCCAGAATCTCTATCGGCTCCGCGCAGCCCTGTCTGCTGTACCAGGTTCCGTTTGTGTGGCGGTGGTAAAAGATGTACCACTGCTCCCCGATCTTTACAATGCTTCCGTGGTTATTCGCCCCATACGCCATGGGCTGCGACGCCGGCTTATAGGTATCGATATGAAGATCACAGTTGCTGACCAGCACCCCGCCGTAGGTAAATCCGGATGTAGGATTCTTACTGACGGCGTAACACAGTTCATGCATGACAGACGAGGAATACACAAAGTAATAGGTGTCGTTGTTTTTCCGGATCGAAGACGCTTCAAAAAAAGGATGCTCGTCAAAGCCGGTCCCCTGCGCATACTCACAGCCGGGCACAACCAATACGGGTTCCTCCTGAATGGTAAGCATATCCTCGCCCAGCACCGCCGCCATGGAACCCTTCCGGGACTTGTCTCCGCGCCCGCAGAATCCCGTATAAAGATAGGTCTTCTTTCCTTCCGTCAGGACGCCGGGGTCAAACTGGGGCTGATCCCCCTCCCTGTCCCCAAGACGGGTTCCGTCCGCATGGCGCACATATCCGTAAAACTCATATCTCCCTGCAGGCGTGTCGCTGACCGCAACGGACACCACGGAAACATGATCCAGCACATAATAGAGATAATATCTCCCGTCCGGTCCCACCGTCACGTCCGGAGCATACAGACACATTTTTCCATCCCGGTTCAGCGGGTCAGAAGTTTTCGGATAGATCACGCCTTCATAACGCCAGCTGCCAAGGTCGTCCACCGGCGCGGACCAGCAGACATAGTCGCCAAGACAGAAAACATATCCGTTGTACCTGTCGTGAGATCCGTAAATATACACCCTGTCTCCAAATACATAAGGTTCACCGTCGGGAATGTACTCCCAGGACGGCAGATAAGGATTAAACGCCTGTTTTTTCACACTAGTCTCCATTCCGGAGCGTTTACGCGACGGGGCGACGCGAATCTCAAATTCGCGTCTGCCATCAGGGGAATTTGTGACGCTCCGACACAAATTCCCGTGTGAAAAATCAGCACATCAGTGTGATTTTTCACACTAGTCTCCATTGATCCTCCTTTTTCACTCCGCCTGTCTCAACAGGAGCCGAAACATTTTTTCGCTTGCCGGAATGCCGTGTTCCGCTGCGGGCCGAAAAGTCTCCGGTATCAAACAGACGGCGGGAACCGTTCTGACACGATTTCCCGCCGTCTGTGGCTCACGGCTTAAACCGCCGTTCTGTTTTTCTTACAGCTGAGGGCCTGCAGCCACCAGTGCCTTGCCGGCGTCGTTGCTCTCATACTTTGCAAAGTTCTTGATGAATCTCTGCGACAGATCCTTTGCCTTTGTCTCCCATTCGGAAGCATCCGCATAAGTATTCCGAGGGTCCAGAATGTTGGTGTCAACTCCGGGCAGCTCGGTGGGAACTTCAAAGTTGAAGTAAGGAATCTTCTTCGTGGACGCCTTGGCGATATCGCCATTCAGGATTGCGTCGATGATGCCGCGGGTATCCTTGATGGAGATACGCTTTCCGGTGCCGTTCCATCCGGTGTTCACCAGATATGCTTTTGCGCCGTTTGCCTGCATCTTCTTTACCAGTTCTTCTGCATACTTTGTGGGATGCAGCTCCAGGAACGCCTGACCGAAGCATGCGGAGAAGGTAGGAGTAGGCTCGGTAATACCGCGCTCCGTGCCGGCCAGCTTTGCCGTAAAGCCGGACAGGAAGTAATACTGCGTCTGCTCGGGAGTCAGTACGGACACGGGAGGCAGCACGCCAAATGCATCCGCCGACAGGAAAATCACGTTCTTTGCGGCAGGTCCTGCGGAAACGGGCTGAACGATCTTCTCAATATGGTTGATCGGATAGGAAACACGGGTATTCTCGGTAACGCTCTTGTCGTTGAAATCGATCTTCCCGTCTGCGTCCAGAGTCACGTTCTCCAGAAGCGCATTCCTCTTGATGGCGTTGTAAATGTCGGGCTCGGAATCTTTGTCCAGATTGATAACCTTTGCATAGCAGCCGCCCTCGAAGTTGAACACGCCGTTGTCATCCCAGCCGTGCTCGTCGTCGCCGATCAGCAGACGCTTGGGGTCGGTAGAAAGGGTCGTCTTGCCGGTTCCGGAAAGTCCGAAGAAGATAGCGGTGTTCTCACCGTTCATGTCTGTATTTGCAGAGCAGTGCATGGAAGCGATGCCCTTCAGAGGAAGGTAATAGTTCATCATGGAGAACATTCCCTTCTTCATCTCTCCGCCGTACCAGGTGTTGATAATAACCTGCTCGCGGCTGGTGATATTGAAAGCAACGCAGGTCTCGGAATTCAGACCCAGCTCCTTGTAATTCTCCACCTTTGCCTTGGAAGCGTTGTACACAACAAAGTCGGGCTCGAAGTTCTTAAGTTCTTCCTCGGAAGGCTGAATGAACATGTTCTTGATAAAGTGAGCCTGCCATGCAACCTCGACAATAAAGCGGACTGCCATACGGGTATCCTTGTTAGCGCCGCAGAAAGCGTCCACGACGAAAAGTCTCTTGTTGGACAGTTCCTCCTGCGCAAGCTTCTTCACCACCGCCCATGTCTCTTCCGTCATGGGGTGGTTGTCGTTCTTGTATCCCTCGGTGGTCCACCATACGGTATCCTTCGAGTTTTTGTCCATGACGATGTACTTATCTTTGGGAGAACGTCCGGTGTAGATACCGGTCATAACGTTCACGGCGCCCAGTTCGCTGACCTGGCCTTTTTCATAACCCTCCAGACCGGGTTTGGTCTCCTCTTCATACAGCATCTCAAAAGAAGGGTTGTGTACGATCTCGGTGGTGCCGGCGATGCCGTACTTTGTCAAATTCAGTTCTGCCATCTCTTTTACCTCTTTCCTTAAAATATTTTTGTTAAGTCTTCCTGCCATCAAATCCCACTGGCGCAGGGCTTACATTTTTTAACATCTTTTGTATTATCTCAAACCTGTCTGTAAAAGTCAATAAACGGTTTAGAAATTTATATTTATTTTAGGTATCCGGATTCTCCGACTCGTCTTCCAGCCAGCGGAAAACGGCCGT